>JBCDKO010000165.1:0-10904 GCA_038746525.1 Bacteroidota bacterium
ATTAGTTGAAGTCTAATTTCAGGATCAAGAAATTCATCTTCGGTTTTATTACCCTAGCAGCCAAATGGATCAAAACCGGAAGGCAGGAGATACTCAAACTGTACACCGAGAAAGATTATAGCCCTCTCCTCCGTTAGCCAGAGCATTTACACCAGCGTATTCGAAAAGCAGGTCTATCACTCCGAAGAGGTATGTTCAAAATGAATCAAATCAAGTATTCATGAAATAAAAATGTTGACTCTCGCGTGGAAATGTTCACTCAGCAGCATCATTGGACATAAATTCCCAACATAAATACCAACCAAATTTCAAAAATCATCAACCTGTTAAAAATGCTAACTCTCCAAAATTTTAGCCTACGGATTTAAGGTAATAGTTGATTTCATATTTATAGAGCAAATTTTGAGGAAGAGTTTTTGCCCATCGTGTATTATTATCGATACTGTATCTGTAATAAAAATACTTATGACTAGCAGGGAAGTTCATTGCTAATCGCCCAAAATAGAACAGGAATGAATGAATTCTTGCACTATTCTGATGTTGCAAAACTTCTTTTTCTTCAGGAGAGAGATTTACTGACTGTTTTTCTATTTGGGTTTGTCTTTGGGTCTCACAATCCTTGAAAAGAGTTACAATTGAATCAAGGGTGTTGGAGGTGAATATAAATTCAACATTTTGGGAAATAAACTCATTATTACTCTTCCATAAATAGTTCAAAAGTGAGTCACCCAAATTATTTGTGCGAATGGTAGAGTCAGTGGCGATGGTAATGTTTAAAACTTTGCCCGGATATAATATTGTCAAGTAGCTTTCTTTACCATCTTTTGTTTGGATGCTTCCTGTTGTAGGATAATCTATTTCACCATTTACCTGTTCCTCCGAATCGACAGCCAGCGACGCTCGGATCATTACCTTTTCAGTGATTGATTCAATAATATATAAACCAATGTCGTTTAGTTAAGCGACATTGGATTATAAACTATCAATTTCACTATCTCTTGCAGACACTTTAACAAAACGGAGTGCTCCGATTCGCATGAAAAAAGAGTGCCAATGACAAGGAGAAATAGTAAAGTTTTGATCCTCATACGTTCGATTTGGAGATATGAGCAACGTTCCGTGCATAAGGCGTGTGCTCACTCTTGGTTATGGCTGCAAAAAAGTGAAACTCAGCTCTTCGAGATTTGTAATCTCGAAACATAATCACTGAATGTATCATTCTGATTATGCCAATACTTCTTTTCAAACGATATAAAAATCACTGGCCGAATAAATAAAGGCACCTCTAAAAACCCACTTTCAATTTTTGAGATGATCTTTTTCCTGATACTTCGTTATCAAAATACTTACTTAACGCTGCTAAACTTCGTTTTGACGTCTTGTCTCAGAAAAAAAACGCTACCTCAAATTCTTGAACTGAGTTTTTAGAGGTGCCTGTAAATATTCTTCCTCTTTCTACGATAATGCATTTGCCTACTAACGTAATGGTAAATGCTATAAAACGTTATTCATCCTGATCTTTCATCCGATATTCGAATCCTATAATCCTTTAAAACCAGAAGATTCGGATCATAAATTCTATGAAAAGGCTTCCGGTTTACAAAAACTGGAAGAGCAGGGCCAGATCATGTGCGGGAACAATGCCATTTGCTCCCGGCCCATCACACCGTATAATTTGCCAAACTTTTGCCAGTTGCGCCGAACTTGGCATGGCCGACATAAGCGGCTTACTACAATTCTCTGATTCAGATAAAGATAGTTCGTAAATTACTTTTGTAATCCTGTCATTTCAATTCAAAAACATCTTTTGTTGTTCAAAAAAGAATTTTCCTTCAACATTATGGTGTGTTTGCGATAGAAAATTTACGTCGAGCCAGCTGGAAGTTCATTTTGATGAGCATTCCTATGGATATCGTCCAAGAAAGAGTGCTCATGAAGCCATGGAGTAGCCATAAAACAATAAGCTTAGCAGCATCCTGGAATCGTATGGAGCCGAACCTCCACCTTTACATTGGCTGTAAATATGCCTAAAGTCTAACCTGTCTACTATTTCTACTACGAAACGAGCCATGTGATCTTCTGGTAACCATGAGTTTAGATCATGAGGGAGTAACGTGGTTTGTTCACGATTGGCACTGATGAATGATTGCATACTTAAATATAAACAATTATATGCAATATTTTAAGTCCGACAGGCTCCCAGACACTTAAACGATTAACTACGCTCCAAAACGACAGCATACCCCTGTCCCACGCCGACGCACATGGTAGTCAATGCATATTTCTTATTTGTCTTCCGTAGTTCGAGTGCAGCAGAGTAGGTAATCCGTGTTCCCGTCATTCCCAGTGGATGGCCAATTGCAATCGCACCACCATTAGGATTTATGCGCTCATCATGGTCAGTTAGACCAAGTGTCCTTGTACAAGCTAAGGACTGTGCGGCAAACGCTTCATTTATTTCAATAACATCTATTTGATCTAAGCTCAGGCCGGCTTTTTCAAGTGCTTTTTGGCTTGCTTCTATTGGTCCTATTCCCATTATTCTAGGCTCAACTCCGATTACTGCAGAAGAAACAATTCGAGCCATCGGAACAAGATTATACTGATTGATTGCCTCTTCTGAAGCTATAAGAACCGCAGCAGCACCGTCATTTAATCCCGATGAATTTCCGGCAGTAACTGAACCGTCTTTCCTAAAAGCGGCTCTTAACTTATCGAGAACCTCTAGCGTGGTATCGGGTTTTATAAACTCATCATGACTGAATAGGATAGGATCGGCCTTTCTCTGCGGGATTTCCACTGAGACAATTTCCTCTGATAACCTTCCGTTTTTCTGAGCTTCAAAGGCTTTCATCTGAGACCAATGAGCAAACGCATCCTGATCTTCACGGCTGATTCCATGAGTCGCTACCAGATTCTCAGCGGTTTGTCCCATCCCATCGGTGCCGTATAGTGCTTCCATTTTAAGGTTAATAAATCGCCAGCCAAAACTTGAATCATACATTTTAACGTCGGTTCCAAATGGTTTGGCTGATTTAGAGATCACCCAAGGGCCTCTTGTCATGTTTTCTACGCCTCCTGAAATAAATAAATCTCCGTCTCCGGTTTTTATGGCTCTATTGGCATGGATAATAGCCGACATACCCGATGCACACAGTCTATTGATTGTCTCACCAGGAACAGTGAATGGAATACCCGCTAAAAGTAAGGCCATCCTGGCAACATTTCGATTGTCTTCTCCTGCCTGGTTGGCACAGCCTACTATTACTTCATCAATTTGCTTCGGATCAATTGTATGATTTCTATTGATTAGTTCCTGAATAACTAAGGAGGCCAGGTCATCAGTCCTGATGTGAGAAAGAGCACCTCTAAAATTTCCTACAGGAGTTCGAATGCCGTCAATAATATAAGCTTGCTTCATAAGGTTTATATTTAATACAAATATTTGATTTCCAATACTTCATTTCCAATTAGGCGTCACACTAAATACTAATTCCTTTTGCGGCAGATTCTTGATGATTTATTTTTGTAACAATTTGTTTTAACCTCTATGAAGAGGTGTTAACTTCTCTCAAATGCCCAAAAATCCTAACATCAAATCAGTTCTTATTATCGGAAGCGGTCCTATCATCATTGGTCAGGCTTGTGAATTCGACTACTCAGGATCACAAGCTGCCCGGTCTCTTAGGGAAGAAGAAATTGAAGTAACCTTAATTAACTCCAACCCTGCCACTATCATGACGGATCCGGTGACGGCCGATAATATCTACTTAAAACCACTAACCAAAAAATACATAAGGGAAATCCTCGAGGCTCATCCGAAAATCGACACGGTGCTTCCAACCATGGGAGGTCAAACAGCATTAAACCTAGCCATAGATTGTGATAAAGCCGGAATCTGGGAAAAGTACAATGTCAAAATGATAGGGGTGAACATTGATGCTATAGAGACGACAGAGAATCGAGAAAAATTCAGGCATAAGATGATCGAGCTTGGCATTGGGGTATGTAAAGGAGAAACAGCAACTTCTTTTTTGAAAGGAAAAGAAATTGCTCAAAAAATAGGATTCCCTTTAGTCATTCGTCCATCTTACACGCTAGGAGGCTACGGTGGAGGTTTTGTTAATGTGCCAGAAGAATTCGATACCGCGTTGAACGCAGGCCTACAAGCTTCACCTATTCATGAAGTATTGGTAGAGCAAAGCATTCTCGGTTGGAAAGAATATGAGCTGGAGTTACTCCGAGACAATGCTGGAAATATCATCATTATTTGCTCGATAGAAAATTTCGATCCAATGGGTGTTCACACCGGTGATTCAATAACTGTGGCGCCTGCTATGACACTTTCAGATACAGTTTATCAACGGATGCGTGACATGGCTAAGAAAATGATGAATGGGATCGGTCATTTTGCTGGAGGATGCAATGTTCAGTTTTCTGTAAATCCAAACACGGAGGATATCATTGGAATTGAAATCAATCCAAGGGTTTCTAGATCTTCTGCTCTTGCTTCCAAGGCTACAGGATATCCTATTGCTAAAATTGCAGCAAAACTAGCCATAGGATACAATTTAGATGAGTTGAAAAACCAAATTACGAAGACCACCTCTGCATTATTCGAACCAGCAATAGACTACGTAATTGTAAAAGTTCCCAGATGGAACTTTGATAAGTTTCACGGATCAGATAAAAAACTTGGGCTTCAGATGAAATCCGTAGGAGAAGCTATGGGTATTGGTCGAAACTTTCAGGAGGCTTTACAAAAAGCCTGTCAGTCTTTGGAAATCAAACGAAATGGATTGGGGGCAGATGGTAAGGAACTAAAGGATCAGGATGCAATCCTGCATAGTTTGGGGCACCCAAGCTGGAACAGACTTTTTCATATTTATGATGCTTTCAAGTTGGGGATACCTTTCAAAACCATACATAAGCTCACCAAGATCGATCCATGGTTCCTAAACCAAATAGAGGAACTCATAACGCTTGAAAAAGAGATGGAAAAATACGAAGTGAATACAGTACCAAAGGAACTCTTGAGAGAAGCGAAAAAGAAGGGCTATGCTGATCGGCAAATTGCACATCTTCTAAAATGCCTAGAGAGCGTAGTATATAAAAAACGCAATGAACTAGGCATTAAACGTGTTTATAAATTGGTTGATACCTGTGCAGCAGAGTTTGAAGCCCAAACGCCTTACTATTATTCCACATTTGAAGAAGAGAATGAGTCAATGGTCAGCGAAAGGAAGAAGATCATAGTCTTAGGATCTGGTCCTAACCGAATAGGGCAAGGAATTGAGTTTGATTATTCATGTGTTCATGGAGTGTTAGCAGCGAATGAATGTGGCTATGAAACGATAATGATTAATTGTAATCCGGAGACGGTTTCAACTGATTTTGATGTGGCAGACAAGCTCTACTTCGAACCTGTCTTCTGGGAGCATATTTATGACATCATTCTTCATGAGAAGCCTGAGGGAGTCATTGTTCAATTAGGAGGGCAAACTGCCTTGAAACTAGCCGAAAAGCTAAAGAGGTATGGTATCAAAATAATTGGGACAAGTTTTGAAGCACTCGACCTTGCTGAGGCAAGGGGAAGATTTTCTGATCTTCTCAGAGCAAATGATATCCCATATCCACTTTATGGAACCATCGAAAATGCAGAGGATGCAGTTGAGTTGTCTAAAGAGTTAGGGTTTCCATTACTGGTAAGACCCAGTTATGTTTTGGGAGGTCAAAGTATGAAAATTGTGATTAATGAGACCGAGCTCGAGCAGCATGTAGTAAATATTCTAAAAGACAAACCTGATGGGGAGATTCTGTTAGATCATTTTTTAGAAAATGCAATTGAAGCGGAGGCAGATGCTATTTGCGATGGAGAAAATGTTTATATAATCGGAATTATGCAACATATTGAACCCGCAGGTATCCATTCCGGAGATTCTTATGCAGTACTTCCACCCTATAATCTGGGTGATTTTGTCATTCGTCAAATAGAAGAATACACCCAGAAAATCGCGTTAGCGCTAGAGACTGTTGGTCTTATTAATATTCAGTTCGCAATCAAAGATGACAAAGTTTACATTATTGAAGCAAATCCAAGAGCATCAAGGACAGTACCGTTCATTTGCAAAGCTTACCAAGAACCATATGTAAACTACGCAACGAAAGTGATGCTTGGAGAGAAAAAATTATCAGATTTTAATTTTAATCCCTTCAAAAAGGGCTATGCAATAAAAGAACCCATTTTTTCTTTCCATAAATTTCCTAACGTTAATAAACAACTAGGGCCTGAGATGAAATCTACCGGTGAAGCGATTTATTTCATCGATGATCTAATGGATGACTATTTCATGGAAATCTATTCAGAACGAAACCTATATCTAAGCAAATAAGTTATTATTTACATGTTCAAATTTCTGATTGTACTCGTCCTTATCATATACATTTTTTACAAAGTAGCTGGAATTTTGTTTAGAATTGTATTTAGTGGATTAAAAAGTGATCCTTGGCATTTTCAAACCAAGCGACAACAATATTCGAAAAAAGCCTCAAACAGTAACTTGAACATTGATAATATACCTAGGAAGCAATCGAAGAAAAACAAAAACTACGATGGAGGTGAGTATGTAGATTTTGAGGAGTTGAAATAGCTTCAAAGTTCAATTGATTTTTTTAACAATTAATCGTTTAGTTTTGACAATTCAACAGAGCAAATAGTTGAATGGCATGGTTCAAGCGACAAGGCAAAGGAATACTCACTAAAACAGAGGATAAGAAAGAAGTCCCCGATGGCCTTTGGTACAAAACCCCAAAAGGAAATATTATACATATGAGAGAGCTAAAGAATAACTCATATGTATGCCCAGATGATGATTATCACGTCAGGATTGGATCTAAGGAGTATTTTGAAATAATTTTTGATAGCAATGGATTTACTGAGCTGGATGCTGATCTATCTTCAGGTGATCCGCTAAAGTTTGTCGATACCAAAAAGTACTCTGATAGAATTAAATCGAGTCAAGAGAAGACGCAACTTAAAGATGCAGTTCGCAGCGCTTATGGAAAAGTGAATGGTTTGGGCCTGGTCGTTTCTTGTATGGATTTTTCTTTTATTGGAGGCTCTATGGGGTCTGTTGTTGGTGAGAAGATTGCCAGGACCATTGATTATTCATTAGCAAACAAAGTTCCATTCTTAATGATTTCTAAATCGGGTGGTGCCAGAATGATGGAAGCTGGTTTTTCATTAATGCAAATGGCAAAGACTTCTTCAAAATTGGCTTTGCTCTCGGAAGAAAAAATCCCATACATTTCTTTACTCACAGATCCTACAACTGGAGGGGTGACTGCCTCCTATGCCATGTTAGGAGATTTCAATATTGCGGAACCAGGGGCATTGATTGGGTTTGCGGGACCTAGAGTAATAAGGGAGACGATAGGCAAAGATCTTCCTAAAGGATTTCAAAGTTCCGAATTTGTTTTAGATCATGGATTTCTTGATTTTATTGTGAACAGGCGTCAACTAAAAGCACGGTTAACTCAGCTACTGAAGATGTTGAAATAGTGCTAAATTTCGAGATGTTATTGTTTTAAAACATTATCGTCTAACAAACGATTATGTTAATACAAGTTGACAATTGAATCATTTAAATTTGTTTTGTAAGGTAGATTAATAAGTAAGATATGTCTTCAATTATAATAACAGCGATTATTGCATTCACGATTTTGATATTATTATTGGTATTGGTATTACTTGGGGCACAGTCTAAACTAGTACAATCAGGACCTGTGAAAATCACCGTAAACGGTGATAGCGAAAATCCAATGGTGACTACGGCTGGATCCACGCTATTATCAACGCTTTCTCAAAAAAGTGTATTTCTTCCATCAGCCTGTGGTGGTGGTGGTACCTGTGCCATGTGTAAATGTAAGGTGATTGAAGGTGGTGGTGATGTTTTACCTACGGAAACAGGTCATCTAAGCAGAACTGAACAGAAAGAGAATGTTCGACTCGCCTGTCAGGTAAAGGTCAAAAACGATATGAAAATTGAGATTCCCGAAGAAATTTTTGGAATTAAAAAGTGGGAAGCTACAGTAGCTAGAAATTATAATGTCGCCTCATTTATCAAAGAATTTGTAGTGGAATTGCCCGAAGAGATGGATTACGAGGCTGGAGGTTATATTCAGATAGAAGTACCAAAATGTGAAGTTGATTTCAAAAATGTAGACATAACCGCCCATCCTGATGAGCATCCTGACGATTTAGAAAAATTTAAACTTGAATGGGATAAGTTCGGTCTGTGGGATCTTAAGATGAAAAACGACGAAACTATTGAACGAGCTTACTCAATGGCTTCATATCCTGCGGAAGGGAGAGAAATTATGTTAAATGTTCGTATCGCTACACCTCCATGGGATAGGTCAAGAAATGCCTGGATGAATGTGAATCCTGGTGTGGCTTCTTCTTATATTTTTGATCTAAAAAAAGGAGATAAAGTAACTATTTCAGGTCCTTACGGAGAATTTTTCATTAATCCTTCCGAAGCGGAAATGTTATATGTTGGTGGAGGGGCTGGAATGGCTCCCATGAGATCTCACCTTTATCACCTTTTCAAGACCTTAGAGACGGGAAGAAAAGTTAGTTATTGGTATGGAGGTAGGTCAAAAAGAGAGCTTTTTTATTTAGATCATTTTAGAGATCTTGAGAAAAAATTCTCTAATTTTCAATTTCACATCGTTCTTTCAGAACCACTACCAGAAGATAATTGGAAAGAAAAGAAAAGCATGGACGATGATGGTGATGGATTTACAGGATTTGTTCATCAAGCAGTAATTGATTACTACTTAAGCAAACATGAAGAACCTGAAGAAATTGAATTGTATTTCTGTGGCCCACCATTGATGAATCAAGCTGTTCAGAAGATGGGAGAAGATTTTGGTATCCCTGATGAGAACATACGATTTGACGATTTCGGAGGATAATATAAGTATAAGGACTATTGCTCAGGAGTGATTCCACTTACCTGTAAGGTTTTTTGTTCATGCTGACATTCAAGTTTTAGTTAACTCAGTTTCAATGGACTTAAAACTTTTCTTTGATCCCGTTGAAATTAAAGAAGATGCTGTTGTTCTCTCTTTTCAATCCTCTATATACATCAATCGAGAAAAAATGCCAGACCATAATGGCCTGGATATTGCCCTTATTGGTTTAAATGAGTATCGCGGTTGTGGGAACAAAACATCTGGTTGCCCTGCTGATGAGATCAGAAGGCAGCTTTATAAGTTAAAAAAAGGTTTCGGAGAATACCGTATCATAGATTTGGGGAACTTAAGAAGTGGGCCTGAGTTGGAAGACACTTATTTAAGACTTAAAGAGGTCTGTTCTTATTTGATGAGTAAAGAAATTATTCCGATCTTGTTTGGTGGAAGTCATGATTTGACTTTGGGTCAATATTATGCCTTTGAGGACAGTGAAAAATTAATTTCGGTTCTTAATGTAGATAACAAAATAGATGTTTACGGGGAATTGGATGTTGAAAAATACCTTACTAAACTATTTCAATATAATCCTAACTATCTCTTTAACTATCACCACTTAGCTTATCAAAGCTATCTGACAGATCAGAAAGCTTTACAGCTAATCGATAGCTTATCCTTCGAGGCTATACGGTTAGGGGCAGTAAAAGAAGATATTAAAAATATAGAGCCTATAGTAAGAGATGCAGATATGATAACTATCGATATATCTGCCATTCAATCTAGCTATTCCCCGGGAGCTTTCGATTCTAAAGCTTACGGTCTTACAGGGGAAGAAGCCTGTCAGCTTACGTGGTATGCCGGGCAGAATGAAAAGATGAGTTCAATAGGGTTGTATAATTATTCTGCGGTTTCTGATACAGAAGAAAAAAAAACCGCTTTTGTTATATGTACCATGATTTGGTATTTCATTGAAGGTTACTATCAGAGAAAAGGAGACAAAAATCTTAAATCTAATGACTATCTCATGTACGAAGTGCACATAGGGAAAGAACCAGATACACTTAAATTTTATAAAAGTAAGCTTTCCGAGCGCTGGTGGATGGAAGTTCCTGCCGATAAAGATGCCGGACTGTTTAATCGCAATAGGATGTTGGCATGCAACTACTCGGATTATGAATTAGCTACAAGAGGAGAAATTCCAGACCGATGGATACATTTTCATAATAAAAATTAATACCTGGAAGGTATAACAATCCATAATATAATGTATACCAAAATCCCTGGGAAAGCAGCACTTAATACGGATAATACCAAATAACTTATTCTAATAAGCGTCGGGTCTAAACTGAAGTATTCAGCTAATCCGGCACAAACACCCCCTAACAATCGATCATGGGATCTGAATAATCTTCTTGTCATCGTATCTTCTGTTTACTTTAAAGATGAGGTTTTTTCTGCAAACTTTTCAAATGCAATCTTACTTGCTTCTTTCAAAAAGTTGAGATTGGCTTTTTTATCAAGAAGGTTAGGTCGGGTTTGCTTAGGGAAAGATAAATTTTCCACTGAGTGGAAGGACCTAGCATTGAGCGTTAGTAAGCACGCTAATATGATACCCAATAAGATGAGTAACGTACGGCTTATGCTTAAATTAGATCGATTCGCAGACATACCCTCAAATTATCAATACCTATGCCATACTTTGTAAGTGATTGACAATTAGATAAATATTTTTTTCTGCTTATGAGTGCTGTTCATATATGTACAAACAATTTAGACTTAATGAACAGTTGAGTCCACTCCGAAAAGTGGCTATCTACAGACGGGTATTTTATTATCACATGTAATTTCTCGTATAGATTTGAATAAAAGTCTTCTTAAATTCATCCAATACATTTCTTGTACAGCTTGAAAAAGTGTACATGAAATCA
>JBCDKO010000166.1:0-10773 GCA_038746525.1 Bacteroidota bacterium
CCTTGTTCAAACACGTGCTGCTGCCCCATATATACACACTTTTCCTGCCAGTAAGGAGTTGCTTTGAACCCCAGAGGAGTACGACAAAGCAAAGGATGCTTGGGGATCTCCAATTGGCCGTAGCTACTGTTTATCGTTTTTCTTTCTGCTGTCCCTCTCCTCCCCAACTACTTGCTGCAATACTTCCCGGCTGGTTTGCTCCACAAACTTTACCTAACTTTCTTCAAAAGCATACGCGTCTTGCTGGCCTTCTTGGGAAGCCTCCTATTGTTCAAAACGTTCTGAAAAAATGGCGATAGCTTCTCGCTTCTTACTTGATTTTGATTCCATCGTTTCTTTAACGCTATATTCTTATTCCAACAGATAGATAAAAACTACGAATGGTTGCAGGAATAATGCCAGGTCCCGGATAGCTTTCTGCTCGTCTGGTAAAATATTTTCCATCCGTAAGATTGTTCACTCCAAATGTGGTTTTCCATCGGTTCCATCGATATTCTAGGGAAAGATCCATTACATAATAGGATGGAACCAACCCTGTTAATGCGCTCGGATTAGTCGTAGAATTGGTTGCATCTGAAAACTGCTCCCCTAAATATGATACCTGATATGTGGCCTTAAGATTTTTCAGCGTATAATTAATTCCCAAACGCAACATGATATCTGGCACATATTCTACCTCATTCCCTTCAATGGCGCTATCCTGGGATTTAACGTATTCTGCATTGATTATTGAAAAGTTGGTAAACAAGGAAAGGCGTATATCTTTCTTATTCACACCAATCAGGTTATATATATCCAGTTCCATGAACGATTCAATCCCGTAATGCCGTGAATCTCCTATGTTGGTTCTGAAAAGCAATGTAGTCCCTGCCGGTAATAATACCCCAATGCGATCATTATATTTCAAATAAAAAACACTAATATCAATGTTTAACCAGTTGAGCAAAGCGCCCCTTACGCCAAGATCAAGATTAAACCCGTTCTCATCGGTGATCAAACTGTCCAGCAAAAAATTTGGATTGTTTACACGCAAATCACTAAACGTAATCGAGCGAAAGTTTTCAGAAAAATTAAAATAGACATCCAGGTTCTTTTTCGTGTAGTAGCTAGCTCCAAAACCAAGAAGCACAAAAGAACGCGTTACTGATTCGTCATCCATAAATTCATTAATTGTCACAATGTCCCCCGCAAAGTTTCTGACGGTCTGTTTCCAGATACCCTCCGAGTCAGTACGGATATGCTCGAACCTGACACCTGGCGTCAAACCGATTCGATCAGAGACATTAAAAACATTCTCCACAAAAAGAGCCACATTTTTACTCGGAAAATCGTAATCAAATTCTTCTGGATCATCTGGGTTTAGAAAGGAGAAATCAGCATCCGATGCAGCGCTGGCATCTCCTTGTTTTCGATCCGTGAAGCCATTGTAATAACGACTTCCTACCAAGAGTGCAGATTTTTTGCCAAAGAAATTAAAATAATGAAGTAGACGTGCTTCAGCCCCAAAGTTTTTAAATTCATCACGAATCAAGGTACGGTTTTGAGTTATATCATCCGCTCGATCTATTTGCTCCAGATTCCCCAATGCATTTCGGGTAGAAATCAAACCGAAACTGCGAATGTTGAGCTTAGTGTCATCAGAAAATTTGTAATCAACAATAGACGCCATCAGATTCCAGGAAACCTGAAACCAATTTCGATTTCTTCTGGACAATTCCAGATTGCCTGCATTAAAATCTTCATCCGTCAAACCTCCAGGTTGCTGTGCTTCATAGTTAAGGAGAGAGTATTCGAATTTTAACTTGAGTTTTTCATTGACTTGATACCCTATACTAGTGAAGGCAAGATGCGAATCAAAACAACTATTATCCCGCCAGCAATCCCCTGTTCGATATTGGTAATAGCTGTAGTAATCCCATTTATTCACTGTACCTCCAACACTTGCGAATGTGTTGAACAAATCAAACGATCCAACCGCTTGTTCCAAATTAATCTCTATGGGTTTATCTGGGGCTTCTTTAAGTTTAAAGTTGAGCATGCCACCAAACTGTGTCCCATATTGCAAAGAGGCGGCTCCTCGAACAATTTCTATCCGCTCAACGGCTTGCATGGCTGGCATGTAGTAGCTCTCCGGGTAACCTAAAGCATCCGCACTCATATCATATCCATTTTGTCGCGTATTGAAATTAGCAGTACGGCTGGGTCCAAGGCCCCTTGCAGCTATGTCTAGCTGAAGTCCTGCACAATCACTTTCCCAAATGTTTAAACCAGGGACTTTGGCAAAAACCTGCCGCGCATTATTCGTGACCTTATTGGCTGCAAAATCATCCAGCATAATAAGTTCATTTTTCTTGGCTTCGTAAATACCAAAACCTTCAACGGCACGTAACCTTGAGATGCCGATCGCCTGCGTTCTTTCTGCTATCACTTCTATTTCATCAAGACTTTTGGATAATTCCGATAAGGAAAAATTCACTTGCATCTCTCTTTTTACGTCTATCTTCTTTCTAGCTGCCAACATTCCTAAACGAAACGCTTCTAATTCGTAGCTACCAGCAGGTAGCCGAATTTCATAGTAGCCATTGCTGTCGGTTTTAGCTATTACGTTTAGAGACTGGATAAAAACAGTCGCTCCTTCTAACGTTTTCCCGGCACTGCTATCTGATATTATGCCGTAAATCTTATACTCCTGAGCCAGCAAATTCGACGCAAAGCAAAGCAGGTAAAATAAAACGCAACCAAAAGCTTTAGTCATTTCCATACGGTAATATCCAATCTTTACTTTTCCAGGTGTCTGTCTTTTCTGTAAGGTCTACCTGGGGGTCTATTAAAAGTTTGGCAGGTCTTGCATTTAGTGTGACCCATACTTCTGCTCGTATTTTCGGATCTTCCATTCCATTAAACATAAAATGGTCACGTAAATAATGAGCAAATTGTAAGATAAGATCCGGTTGCATCGCCATTTGTTTCTCTTGATGGGGATTTAAGAATTGATGGTTGATCACCGAGCCTTCTCTTCCGTCATGGCCATCCCTTACGTAAAAGGTAGCTGTTCCTGCTTTTTCCATTAGCATAACGCGCCAGGAAAAACGATAACCCTCTTCTGTCCAGAAAATATTCCCATCATAGATTAAATATCGCCACGGAAAGACAAATTGAAATAGAAAGAAAACAGAGAAAAAACAAATCGCGATACGAGATGCTTTAAGTGACGGAATTGGAATTTCTTTATGAATAACATTAGTGGTCAAATGACGCCATTTTTTAAATAAAGCAGATAACCTGCTCAATAATCGTTCATGAAAAGAGTCGGAGAAGAAGATAATCACAGCAAAAATCATCACGATAGGAAAAACCCCAATTTGAAAAAGTATTCCTGTGAGTGTATGGAAGATAATCACAGCTAGGTAAGCAAACCATCGCGTCCTTTTCCAAAGAAGGCCTCCAATAATTAATGTATCAAAAAACATCCCTATCCAGCTAAAAAGGTAGGCAGTCAGCTTGTACTTGAAAATCCATCCTATGAGAGGAATGCTTGTTTTTGCCGGAAGCCAGATGGCAAGTGGAAGCGCCTTTATCAGCCAATCGTAGTTAATTTTAGCTAAACCCGCATAGCAGTAAACAATGGCGATCTGGAGTTTAAAGATACCAATACACCAGAGGCTTATCTTTTCTCTGTAGAGTTGCGGTTTGCGGACTACATCCAATGAGAAATATCGGTTCGCCGGGACCCATATCATCATAAATGCGACAATACTTACAAAATAGTAGTGATTGAGATAGTAGGTGATGTCAATCAACTCAATGTAAGTAAAGCATAGGAAAAATAAAATGGAGAAAAAACGATAATACCAACCTAAGATGATACCAATACAGGCAGTGACCATCAAGAAGAACAGAATATACAACCATTTACCAGGCAGTGGTTGTACCCACTCAAAACCAAAATAGCTAAAGTGCAAAAGGGGATCTATCAATTGAGCATCAACCCAGCCGAGGGCCATGTAGCGGATGGTGCTGAAAAGCATAACTAAACCGAATCCCAACCTGAAGGTAACTAATGGAGCAACCGAGACCGGTTGCTCCAAATAATATAAAAACTGTGTATATGAAAATATTTTGATCAAGGGAAGATGTAATGTTTAGCTAAATCTATGAGCTACATTAAATCAATAATGCAGTGCACGACTTATTTTGTATATTTTAAACATACATCAAAAAAGAGTTAATCCATTATTTAATCACCATCTCCGGAATTGAATGTGATATTGATTCCCAACAAAGAACTCATAGAGCTTTTAAAATTTGCCGTGTTGTCCTGAAGTTCATTCCTAAGGGTTTCGACCTCATCTGTTTCTACGTGATCCGACAATTTTCCTTCAGGAACTGCCGCAATAGCATCATCTATCCTAGCGATAGCCGCTATGGTAGTGACAATCAAATCAGGTCCACCTTCTACGGAATCAAGGTATTCTTGAAAACCTTCAATGTCCTCGCCATCTCGTGTACGTCCATACCAGATATTCTTGGAGTTTTCAAAATTATGTTCGATCAGCTCTGTTGAAATTCCACTATAGTAAGCTTCGACTAATGTAGGATCAACGGTCTCCTGTCCCGCGGTAAGCCCTGCCGGCAGCTCCACTTTAAAGTTCTTCATGTTTTCATAGTCCTTTACGAATTCGTTATACAGCAAAGATGTAGGGCTGCCTGAGGATGTACCATCATTACTGATAAACTCGTCTAAATAAGAAGTATTCCACTCATCCACTATCGACTTGAACGTTTCATCTAATTCATCCACAATCAGTGTAAGGTAATCTTTACGCTCCTGATCGAAGGCAGAGATAAGCTCGGCATCTGTTTCTCCTTTGCCATATATAAGGTATTCAACAGTATAAAACCCACGTATATCCCTACTAAAAGTATTTACAAGATCGAAATTCTCATCGTTAATGTTTTGCTCCACCTCAAATTCATCTACAGGGAAGACGCCTAGTACGCTTGCAAACGGTCCTAATGTAAGGTCTCCGGGACCAAAACCAAATGCGGAACAGTGCTGATAGTCAGTAACTGCTTCTACCCAAGCTTCACGAAGAACAGCCAGGTTTTCTTCAGTGGCGTCAGTGGTAAAATTTTCGGTAGCAAGTGCCAAACTATCTGTGCTGTTTTCCAATGCTTCAAAATTGGGTATGATAAGCTCAGTAGCCATATCTTCCAAAAATACACTTCTATCAAATGTGACTTCCGGTGGGGGGGATTCACCACCATTCCCAGACTCATCATCGTCTTTGCATGAAGTTAACGCCGCAAAAAAAAACAAAGCCAGGATGGAAAAGACGAAATTTTTTTCCGCTCTTGTCTTTTTATATATTCTCATGTCGCATGCTTTTAATTCATGAAAAAGTTATTACATCGGATCGTTCTCGAAGAAAGAAGCTACCTCCGCATCCGTAAAGTCATAAATGGCTTGGATATCGTCAATTATCTCTTGTAGATCGTCCAGTAAACTCGGCTCATTTAAGAACCTATGACTTTCAGGGATTTCTCCGTCTTCAGCTAATAATTTGGACAGAATACTATCTATCTCTGCATCCGTTATTAGTTTATTGCTCACACCTTTAAATCCATGTGCAAAACCTACCCCTTCGGCGTAAGCATGCAGTGCATCTCCAAGGGCTTCATCGTTGCCTTGAGCTTCCAACAGTTGGTCTCTGGTAGCGTTGCAATAATAAATGACGGTAGCAAAGTTCGATTCCTCCCAAGCAAGTAAATACTGATCCAACGCATCGTTCAATTCGTCCTGAAAATCTCCACCATCCTCTATGGCTTCAGCAGCGGCTTTCGCAGTGATTAAGCTGTTCCTTATTTCATAGAAAGAACCAATTTGAGTTGTTTGGTTTGACCTTCTTCTTGAGTAGACTGCTGCTTGAGTAGTCAGATCGGGATTAAAAGTAGGCTCAGTGCCGTGTATCTCTACCAACTTATCAATATCATCACCTGTCAGGTTGCCCGCATTAATTACAGATAAGGCGTGATTATACAACGACGCCCCAAACGAACCTTTTTGCACCATTTGCTCTAATTCCAATCCGTTTTCATCTAATAAGCGGGTACCTAATAATCCTCCTTCTTCCCCGGCAGCAGGTGTTCCGTTTGGTCCAGGATTTTGAAAACCGTCATCATCATTAGCAGAAGCCACCAATTCTACTAACCAATCTGTAACTAAAGCTCTATAGCTTGAAAGGGTGACATTGGAAAGATTGGAAGGATAGGTAATCGCCGATACGGTGGTGTTTTGTGCATTTGCTTCTGCGTCATTTGCATCAGAGGTCATGGCTCCCAATTCATCAATCACCGTTGCCTCCGCTACTACGTTATCATCGTAAGCGGAAGAAATGTATGTTGGGGGTATTTCTAATTCCCTTTCATCGCCGTCATCATCATCTCCACAGCCGGTGAGTACCAAAAAGAATGTAAAAAACAAAGTAAGTGTTGTTAATAAATTAAATTTTTTCATTGGTTTCTCTCTTAAAATTTGTCTATCAATGAGACCGCCAATAGCCCGTTTTGGTTTAGCTGCAGAATACGAAAAACCATTTTATTTTAAGTGTAGAGTGTACATAACAAATAAAAACCACTACAAGTAGTGATTTTTAAGTCACTACTTGTAGTGCAATAGATCTTTTCTTAATCAAAAATGTGAATAGATTAGAAAATATGACTATTTCCCAGCTACTCTTATTTCTCCTTCCTTCGAAAGATGTAGTTGAATTATTTTTCTAATTTCTTCATTAGATTTTTGTGCATCATAATCCTCTCCGCTCAATTGGTCTCCTAATCCAAACATGCGCATAAACATAATTTGTCCGTCTGCTTTCATGTCAAGTTCCAGTGTTTTTTGAGAAGCAAAAACTTCATCCCAAACAAACCTGACATCCGCCCAGAATTTCTCGTTAATGTTCCACCACTCAACTGCGGTATTACATTTACTATCATCTACCTTTTCATAGACATTCCAGCCTTTCTCCCAAGCTATAAGTTCATCTATACTGGTTCTGTTGACCTTTTGATTGTCTTGTTCATGCAGCCATCCGGTATCTGTGATCTCCTGACGATTCCTTCTTATCATAACGTTATAGTCTTTTCTCTTGCTGTATTCTCTCCTCGGGAGTGGAGCATCTGCTTCGGATTCCCAATAATGCCTGCCATCGTAATGTACCCACGTGCCTGAACCCTCATATCTTGGTGAATCATCTACTTGAAAGACTTTTTGTGTCCACTGACCTTTAACCTCGTCAGCAGAGAGCTGTTTATACTTCCAGGTATCGTCCTTATCATAAACGTAAAGATCCTGGTTTTCATAAATCCAATCCTGTCTCCAATGTTTGATGATCATCGTATCACCAATGACTAGCAAATGCTGTATAATAACCTTATCCTTGGTTTGCTCTACTGGAAATGCCCATTCTAATGCACCGGAATAATAGTTATCATGATATTCATAATCCCGATCTGCTCCGAAAGTTTCTGCAAAGCTGAATGTTATATTGAAACATCCACACATACTCAAAATGGCTTCCGTATCCTGTTTTTTCTTCTTCTGAGCGATGGTTAATGACACCAGAAGAAAAGAAAACGCCACTAAAAAAACTCTTACCATAATCTTAAGATTTAAATTTTGAGATTTATACTTTAAAATTTCTATTTAAATGAAGAGTGCAATTCATTCTATGTTTATACAATAAATAAGTCGAAGAACTACACTCTGTAGTTGTGACCCTTGCGATCTGTAACGATGAAATGAATAGATTCTTTGATAATCAAATTAAAATACCATATCACCAGATCCAATGGTATTTTTCGATCTTACTAAAGATAATGGAACTAAAGTTTTCATAAGAAGTTTTAAATCGTCGTTTATCTCTATTATCTTCTTTGTTCAGATCACATTACTTATCAAATTACATATTTTCTTGACTGCTGGGTAGTAGAAGTGTCTCAGAATCTACATAAATCATCACCTGTACCAAGAGTGGGTATGCAAGAGAAGTAAGCAACCTATATCCCATTTTCACTAGTAAGTTCAACTGTAATTGTGTGCCTATAAATCCGACGATAGCTTCATTAACATACTGTGCCGTTAGGTATTTATTTCATCAACTAAACCCTTGTCTTTATAAGCCAAATGCATTGAAACAGGATATAAAATCCATGAAGTTGAGGGACTTCTACTACGATTCACATCGGCTCCCAAGGAGCTTTTCTAGTTGCTAGCAATTACCTTAAAGGAGTTTGTGATATCGTAAATTAACATAATAAACCAAAAATATTATATGAGAATCCTTTGAAAAACCCGCCTTTTGGCCCAACTCTTCGTTACTCAAAATTTCACAAGCCTCATTTACGACCAGTAAACTACGTTTTTGAAATTCTGAAAGCCTCGATTTGAGCCAAAAATCCAGTTTTGCAAAGGATTCTATGAATCCCTTTTCATCATAGGAAACAATTTATGTAGTACAAAGGTGATAATGGATGGAATACCTGTCAATCGCTAGATCTGAGGAAAATATGTTCACTAGATCTAGTGATTTATAGTTCAATGTTGAAAGAATAAATTAGTATTGTTGTCACTAATTAATGAAATAGGTGACGGTCAAAACAAATTTAATCTCCTGGTAATGTTGAATGACTTACAATCTGCATCAATGAATGTACAGATAACACGCTTAACTCATGTGCTTCTTCTAATCTTACTTTCTATATGGGGATACGTTGAATCTTTGCACGCATTATTCACCTTACTTATTCCTGCGATTGTAGGTCTAGCTCTGCTCATTTGCAATCCAGGATTAAAAAAAGAAAATAAAGTAGTAGCGCATGTTGTGGTGGTTCTAACGCTCCTTCTTTTTATTGGGCTTTTTCAATCAAGATTTAGAGTATCGCTCAAGGAAATACAACGAGCATTTCCCGGGTCTAAATCATGTTAATCAGTACCGTGTTAGCGACGTTTTTTTCATTAAGGGTTTCATTAACACACGAAGGCACAAAGCCACTTTACTTTTTCAGAATTCATACAAATAAGACATTATTATCTACATGAAAAGAATTTTTTTTCTGATTTTATGGCTAGGATTTACTTATCAGATTAGTGCTCAACTGGAAAAAGTGGTTGAGCATTATGAGATTTTGGAGAAAAAATCAAAACTAAGTCCTCAAAGCATAAAATTTGTGAACAACGAGGTAGATTTAGTGGAAGACTATTCCAAACTATCACAGATAATACTGCTACGGCATGGAGAACCTGCCTTGTATAAAAAGGGATGGAGAAAGCGGAAAGAAGCGAAAAAGTTTATTCGTGAGTATGATTCGGTCGGCGTCTATCCTCCTGAGTATACTCCCCTAGAACTGCGATACAAAGAACTTCAGGTGCTATACACGAGCAGTCTCAATAGATCCATTTCTACCTCTCAGCAATTGTTTAAGCAACAGAACAAACAGATAGCTGATGCACAGTTTCGTGAATTTGAAAGGAAAATATTTTCTTTTTTCAACATGAAGCTTCCATTAAAATGGTGGTTAACTGGATCGAGAGTGCTATGGTTTATGGGTTTGAATAAAAAGGGGATCGAGAGCTTCTCCGAAGCAAAAGCCAGAGCGAAAAAAGCCGCTTCATTCCTTGAAAAAGACGCAGCTAAAAATGGAAAGACTTTGCTGGTTTCACACGGACTACTCAACCACTATCTGGTGAAATACCTAAAGAAAACAGGTTGGACCGAGGTCTATGATGGGGGTAGAGGTTACCTAGCACAGAAAATGCTCGTTCGGTATGAGATACAAAATTGAGCGGACAGTTCACTATAGTTAGCGATTGTTTCTAACAAATAGAAAATATCTTTGACGTATAAATTGATTGTTCTGTACAATTTTAAAAACGCTGATCTTACTTCCCACTATTCGAAAAAATTAAAGGTTGATGAGCATTCATGGCCAATTGTATCACAAGTAAACACAAACGTATGAACCATAAAATCGGAACATTAATACAGGTCTCATTCATCAAACAGGCAATGATAACTGTAATAATTTCGCTGATGTGGAGTTGTGGAAATGGTTCCAATAAAGGGAAAACAGATCCAGCGAAAAATGAAGCGCCAACCTCTTCAGAAATTGACGAAAATGGTTTGGTTAAGCTTATAATCAACAGCAATGATGAAATGCGCTATAACAGGGAAGAACTTCGTGCAAAAGCGGGAACAACGATTGAGCTTACACTTAATCATACCGGCCAATTAGCAAAAGAAGTGATGGGCCATAATGTCGTCATTCTTAAACAAGGAGTAGATGTAGCTTCATATGCAGGCAAGGCCTATACCGCCGCTGCTAACGAGTACGTTCCGGATACGGACGAAACCATTGCCTACACCAGGTTGATCGGAGGAGGAGAATCTACAACCATCATCTTTGAAGCACCAGCACCAGGCTCCTATGATTTCATTTGCACGTTCCCCGGACATTTCGCTTTAATGCAAGGAAAGTTTATCGTAAAGTGATTTTAATAACCAATCATCTTTCAATGTCGTTTAGTTAAGGGTATGTAATAAGTAACTGTGTTTTAATTTTTTTTTACTACTCTTAGTACTCAGGTATAAGGGGGGTATTTCTTCCCATTTTTCCGTTAAAGCTACTTCATACAGAGAACATTTATCAAACGATATTGACTATGAGATCGACGAATCAACTTACAGAGGCCGTGCAAAATTCGGCCATGAAAGG
>JBCDKO010000167.1:0-10736 GCA_038746525.1 Bacteroidota bacterium
AAAGTATTCTTGATGACCATGTGTGCGGCTTTTGCGCACCCTATCGAAGAAAAGGTGCGCCAGGAATTCAAAGCCGGGGAAGGTCGAAAGCATGACCAGAAAATCAACCGAACCCATGCACTGGCCACTATGGTGGATATGGTCGTGCCTCTTTTGGGAAGAAAAAGAAGCAGAGACTCCATCGAAGCATTCGATAGCATGGTTTATCACACCAGAGAAATTGTACGTCCCGACCGATCGAACCCCAGGATACACAAACCCAAGAGATCTTATTATCAAAATTATAAACCACTATGAAAATAAATGCTTAACTAAACGACATTGGTTCTGGAAGTGTAAAATACTATGAAGGCAATCAAATTAATACTCGTTTTTCTATTGATCATCGGTATCGTATATCAGTATAACAAAATGGGATTTGTGTATCACTCAACATTGGCAAGGAAAGAGTCTGACGATTGGCTTGATCACTATGAGAAAGCGGCTTTATGTAGATTTAATGATATTCAATTAGCTCTTGAATACTCACTTTTACTCAAAAAGTATGAGAGCACAGAAAAAAGCCTTCAATACTTACAAAAAACTTCCTCGTATCTATTATCCCCAGATATAGAGTTTGCACTAGGAGATGTGTTCTTAAGCATTGAAAATTACGATTCTGCAATAACACACTTTGAAAATGTCCATTATCTGAGTCCTTCTAAATTCCGACCCTTATATCGCCTAGCAAAGCTGTATTACAAGCAAGTAAACTTCGTAAAAGCAGATTCTATTGCGGATATAATTATCCAGAAAGAACCCAAAGTAATTCTCCAGAGGTGATTATGATGAAAGAGGAAATGAAAGTAATGAGTGTTCATTAAACGAAATAGCTAAGCAGACAACATGAAATATTACGATATTAAAAGCCAGCTCATACTACCACTTCTTTGCTTCTGTATAATTTCATGTAATACTATACCACCTAATGTAGGCAGGACTCTGGAACAGGCAGGCAATAATAAAACTGAATTATACAAAGTTATCGAACACTATAAAAGAAGTGGAGACGATCAGAAATTGAAGGCAGCGTATTTTCTAATAGAAAACATGCCGGAAATGAGTTACGCACATAAAAATCAATTTACTGAGCAGCTAATGCTGACAACCGATTCCGCACAGGTGGATTCTGACACTATAAAATCGATTTGGATCCGATTGGAAAAAGAGGGGTTTCTGGATTTGAAGCAAAGAACAATAGATATTTTGGAAATAGAGTCCAACATACTAATCGATAATATTGATTTCGCATTCAGTGTTTGGAATCAAGTGACATGGGCGAAAGATTTTACTTTTGAGCAATTTTGTGAATTTATTCTTCCCTATAGATCTTTCGATCAGTTACCAGATCAACATTGGAGGAAGTCAATGTATGGAAGATATGAATGGGCATTGAAGCATGATACTAGCAGCATCCTTGAAGTTGTTAATAGAATAAATGACAGCTTGTATTGGTTTAGATGGGACTGGCATATGAATTTCGCTCAAGAGCTTAGCATTTCAGAAATCCATCATTTACAATTAGGGTCTTGTAATCATCATTGCGCTTTAAAACTAGCTATACTGCGTAGCTTAGGAATCCCCTCGGCTAAGGTATTTGGACATGGTGGAACTTCATGGGTTGCAGTTATGGACGAGGAAGGTGCTTTTGTAGATTATGGCAGTCATTACGCACCACAAAAAGGCAAATACTACCAACAGATCAGGCATCGCTGGTACCCAAAGGTTTTTATGGAATCTTTTAGAAAAGAAAAAAAACAGTTTTCCGAGATAGAAGAAGCTATGCCTCCGTTATTTAGTAACAGCCACATTCGAGATGTAACCCAATACTTCACCCCTGTCTTTGATGTGGAAGTTGAGGTGATTGACCCTCAACTAAAAAATACTGAAATGCTTTACTTGTGCATATTTGATAAAAAGGGATGGCTTCCAGTAGAGGCATCAATTATCGAGAACAATAGAGGTATTTTTAGAAATATGGGCATTAGAAATACATACTTCCCGATGTACTTTATCGAGGGTAGATACCTTTCAGCGGGATCTCCTTTTTACTTGACTCACGATGGGAAAAAGTTAATTCACAAAGCTGACACATCTACTTTTGAAGAAGTTAAGTTAACCCGAAAATTTCCAATTAGTATTCCAGCCAGAAAATTTAGTAAACTAATGGTGGGTGCGGTTTTTGAAGGATCAAATGACCCGAAGTTTGAAACTTCAAAAATCCTTGATACCATAAAAAAAGTTCCTAATGCAATGGAGAGCATTCGTATTACAGACCATGAAAGTTATCAATATATCAGATACAAGAGTGACACGATTATTGGAGTTGCAGAAATTGAATTTTACGATAGGTTTGGCAAACCACTGATAGGAAGAATTATTCATTCAAATTCCTTTGATTTGATTGATGCGTCAAAGGCGTTTGACGGAGATATAACAACAAACTTTAGCAATGATGAACAGCAAATTTGGGAGGCGCATGATAATGTTGCTCAAATTGATGAGCTTAAAATAATAAATAAAAACACTATCTCATGGATTGGAATTGACTTTGGTGAACCTGTATCAATAGCTGAAATTCGATATACGTTCAGAAATTCATGGGCAATCATAAAAAATAATTCAGATTACGAATTATTTTACTGGGATAATAAATGGATTTCGCTTGGAACGAAGAAAGGCGAAAACAATCAATTACACTTTAAGTCTCCAAAAAATGCTCTTCTTAGTATTCAACACAAATCCTTAAATAAAATGGATAATCCATTTTTTATGATGGACAACAAACAAACTTGGGGTGGATATGAAAATTAAATTAGTATAGTGTGAAGATTTGTTAATAAGTGAATTAATGTTATTTTTACTCTATGGCAAGAAAAGGAAGAAAATTGTTACTATTCAGCTACTTAATAGATTGATTTTCAAATATTTAAAAATTAAATCTTATCAAAGTGCCGAATTTGCTTAAAACTGAATAATATATTATTTTATGAAAAATTATTTTCAAGTTGATTATTTCAATAATAGTGATAATCAAATTCATTTTTAAAATAATATTTTATATAAGCAGCTGAATAGTAACGCTAAACTTCTCGAATAAGTATTTTATAAGAAACGTTACTATAGTATAAAACCCGCTATCTTGCTAGTTTGTCACCATCGCCGAATCCATTCCCATCGGATATTTGAATTCCAGGTTCAAAGAAGTAAAACCTCCAATGGTTGGTTTTATAGCCCGAAACTATACCTGATCATTAATCTGGTCAGAGAGTTGATCAGCTTTGCGTTTTCCTCTGGCAACTTCTCCAGTAAGACTTCCAAGGTTTTATAAACGTAAATGGCTCGTCTTTGGAAGTCTTTTTTCAATCAACTACTCATCTTTTGATGAGCCATCACCAACTTGATCTCTCCGTAACTATAGTTCTTTGGGAGCTTTGATTTGATTTCTCCCAGACCTACTGCTTCTGATTCCAGCACTTCTTTGATCTTCTCCACTTTTTTTGCATCTACTAAGTCTTCAATTGGAATAGTACCATTCTCCACATAGTGTGCTAGATGCCCCTCTATAGTACCAACTGTAAGGGTTCGATCATTGGCGATTTCCTCTACGGTCTTGCCTTGCTTATATAACTCATAAGTGATTGTAGCTGTAGGCGTTTTGTCCTTTTGTGATTTGCTAGCGGATCTGCTTTTTTGAGTCAAAAGCTGAGAAGTAGAATATTTGAAACTGAGGGCCGGGGCACCACCTGTTTTTAATGTCATTACCAAAAAGCTCATTCGTTCAATATCTCTGATCTTTTTAATGAAAGCATCTTCCAGGTTTCCTAGCTCTTTCAGATAGGCTTTTACTTTCTTCTCTTTCGTCACCGTTTGAAGATGCGATTGTATCTTGTCAGCTATTGGGGAGAGAATGGTCAAAAAATAGGTTTTGGCTTTTTCTATTCTTTCATTTAGATGGTTGATGTATTCATTGGTGCCAAGGATAGAATGAAGTTCTTTAGTGAAACGATCACCAATTTTTTGTAGAGGAAGTGTTTCCCTGACAATTCCTTTGGCCCATTCACTATATTTCTGTTTTATAGATCTACTCTCATCTTTTGTGAAACTTCGTTCGTGATACGTCAATTCCCGAATCAGAGAAGAAAAATCAAATACCGTCTTACCCATGTTCAGAAGAAAGGATGTTTGATCCTTTTTCAAATTTTCCTTAAGCTCTTTTTCTTCTGCTGTAGATGCATTGAACTTGGATAAGCTTTCATTGATCTGGGGTGGGTCTTTTGGCAGGTGAGAAGAAAGTACCAATCCTTTTAAGGATGTGAGTCTGGAAAGTGCGACGTAAAGCTGTCCAGGAGCAAATGTTCCCGATAGATCCAAAATAGCCTTTTCAAATGTCAATCCTTGGCTTTTATGGACAGTGACAGCCCAAGCCAACCTGATGGGGTATTGTTCAAAACTCCCCAAAAATGTTTCTTCTATTTCATTGGTCTCTTTGTTTAGCGTGTATCGTTTATTTTCCCACTGATATTGCGTGACTAGAACTTCTGATCCGTCTTCAAATTTCACCCAAATCTCATCCTCAGATAAGCTAGAAATCAAACCTATTTTACCATTAAAAAACTGTCCTTCACCGCTGGGGTCATTCTTTATGAACATGACTTGAGCACCTTCTTTTAGGCACAACTCCGGAGAGGTAGGATACATGCTTTCTGGAAAACTTCCCTCTACCAGCGCGTGAAAAGTGCGTGGTTTTGCTTCCAGTGCACCTAATTTCTGCTGGTTGAGTTTGTCTGCCCGGTAGTTATGTGTGGTTAGTTGGATATATCCTTTCTCATTCGACTGATTGAAGTCAGGATTGTAGTATCGGTTCAGGAATTGGATATCACCCGAAGTTTGCTTGTTATGACGCAAGCGATTGAGCAAGTCGATGAAATCCTTATCCTGCTGACGAAATATTTTTTGCAGCTCCACATGAATAGGAGGTACTTCTTTGAGCACTTTAGCTTCGAAAAAGTATAAACTGGGATAGAAAGCAGTAAGCAAATCTTTCTCGTCGTCTTTAACTACTGGTGGTAATTGCATCAAATCACCAATGAAAAGGATTTGTACTCCACCAAAAGGAATGGAGTTCCTTCGAAGATGCCTGAGTGTATGATCGATGCAATCGAGTAAGTCCGCGCGCAACATACTTACCTCATCAATAATCAGCAACTCAATTTCCTTAATAAGCTGCCGCTTGGTAATGTTGAATTTACTGTTTTGGAAAAGTGTTTGAGGAGTGGTTATCCTACTATCTGAGGCGGACAGCGGAATGTTATCAGGAATAAACGATCCGAAAGGAAGCTGCAACAAAGAGTGTAACGTCACTCCACCGGCATTGATTGCAGCTATTCCTGTAGGTGCAGCTACGATTGTATGTTTATAAGTATGGTTAATGATATACTTAAGGAAAGTGGTCTTGCCTGTTCCGGCTTTACCGGTTAAAAAGATGTGGCGGTCGGTGGTGTTTATGTAAGTAGCGGCAAGTTCCGCCATTGATTGAAGTTGCATAAGGGACTAAGTTACCTGTTATGTGTGATGAAATAAAGCGATATCGGTAGGAATTAGGAATCCGGAGTAGGGAATTAAAAGTGGATGAATGAATCCTCCTTGCCCCATTTATCTGCCAGAAACGAAAACCATTGAAAAAAGAGGTCTAAAATCTGCTACATACTTTAACCATCCATCAAAAACCTAACGTCTGACCTAACCGATCCTGTCTGTACTTTTAAAGAGGAGTGAGGAAGCAATGGAATGCAGGCTTGCCATAGTGACGAATAAACTAGGGTAAAGAATTTTCATTTAATATATTCTTTACTAATTTTTTTTCACTGAAAAATAAACAATTAACACCAATAAAGATCTTCTAGCATTGAAAACGATGTAAAGTTCTTAGGAACTGGATTATTGCTTCATGATCCGTTTAAGCATCATACTAGATTTTATATGCCGAAAAAATCTAAGATGGGCTAGAAGAGCGGATGGTGCGACAGATAGAGTTGTTTGCCAAATGGCATTTTAGCATCGCTATCATCTCTCCTAAGACAGATGACGACAATAGTTAAATTCTTTCACAAAAAAATCTTCTCCTCTATAGATCAGCTTGTAATATGCACAGTTGTTATGAGGGAAACCATCCATGTAATTGAGCGGATACTTAAGGAGCCAGCATAATAAAATCCGCATAGCCCTACCATGCATACACACCAGGATGGTCTTGCCATCATAGTTAAGTATCTCATCTACCGCTCCCTTTTGACGTTCCATCACTTCGACAGGACTTTCACCCCCTCCCACGCTTAATTCCAATTTACCTTCTTGCCATCCCTTTATAGTCTGAGCATAAAGATTTTTTGCTTCAAGTGTGGCTTTTACTCCTTCCTGATTTCCCCAACTAATTTCATCCAAGCCTGCGTGCTTTATATGCGGGATTTCGTCTTCAATAAAAAATTTTACTGTTTCCTGGGATCTTTTAAGAGCTGATGTGAACACTGCATCAAATGGTATGTTTTTCAAGTGTAGATATGTTTTGGCCGCCTGTTCCCTGCCCGTTTCATTCAGAGAGGCATCTACTCCTCTACCTTGCACCATTCCATATTTGTTCAGGTCCGTCTCTCCGTGTCGGAGTACGAAAATTGTTTTGTTTTTCAAATTGTGATTGAGTTGGTTCGTTCTTATAAGTGGCAAAAAAACGGATTTTCCCTGAAAACCTGTCGTTGGATGCACTAAATAGCATGGAAGTAGGTGGTGTAGTAGCACCTTTAGGAATTCATTTCATTGAGTCTGGTAGCAATTATTTGAAAGCTACTATGCCAATCGATCATAAAACATAACAACTTTTGGAGCTGTTACTAGAGAGTGTTTCTGTTACGTTAACAGAAATTACCGAAAGATGAGTATAAGATTCTTAAGACGAGGCGTTGAAGTCCTTTCTTGATTTCTCTCAATCCGTACTTCATGCTTATCCGATTTATTTAAATATTCAGATAATAGCTCCATGATGCGTTCCTCGTTTTCATAAGATAAAAATAAACAGAATGGGAAAGATACAATCAACCAAAGACTGGAGATGAAAAGTAGTTACAACGAGTAGGCAAATTTTAAAGGAAGTGGGATGATGATATACGGATAGTTATATGAAAGCGCAATAGTTGAGTAGTTATAAACATTTCTTAGTGTGTGTAGATATGTTAACCTAAGTTGGGTTAAATGAATTGGCGCAACGAAATAGTAGTATTATCCAACATAACTTAATCCGTGCTCTTCGCTATAAATAGTGGCCGGGTTAATTCAAGTAATTGATTTTATAGTAGTTTACTATTCATACCGAATGATTTTAATTCTTCAAATTTGGGGAACGATTTTGTCCTCTCATTCGAAATCCATGATCTCCTATTCCACGTGTTACCTCATCTCAATGAATAACACCCGAATTTTTTGGATTATTCCTTTTGAAACCGGAAACTATACGTCTCTCCATTTTCTTCGAATGCTTTTAAAATATAAACACCACGAGCAAGTAAAGAGACATTGATTGTGTTTTTATCCCGTTCTAACAATAGATTTCCGGTAAGATCATATACCAAGACTTGTATTTGTTTATCAGAATTCACGGTGATGAAGTCGGAAGCAGGGTTAGGATAAACGATGAGATCCTTATTATCGCGTACAGAAAGGATTTGATGGTCTGCCTCTTCACAAAGATCAGCTATCTCGGCATCTGTAATCATCCAATTAAAGTTATTAATAAGGCTTTCTCTTTCTTGATAGGACGTACAAAAATTTTTATCTGTGGCAATGAGTTCCACATTCGTCCGGAGATTATCTATTTGGGACCATCCTATGAGCGTAGCATCGTAGTTCGCTACCGATAAGCCTGACCCCTCAAAAGCACCTCCTAGCGTGATAAAGGTTCCATAGCTGATTAAGTCAGCATCAAATACACCTCCAAAGGGTCTATGATCACCAAAGCTTTCTACATTGACAACCTCCCATGTGCCCAGATCCTGATCAAATGACTTAGCATTATAAAAGATGCTCCGCATAGAAGTTACTGAGCTCACATCCCAACCAGAGATATCTTGATTAAAGACAGTATCCGCGGTAAATAATCCATTCATATTTTCCACATTGCTCACATCCCAGCTAGAAATATCTTGATTAAAAATGCTCGCAAAAGCAAACATAAAGTTCATCTCTTTAGCATTGGATACATTCCAAGAGCCAATGTTTTCATTAAAAACACTGGCACCAATAAACATAGCAGTCATATCTAATACATTCGCCATATCCCAACTTTTTAAGTTGCCTTCTGTGAGGCTTTCACAGCCCCAAAACATTCCTTGTGTACTGGTTACTTGTGAAAGATCTGGGATGTCCGTCGCATTTACTACCAGCTTTTCACAAGAAATGAAGGCATTTTCCATCGTAGACCACTGGATATCTCCCCATTGCTCAATAGCTAAAAGTTGATCGCTTTTATCCCAAGCTCTGGAATTAAAGTGAGGAAAATCTCCGTAAACTTCAACCGAGTAAATACCAGGTGCTGAATAAGAATGATTTTTCTTTTCTTCCACCCCTCTATTAGCATAACCATCTCCCCATATCACTGTGTAGTTGTAATCCAATGAATCATCTATTGGCAGCCTCATGGATTCATTTGGTGAAGTGGTTTCCCAAGTGAAAATGAAGCCAGGGTTGTTATCTAGCGTATCATCCAGGATCTCAATGGTAAAAGGTTTTTTAAGCGAATTATTCCCTATATCAGTCACTTCAATCATTATTTCATAAGTAGACTTTCCCTCATAATCGAAAGAGATATTGGGAAATAATGACTGCCTTGATAGAAAAAAAAATTCAGCATCTTCGCCAGTCAAGATAAATTCATGAGTATCTGATTCCTCATCTTCTACAATTATATCTCCGATAGACTCAAAGAAAGACTCCCCAATTTGGGTGCTTTCAGATTCATTTTCATATAGATTAGTTGAAGATAGCATCACATTAACAACAGGACAGTTTTGGCCATTGTCATTGATTACCCAATTAAAGTCATCTATTATTTTTTGTCGTTCATTGGTAGACTGACAAAAGTAAGATTGTACATCTAGGGTAACGTTTGATTTCAATGTCTGGCTAGCTAAACTGTTTAATAACTTATCATAATTTTGGTTACTCAAATTTGAGCTGAAAAATCTCATCCTTTCAGCACTGTTGAAATTCCAAGATGAAATGTCTTGATCGAATGATGTTGCTTGAAACATTTGTGTCATGTCTGTTACATTACTGACATCCCAACTAGATAGATCTTGATTAAATAATCTAGCCAGAGCAAACAAAGAATTCATATTTCTTATAAAACCTACTTCCCAAAAAGAAATATCTGCGTTAAAAGATGCTGCGTTCAAGAACATACTACTCATATCTCTAACCAGGCTAAGATCAGGAGCATCTGATGCATTGGAAGTGAGCTTCGTACATCCCATGAAAGCACTATTCATAGTCTCCCAAGCAATATCTCCCCATTGCTCAATACTTTTGATTTTGGTGGAGTTGTCTCCTTCCTCTGGGCTAAATGTATTGAAATAAATGCTTGGAAAATCTCCGGTTATTTGCACCATATACACTCCCGGGGTTGCGTAAACATGCGAAACGCTACCGGTAAGTTTACTTTCTATATTACCATCTCCCCAATCCACGTTGTAATAGTAATAATAAAAGTCATTTGTCGGTATGGTAATCATTTCACTGGCCTGGGTGGTTTCCCAGGTGGTGATAAAAGGACGCTGCGCTGTATTGCACAGACTAGATGGGCCTTCATCTGTAATCATCCATTTGAAGTCATCAATGATTTTCTGCCGCTCTGCTGCTGCTTCACAATATCGGATTGATATTCCGAACAAAACGCCCTTTTGCAGTGACTGCTTCGACCATTCTCTAAGTAATTTATCATAGTTCTCTACCGAGAGACCAGATCTGATCAACATCTCTTCCATTGTAGTAACATTGGATACTTCCCAGGTGCTAAGGTCACCGTTAAAGCTGGATGCATAGAAAAACATCCTTAACATATTCGTGACATTACTTACATCCCAGTTACTAAGATCACTGTCAAAGCTAGAAGCACTAAAAAACATCCATGACATATCCTTGACATTACTTACGTCCCAGGTGCTGAGGTCACTGTCAAAGCTGGAAGCAAAATAGAACATCCTTGACATGTCGATAACATTAATTACATCCCAGTTACTAAGATCACTGTCAAAGCTGGAAGCACTACGGAACATCGATGACATGTTGGTTACACGAGATAAATCCGGAGCATCTGATGCATTGGAAGTAAGTTTCGTACATCCCATGAAAGCACTACTCATCGTCTTCCAGGCAAGATCTCCCCATTGCTCGATGCTTTGGATTTTGGTGGAGTTGTCTCCTTCTTGTGGGTTAAACGTATTGAAATAAATGCTTGGAAAATCTCCGGTTATTTGCACCGTATAAACTCCCGGGGTTGCGTAAGCATGCGAGGCGCTCGCGGTGAGGTCACTTTCTGTGGCACCATCTCCCCAGTCTACCGTGTAATCGTAAGAATAACCGCTGTTGGTAGGGATAGTGATCATTTCATTGGCCTCGGTAGTTTCCCAGGTGGTGATAAAAGGACGCTG
>JBCDKO010000168.1:0-10701 GCA_038746525.1 Bacteroidota bacterium
CTGAAAAATCTCGATTTCGAGATTTTTCAACTAGTCACAGGTACATCAGCTACGTCGTTCGCTGCGGATCGAAGTATAAGCATACATCTTCACCTTGCTGCCTAGTATCTGATACACCTGTGACTTTCTCAGCAAGCCCTAAGTAAACTCCATCAAGCATTCTCAGTTGACCACACAACGGACGAAGGAATCCACACCACGCAAGAAAATACCTATCAACCCACTGTTAAATCACCAACCCTCCTTGATAATACCAAGTCTCAGGTTTCCATAAGTGTCTCTAAAATGAAGATCGTTGCCTAATTGATAGTCCCAGTTAAAAAAGAAAAGCCAATTGTTCCCTGTATAGTTTTTATTACGTCTTTTGGTATCCTGATTTGGAATTACTACTTTTTTATCGGTATTTGAAAGAAACCTCATTCCAATAATAGGAGAAACAATTCTTAAATCCGTTTCAATAAATTGCAAAGAGAATCCCAATTCCAAGCTTGAAAAGTTAAATCCTTCCTTGACTTTTTGCTCAGGATAAAACACGTAATAGGGCGAGGTCAACTCTATCCGCCATTGATTAAAATTACCAAAATCAAGATAGGGATTATTTGATTGCTCAATGTAAATCGCATTAAGATTGAAGCCAAACCGATCATTTATGAGGGTCAAATAAGATGCATTCAAGACTTTTGTCGGCAATACTCTTTGAGCGCTTTCAGGAATACCCAAATAACCTCTGGTCAGGTTTCTGGTCGAGTATCCAATTCTAAGGATAGATTCCTGAATTTTTTTATGATACAGCAGTCCAAAACCAAAATCAATATTGTCAGCATCGAAAACGTCCTGATTGGAAATTGTGGGATCACTTACAAAACGATTATAAGAAAAAGGCCCAATATTCTGACTGAGCTGATTGGCTATTATTTGATTGTCAAAAATAAAGTTATTAGGATCAGTCAGAGATGAGTAATTATAATTGACCAGAAAGTTAAAAGCTAAAAAATCGACTGCAGAATTACGACTACAAGATTTTGTATTATTGATAGGAGCTAAAAACTCCCTTGCCTCCATACTTAAGGAGCTACTGCTTTTTTTGTTTTTCTTACCAGGTGACTGCTTTGTGCCTTTTTTTGAAGTATTGTATTTAGTCACTAATCTGCCCCCCGCATTAACCTCCAATGTCCCGTACTTATACTTTGTATTAACCCGGTCCAGTTCAAGTGTTACTTCATTATAAATAAATGAACCCCCTAGGGTGAGTTGAAAATTTGATTGAAGGTCTACAAATTTCTTATCGTAACCTATAACACTATTCCAGCTATCCAACATGCTTGCATCTCGTGGGCGAAAGGAGCTGAAAATGGTATATGCCCGATCTCTTTCGGTATCTCCGGTATAAGCAGGATTGAATATCGGTAAATCAAGGTTTTGATAGGGCATCTGAAACAACGATGTCAATTGTCCAAACGATTCTACGTGGGCCAATAAAAGCAATATGGGAATGCAACCATTGATAAAAGAATACTTTTTTATAGCCAACCGCTTCATTTTTACTGAGTGACTAATTGAACATAACCTGATTTCGCTTGCGGATCGGCATTACAGCATTTTACATCTACGGTGTAGTAATACGTATCCCTTTTCTTTTCTCCATTGTAGGTACCATCCCAAAATGCGCTTTCTTGCCATCGGTCAGGGTCAATCACATCAACGCATCCTTTTATGCACTCCATTGATGAATTTATATCATTTCGTTTCATGGATAAGTCATGAACAAGATGTTCACTCAAGGTAAAAACCTTTAAGTTAACTTCTGTAATGTTATCAAGATCCAAAGGGTTAAACCGAACTTTAAAAACATCATTTAACCCGTTGTTATCGGGTGAAAAAGCAGTGGGCATTGCAAATTCGCAACCGAAGAAACCGGGCACATCAAATGTTTCTTCCCATTCACCCGAACATACATCATTCTCGACTTTCAGCCTGAAATTTACTTCTTTACTCCTTCCAACCTCTCTTTGGATTTGTGTTAAAGCTTCGGGAATTTGATAGGCATCGGATACAAATTGATCATCAATGTACCATTTAAACTTACCATCATCTCTACTTGGATTGGTAGTGTTGTTCAGTGGACTGATGAGCACTCCCCCGCAAATCGGAGTTTCCGTTAGAGTAATCACCAGGTCCGAGATGGTCGTAACTACCTCTAATGGCATTTCACTTGTGTTTGAACATTTTAGCTGTGAAATACCCTCCAATCTTACGGTATAGTCATCCCCTTGAGGTAAAGATGTGTTCACCAGACTGTCGCCGGAGGTTAGCGTTTTAATACTATTATTCTCAGAATCAATGAATGACCAGTTAAATTCCGTAGCGCCGGTACTGTTATTGATCAAAGTAATGGTCGAGTCTTCACAGACTCTACTTTCTATTATTTCAAAACTAATTTCCGGTAATGGACGGACGACTACAGCAGAAGGTTGAGTAGTTGAACATTCCAGGCCATCAAAAAATGAAGTTGCAGTCAGAGACAAGCTAAAACTACCATCGGAAGGAAAGATGTATCGAAAATCGATAGTAAAGATGCTGTCGCTGGTCTCCAACACTTCCCATTTGTATTGATCCGCTTCGCTAGATTGGTTCTTTATAATAACGACATCTCCTTCACAGAAAACCGTATCAGTCGAAAACATCGCAACCGGAGATGCCCGGATTTCGATACTTTTCTGGACTTCACTGATACATTCGTTGGCTTCTAAAGACATGGTAATGGTATAGCTCCCTTCTTGTGAATAGCTCACATCAGGAGGATCTATGCCTGTAAAGGTGTCCCCGTTTCCAAAATCCCATTCTGTTTGCTGAGAAACATAGATTCCTGTGTTCTCAATTGACACCTTGTCATCTGAACATGCCTCCGCAGAAGCAAAGAAATCGATGGGCAGGCTTGAGATGACCTTTAGTGGTAAGGTATCATAGACTACCCCATTGCAGGGTAAAATTTCAACTCTTGAAATCAGGGAATAAGAACCGGTATCAGGTAATGAATATTGCAAGCTATCTGCATTTGATGGTAATTGAACAGTGGAAGAGTCAGATTGGTCAAGAAGGTACCAGGAAAATAATCTGCTCACTGTAAAGCCTAACCCGCTAACCCTCGCCTTAAATACCTCATTCTCACAGAGTATTCCATCAGGCACTCCCAATGATATGGTTGGATTATCATTGAACGGTACGATCGTCACATCCAAATCGGTCGTATCCCGGCCACATTCGTTAACTGCTATCAGGAGAACATTATAAGTTGCATCATTCTTACTATTGTTTTGAAAAGTATGCTCAAAAGGTTCACGGTTATCTAAAGTATCGATCACTCCGTCATTATAATCCACAATGTACATTTCCGGATTGCCTATGCTTTGATGTACAAATTCTACCGGAACGTCATCGCAACCAAACGTAAACGTAGTGGCAAAATCAGCCGTTGGTGAGGGCCTCACGGTAACATCAAACTCTTCAGAAGTTGTTCCACAGATATTGTCAATCGTTAAGGAAACGGCGTAGGTAATATCATCTCTCTCACTTTGGAGGAAAGTAATAGGTCCTGGCGTCAGATCCGTGCTCGTTTGTCCGTTTCCAAAATCCCAGAAATAACTTTCAACGCCATAATCAATGCTTTCATCACCATCAAAATCTACGGTGAGTTGTGGCCCACAGCCAGATTCAGGACTGAACACGGAAGCGATTGATGGCTCCGCCAAATCTATGATTCTTATGGTAAAAGAAGAGCTGTCTTCGCAATCCAGCGTATTTAATGCTTTTAGAGATACGACGTAGGTTCCTGTATCCGCATAAATGTGTGATACCGCTTCCAATGAATTCGTTGTCTCTTCCGTACCATCACCAAAACGCCAGGTAAAACGATCAAGTGGAGCGACCGACGAATTGCTGGTGGATAAATTTTGAAAGATGGCCTCATTTATACATTGAATGTTATCTGCGCCAATCTCAACTACCGGCCTGCTTATGGAAGAAAAAGATCTTTCTACCGTTTCTGAGCATCCATTTTCCGTAGTTACGGTCAAAGTTGTTGTGACATCCAAATCCATCGACTGGTTATCACTAAGGATGATGGTTGGATTAGCGGCTGTTGCATTACTTATGGTTGCCAGGTCTTCATTGTCAGTGGCCCATACATACATAAGATTTCCCTGACCAGAACTGTTATTAGTTACCGTTAGTTCATCACCCCCACACGCATCGCTTACCGAAAACTCTACCTGAGGAAGGGGATGAATCGTGATTTCCCTGGCAAGGGTAGTATCCCTACATCCACCTGATGAGGTGGCAATGAGCTCCACGCGATAAGTTGCATCTTCGGTAAATGAAGTATTTTCAAAAACATGAGACGGTGATGCTACCGAAGAGGTACTTCCATCGCCAAAATCCCACGAAAAAACTACTGCATTGGTACTTGAATTCGTAAAGGTGACCGTCTCACCTTCGCAAATAGTTTCTTCTGGAAAAGAGAAATCGGCCTTAATTTCAGAAAAAGAGTTGAAAACGATGGTAGTCTCATCCTCTGCACACCCATTACTGCTATTAGCAGTCAACCGATAGGTTATTTGAGTGCCCGGAGTGGTGATTTCATACGTAGGGGGAGTAACTCCTTCCGAAGAAACAATGACCATTCCCTCACTGTCTACTACTTCCCATAAATAATCCTCCGTATTGGCCTCCTGATGGTCCACCAATGAAATGATCGTCTCATTGATCGTAAATGGTGCGCAATCACTTGTGGAAGCAGTGGAAGCTAAATCTATTTCTGATCTCGCATTTGGATGTGCCGTTACAACAGTAGTGTCTTGGCTACTACAGCCGGCAGTATTCTCCCCTCGAAGGATAATCTGGTAATCTAAGTTCGTCACTTCTGCATTGACCAGTTCAAAGGAGATCTTCCGGGTATCACCAATGGTTTGCCCATTTGCCGTCCAGGCAATTTCAGAAAAGGAAAGGCCTTCCCCAGGATCAGAACCATTGGAATTAAGGTTGATGATGTGACCTGGACAGCCAGAGGTAGCATCTTTTCCAATTTCCAACTGAGGCTTAGGAGATACCGTCAAAACCTGTATGGACGCATCCTCACAGTTTGCATCATTGGTGGCAGTAAGCTTTACCTCAATCTCCAGTGTTTGGTTACCCGCATTGGACACTATAAACTTAGGATTTGCGCTGGTGGGGTCACTAATAGCAACACTATCCTGATTCGTAAGGATTTCCCATGAGTAGCTGGTGGCGTTCAAGGTTTCCCGGGTACCCAATGAGATCGTGTCCGGACAATTTTGAGAATCGAAATTAAAAGCTACTAAAGGCCTACTGTTATGGGTTACGCTTTGGATAAAGGAATCAACACATCCATCATCTGTGGTTAGTTTCAACATGACCTGATAAACCTGATCCACGCCGGACTGATTTTCCCCAAACTCCAGGTCTGTCGTCAGCGTGTTAGGGGAACTAAAGACAGGCAAAGGCTCATCCCCTGTTACCGACCATTCAACTTGAGCGATGATGGCATTACTATTATCGTTTCCTCCTGAAAGATTTAGTACTGAATTTGGACAAACCGCATCAGCAACCTCATAAGTAGGAATTGGCTGTGGAAAAAAAGACAGGTTTACTACGGAAGAGGTATCGGGGCAAGTACCCGAGCCATTGACTACTACCTGATAGTTTCCTTCTGAATTAACGACCAGCGTTTCCGATGTAGCCCCGGCAATCTCAACCCCATTCAGCAGCCATTGATAGGAGTCTGCAACGCCTGCTGTAATTTCGGTTTCCAGGGTAAAATCACTGTTAACACATGTTTCACTCATTGCCGGTGCAGTGATTGAAACAGAAGCCCGCTTTACTTCAACTATTTCTATTGAATCTTCTAGAACACACCCACCTTTGCTTTCTACTTCTATTTTATAGAATCCAGCCTCGCTTACTTGCAACTTTTGATTGGTTTCACCGGTAAGTATCTTGTCACCTTGGAACCACTGAATGGAGTTGATATTATCCAAGCTGGTTCCGGTGAAAGAAGTGGTGATGGTTACCGGAGAAGCATCTGTATCACATATCTCCGCGGTTACAGGATCTGTTGAAAAACTAATTTCAGGCTCTCCCAATACAGTAATAGTGATGAATGAAGGGTTAGCCTCACATCCTGCTGCTGAAGCCGAAACTTCATAAACTACCTCACCTTCAATGCCGTCATTCAATGAAAGCTTCTGGGAAATGGTACTGCCACTTCCTGATAATGCTCCATCCACATTGTCTGTAGAAGAAAAAATACTCCAGTCAAATGATGTCCCTGAAACTCCATTACTTAAAGCGTTTAGATCAAAAGAGAAATCAACGTTTTCGCATACGTTAAAGGAATCGTCTATCAATGAAGGGATTGGAGAAACAATGAACTCAAAATCCTCGGATTTACCCCGGCATTCCACAGCATCTTCCACCACAAAATAAGGAGTAATGGTAGCCATCACCGATTGTACTGTATTGGTTGGGTTAGTTAATATATAGGCAACATCTACGGTGCTATTAGCATCCAGAGAGAAGGTTCCTCCTACATCTCCTTCAATGTTGGGATTGTCCTGAAAAATGACCTCAAGTTGCGCAGGCATGTCCAGGGTTGTGATGCCTACTAACTCAAGCATAAAATTGTCTCCACTACATCCGGTCACTTCACCGGTATTAAAATTCAATTGAGCTTCTGGCAATACTGCTATGGAAATGGTCTGTGTTGTCTCACATCCATTGAAAAGCCCTTCTAACTGATAAGTTACCGTTTGAACCTGATTTGTATTATTCGTAAGAGTTTCATCGATGGTACCTGAGTTGCTAACGGTGACCGGATTGCCGGGCTCATTTGAAATACCCGGATTTGCTAATCTTGTCCAGGTGATTTCTGTTCCACCATTACTTTGATAATCCGGCGATGATAAAGCAGAGAAAGCTACGCTAACATTCTCACCGCTACAAATTGCATCTTGGTCTACCTGGATTTCTAGTTCAGGATTAGGAAATACGGTGATAATTAACGCATCGGCAGGGCCTGAACAACCGCTATTCGTCGTGGGGATTATTTCATATTCAGCTTCAATCGATTGGTTGGTTGGGTTGCTAAATGGATTAAAATCGAAATCAAAAGATGAGCCGTTTATATTGTCGATATCCCCCGACTCATTCCCTGTAAGATCAGTATTACCATCAATTCTGGTATATTCTATATTTAAGACATCAATATCGGTTTCCAATGAAACCAATGCCCGTTCATTCTCACAAATTTCATTGGAAGAAACATTAATACTATTTAATGTAGGAAAAGGATTAACGGTTATTGTTTTCTCAATAGAATTTTCTACTTCAGGAGGATTCCTTCTACTATCATTATAGGTAAGATCCAATCTGTAAGTGTAAGTACCTGAAGCTGTGGGCATAATGAATATGTTGTGGAGACCGGGTTCGGATAAAGGTAAAGTTGCTGGAAAGTTCCCTACCGACCCTGCGATGACATCATCAGCCCCATCCAGATCTCCGGACACGGCAGTAACAGACCATTCGTACACTGCATCGCTAATGAAATCGTTTTCTTCCAGGTTTGGAAAGGTAAGTTCTATCGTTTGTTGATTTACTCCGGGAAGATTCAATGAGGATTCCTGATCCAGGCAAACCCCGGTTGTTCCTCCCAGGGATACAATATCCAGGGGCGCACACAGCGTCTCCTCCCCACATGTAGTTAAAATCGTCACACAATATTCGCCTTCAGATGCAAGTGTTACGGATTCAATATCCAGTTCAGCGGTATCACTTCCGCTAACTAAACCAAAACCAACATCAACATTAGCAGAAATGGGAACCCCATCCTTTGTCCAGGTATAGCCGATCATACCGCAGAAGTTAGTACCAATACTGAAGCTGGCCTCCCCTCCCAGGGGAACAGTCAATCCACGCGGTACTTTGTCAATAATTAAATCACAGAAGGTGGAAATAAATCCTACGTTTCCACCGTCTTCGTTATCTCCATAAATTTCATCATAAACTGGGTCGATCGGATCCTTAGTGGTAATTCCATCCTGACTGCTCGTTTCCCCTACTAACAAAATTTCCCCATTCTCTCCCAGACTTAAATCAAAAGCCCTTTCATCTGCTTTATCACCAAAGTAGTACCACCATAATTGTTCACCAGACTCGCTGAATTTTACCATAATGGCATCCCCTGTATCATTTTCACCGTTACCACCTCCATTGTATGAATTGTATAATAGGTCGGTAGAAATGTTAGAGGTACTTCTTGAATTACCCGCGGCTAATACATTGTTATTACAGTCAAAGGTTACCGCTAATAAGTTATCGTCGTTTTCGCCTCCCAGGTAGGAAGACCAATTGATGGAAAGATCATTGGTATTTACTACCAATAAGATCCCATCACTGTCCCCTCCGCCATAAGTGGTTTGGGCACCATTACTAATACCCGTTAAGCCGTCATGATTTGCTTCTATTACTCCTGATAAAGCCAAAAGAGAGCCGTCAGAATTAATGGCGATATCATTGGACTTAGATCCAAAATCAGTGTAACTCTTAGTTGCTCGTATATTCCCGTTGTTGGCCTCAAATTCTGCAACGAAAGATTTATTGTCTCTAGTACCTTCGGTGATCTGTCCGGTAATATATACCTTGTTGTCAAAAGCAGTAATACCATTTCCTTCGTCGGCTCTGTCATTCCCGTAGTAACTTATCCAATTGCTTGTTATTATCCAATCGCTTGTTCCTTTCTGAGCATTGATACTGGCAACGATCGCATCACTGTTTCCTCCGGAGAAAGGACTTCCAACTGTTTCCAGACCATCACTAGCTGCGGTTCCAACGGCGAAGATTTGATCATTATAAAAAATCAGATCATTTACCCGCTCATTTTCAGCACCACCAAGCGTAAAAACCCAATTCAGTGTGGATAATGTACTATCAAATGAGGCCACCACCATATCTTCACCACCCAAACTTTCATAGTTATTGTCATTGTCGGAATTGTCAAGAGGCAAGTTGGTTGAAGAGGTATAGCCACCAATAATAATGTTACCGTCATCGATATAACTAATGGCAAGGCCATCTTCTTCACCATCCCCACCGTAATATGTAGCTGTAAGTAACTGGCCTAGATCAGGGCTAAACTTGGCAATGATCATATCATTATTGCCATTAATATCTATATCAAATGCTCCTGGTGTAGAAAGATTTACGAGCGTTCCTGATGTGGTCCCTATGACCACGATATTTTTCTTGATACCTGAATCTACCAAATCTACCTTGTTCATTCTATCTGTTCCTTCAGAACCATAATAAGTAGCCCTTCTTAAAACCACACTCACGACCTCCGGGTCTATCACCAGGGTTTCTTTTTTGCTGTATTCATCCAATTTGATTCTGACGTTGTGCTTGTCAACTACTTTAAATGCTGCATCCACCGCTGTGCGTATTCCTCCTTTGAGTGTGTAGACCTGGCTTAGCTCCTCACCGAAGATCCCGCCTGAGGTGTGTATAGCCAAACGATTGATTTCAGTGATCCCGGACTCAGACGCCTCGACCAAATGCTTTTCTTGAGTGGTCAGGTCTTCCTGGCCGTCATATTTTAGCTGGATCAGATCAGGATTGGCATGGGGATGAACAATGAAGCTATACTTAAACCCAAATTTCTCATTTTCAGGATCGTACGCTTCAAAGACCAGATCGATGCCGGGGTACACATCCTCATATACCACCTTTTGGTAGTGATGGACATCGGTGGTAGGAGCGCCCCCCAGGAAATAGTTACGGTCATCCTGACTTTTACCCTCAACAACTACTTTTGATTGACGGTTTGCACCTTCCAGCAGTACTTTGACGTGATGATTAAAATAGTTATTCCCTTCCGAAGTGGCATTAAAATAGTCCAGCTTATAAAAGATATAATCTTCCCCCAGAATTACGCTAAGCCCCGGCTTTTCCAAAAGAAATCGAATGGAAGCATCTTCCCACTGTCCTTTATTCTCTAAAAATCCCGAGGGTTTGAATGTTACTTCATTTCTTACTTCTTGAATGGATGAACGAACATCGGGGAGATTTTCTTCGCGGGTCTCAATTGAATGATCGGTAAGTAAATACACTAAACTAATTCCAATCAAACAGATTGATAAAGGTATGGCTGGTCTCATTTTAGATTAATGATGCGTTGGGTGATTAATTAAAAGTTCACTTATCAAGTTAACCTAAATCTAAACACAATAAAAATGAATATCCACTTTTAATTAATTTTTCATCTAGCTAAAAAAAATCGCTCCATCATCAGATTGACCGCTTGGGTAAGGTGTTGGTAAGGTAACCTCCGCGACCCTCCACTAAAACTCCGCAGCCCTCAACTAAGGGCCCATCCGTGTATTTATAACACTATCCAGGCAAAATAATAGCATCCTTTGCAAAACTGGATTTTTGGTTCAAATCGAGGCTTTTGAAATTCTGAGTAACGAAGTGTTGGGCCAAAAGGCAGGTTTTTCAAAGGATTCTTAGCGTCATTTGAATCCAGTAAGGTTAGGTTTAGTAGAAAAAGTGGAAGTAACTATGGAGTAGCGCCGGTGATTTTTAGGGCATTCGAAAAGGAGTATTCGCACGATCAGAATGATCCATTCAGTA
>JBCDKO010000169.1:0-10605 GCA_038746525.1 Bacteroidota bacterium
CGAGATTTTTCAGTGCACGGAAAATGGAAGCATCTGCTCGAAAACCTTGCACCTATTGAAAAAGAAATTTACTAAACAGTATCTTTTGACTACATAAACGTGTTTTTTGAATTGAAAAAACGTTTCTCAGCAGGCCCTAACTAGTGTCTCTAAGAAAAGACGAAAAACACGCCATTGACGCTTTATAGCATAGTTTTTTAGCGAAAGACTGAGTCGAATCTATTTTGTACTTTAGCGTCTTTTTTATCGATTTTTCAAAATTCATTCGGCTTTTTGGATGAATCGAAATTGAACCTGTGGTTTTATTGCGTTTTCATTAGAATCTCTCAAATAGATTCAATGACTATTGGTACATCGAAATCTCAAAAAATACGCTCTATAAGCTAAAAACATTGTTTTCTTTTAAAAGGTACTGTTTTCTTAGAGACACTAGATATCAATCATAGGCGTTTTTCTCAAGGATCTCTGCAAGTTGGGTAGTCATTTTGTCATAAATTTCTGTTGATTTGAGTTTTAAATAGTAACCTATATTGTTGGTTGTCAGGTTTATCGCGGACCAATTCTTCGGTTATAGCCTCTGATTTTTTGAAATCGTCAAGGTCCTAATAGATTAAGGCCAGTTTAAATAGCACATCAAGCTGCTTCCCATTCATTTCCAAAGACTTTTCATAAAAAGAGATGGCTTCATCCAAAAAGCCCATTGCACTAAGAAGATCTCTCAGCGAGAGTCCCAGGTCATCACTTTCACCAATAGGATAATAGGTATCCCGGATTCGTGGAATAACTCTCAAGAAGTCCCAACGTTGGTTATCTATCATATGAGTGACCAGTTGCAGCATGTGTGGCAGCATTTGTTTGAAAATGCGAGCATCATACGCACTCAATCGAATGACGGTCAAAATATCACGAAACGTAAGCGTATCTGAATGCTTTTCGATGAATTTTTTAAGGCTAAAGTAATCATCAGGACCAAATTCTTGAACCCATTTGTTGTAGGCGTGGATCAATTAAACATGAGAGGTAACATCTTTAAGCCGGAGCATGCAACCTAGATCTACACTAGCATGCTGTAGTGAAAGGAACATCGCCTTTCCTTTATGATATTCACAATGCCATTTTAATGCATGATAGTTTATACCCAGTGAGAAACAGCCACCGTGTGTGGTAAATTGTGGCACAGACAGATGATTTTGATAGGTAAGATTATGCCATCTTTATCGGCTTCTAATAACATCAGGCCGATTTTTGAGAGCACCTTAAGCCTTTCCAGACATCGCGGGGGCCAATATGAGGAAACAACACGTAGGATTCCTGAAGTGTTCTTTGTAATAATCAAGCAAATCATTCAATACTTGTTCACCTGGATAAATGGGTTCGTTTGTTTCCGAGTAACTATAGTCTAGTGCTAATGAATGAATAGATGGATTGGTATCAGCCTTTTCTTTAATTGGTTTAGCGAAATACTCAATAAGGTCTGCTCTATCTTTCCGTTTTGAATCCGAAATAATTCTTGTGGAATACTGTCAAAGAAGTAGTTGGCAATTACCACAAGAGGTTGTTCCAGGGTGTTCGTTTTAATCGTACGGCTCGAATGTGTTAATTGAATATGAGTATCTGTTGTAGCATCGAAAAGAGCAAAATCGATCCAGCCTTTTTCCAGATAAGGCTGTAGCCGTGTATGGTTTTTCATAAAATCCAAATTGGCTTTTGTGAAATCACTTAATACATAGCAAAATGGGGGAGCGATAGCTGGCTGATGATATGTTTCAAAGTTCTTTATAAAATGGTAACAAAGCCTGCCATGACCTGCACCCAATTCAATCAAATAAACGGTAGCTTCTATCTGACTTTTAGCTGTCAGATCCCTGAGTAAGGCCAGTACCATTTCCGCATAGGTTTTGCCTACCACCGGGTTGCTGGTAGCGTAATGCGGCACTTGGCCGCTACTCTACGCCTGAATGCCGCACTTATTAAAGTAGTCGGTCTGCATGTTCCAGATGCTGCTCTCCGAAAAACGTTTTTGAGTTTCTATTGCATTCAATGACTGATTTTTTTTGCTGCTTCCAGTCAAAATACCTTTTCTTTAAGTTTTTTCACTAGATTATCAAAATCTGCCAAATTATCAATGTGCTTTGCCAAGGATTCTATTATTTCAAATCAAGCGGATATTTGAAAGCCTTAGCTTACTTCGTTTATCCACAGTAGGTACGGAATATAATAAGAATTCAATAGGTTGGTCGAGCTTCTTTTTCGGATTCATATGATAAAGATACGCAGAACTAACACTAAGCTAAATCTGATAGACTTTTCGGGCAGGGGCACTCTAGCAACCTTAAACGTTTGATGTATCTTCAGCACTTCGGGAAAGAGCAGAAAATAATGTATTTTTATATAATGGACACACTTAAAGTCGCAAAGCGACTTCAGAAGCAAGGACTCTCTCAACAGGTATCGGAAGAACTTTCCAAGATATTACAGGAATATGTTTCGTCTGACCTTTCCTCCAAGCAAGACCTGAGAACGCTAGAATATGCCCTCAAAGCAGACCTTGAGGAAACCAAAGCGGAGCTACAAAAAGAAATCAAAAGTCTGGATATTAAAATAGAGCAGACCAAAGCAGAGCTACAAAGGGAGATACAGGAGAAGAAAGCAGAGCTACAAAAGGAGATACAGGAGACGAAAGCGGAGCTACAAAGAGAGATTAAAAATCTGGATATTAAAATAGAGCAGGCCAAAGCAGAGCTACAAAAAGAGCTGCAGGAAACAAAAGCGGAATTAAGAAAAGAAATCAAGCAAATAGATACCAAGATATATGGTCAACTAAAATGGGTTGCTGGCATGCTTGTTGGGCAGACAGCACTCTTATTCACGCTGATAAGGCTTTTTGGCTAGTGAGCATTGTACCTTCTTTTATGCGTTTTAATCTTGAATAACACCCGAATTTTCGGGTTAAAGTCTTTACCTCTTTTCTCGTTAGAAGATATTGATATTCAGATAGAATCTTATCTTGTGTAGATTATTTCTGATCAACAGACTAAGTTGATAGACTTAGAAAATTTGGTCATTATCTAAACCTTGCTCTAAGAATTACTATAAAGAAAACAAAAACTCCATCGTATCTACTTTGTCTGCGTAATCCCAAGGTTCTGGTCGTTGAGTTGTTCCAAAGGGAAGATATTTGTGGCCTACAATACATTGAACTTTATTATTTTTTTCCTCTAGTATAGAAAGTAAGGCTAATTCATCTTGATACTCTTGATGATAAAGTACACTTATAGGAGAAACCAAATCTTCGGTAGAAGAAACCAGCAGAAATCCTGTATCTAAATGGGGAGTCCTATTAACCAAATAAACAGATTTATGGTAGTCGTAGTTATTTCGGTATTTATGGTGATGGATAATTTCTTTATAACCCTTAAAATGGGGAAAAATAGTTCTAATATCGTATCCCTTAGGTGTAAATACCTTAGATACATTCCGACATCCTAGTCCAAAATATGAAAAGATGTCATCACCCAGGCTTCGGAGTTCAGCATTTGATTCCCCTCCGGTAATAATTGAGATAGAGGTTCTATTCTTACGTATAATTGCTGGAATATCCTTAAAATAATATTCAAAATACCTGGCGGTATTATCACTTCCTGTAGCGATGATAGCGTCTATTCCTTTTAATTTATTTCTCACCTCTACGTTTTTTTTAAATCTTGGCTCAATTGCCAAAATCCAATCAATCATACTCTGAGTAAGATACTCATCATCACTGCTCGGTTTGATAGCCGCAAAATGACCAGATATCAAAACAGATAACAAATCATGAAAACCAACAAGTGGAATGTTTCCCGCCATCACAATCCCAACTATTTTAGGTAAATGGTTTTGAGGTTCGTATCGGTTAGCCCACTTTTTAAGTTTCTCTTCCTGCAATAAGAAAGCGATACCTTCTAGCGCATTAGTTACCTGATCAAAGGTGAACCAACCATTTGCCATGCGAGCTTTCGATGATAGTTCTTTAATCTCATTTTGAGTCAATCCGGAGATCTTTTCTCCAAGTTTAGACATTGCTTTCAATCGCTCCTCTATCTTCATAAGATTGAAATTCGGGTATTTTTTCTGATCCAGACAGAAACTTATTGCGGTTAGTTTTGTTTTCTTGAAAATAATAAGGGTGAAGTTATGGCTATTGTTATAACAGACGAATGTATTAATTGTGGTGCTTGTGAACCAGAATGCCCAAACACAGCCATCTATGAAGGCGGCATAGAATGGAAATGGGCAGATGGAACCGATCTGAAAGAAATAGAGTTAGAAGACGGTTCTTCGGTAGATGCTAAAGAAATCCAGGAGCCTGTATCCGACGAATTCTATTATATAGTACCGGGCAAATGCACTGAATGCACTGGTTTTCACGAAGAACCTCAATGTGCAGCCGTATGTCCGGTAGATTGTTGTGTTCCTGATCCTGATTATGTAGAAACTGAAGAAGAGCTCGAAGCAAAAAAGGAGTGGCTTCATCTTTGATTACCTCATTTTTTTTCGTTTGATTAAATAAGCTCCTAATATTTTATCATAAGCATCATTAGTGTTGATAGGAACAAAATCAATTTTCATCATTCCGCACCTTATTTTTAAATCATAGTAGAATTTACGCATTGCTTTTTGATAGTGATTCTTTAGTTCCCATGGATTCACTCTGATAGATTCATTAGTTTCAAGGTCAATGAACTTATAAGGACGGTCCTCAAACTCAAAGTTTAGTTCACTTTTATAATCTGAAACATGAAAAAGTATTACTTCGTGCTTGTTATGTTTTAAATGCTGGAGGGCTCTAAGTAAATCCTCTTCATTTTCATTTTGAAACATGTCAGTGAAAATGACAATCAATGATCTTTTATATGATTTTTTAGCAATTTGATGCAAAACATTAGCAATGTCTGTTTTTTTCCTTGGCTGTTGTTTGTGAAGCTTGGAAAGCTGAGTAAGTAAAGTGTTTAGATGAGATCGAGTATTTCTGAGATCCGTTTCACTCTCCAATATATCTGAGAAAACAGATAACCCAACCACATCACGTTGTTTCGTAAGGAGGAATGCTAGCGCAGAGGCTGCAAAAACAGAAAATGTTAGTTTGTCTTTTCCTGGAATGGGATAGTGCATGGATGCAGAATTATCTAGCAATATCTTACAGCGTAAGTTAGTCTCTTCTTCATACTGTTTCGTGAATAACTTATCTGTTCGAGCATATACTTTCCAATCGATATGTTTGGTACTTTCTCCATAATTGTATAGCTTATGCTCTGCAAATTCCACTGAAAATCCGTGATAGGGTGATTTGTGCAAACCTGTGATGAACCCGTCCACCAATTGTTTGGCAATTAACCCAAGATTTTCAAATTGATTTATTTCAGAAATACTTGTATTCATGTATTATTATAACCCTTGGACTTAATAAGTTTTGTTGTAAAATAGAAGAATGCTTTATATTTAGCCAGATATATACAAACAAATTACCTAACTCAAACATTAACATCGTGGAAGAGAATAAAGAAAAAGGAAGAGAAGAGATCTATTCAGAGAGAGTAAAAGCGGGTAAGCGTACGTACTTTTTTGATGTGAAATCGACCAGATCAAATGATTATTATCTAACTATTACAGAAAGTAAAAGAAAACCAAAAGATGATGGTTTTTACTATGAAAAGCACAAAATTTTCTTGTATAAAGAAGATTTCGATAAGTTTATAAGAGCTTTAAATGTAACAGTTGACTATGTAAAAGATGAGCTAATGCCAGAGGTAGATTTTACACAGTTTGATCATGATGAAGAAGCACATGAAGTCGTTCATGTTTCAGATTCAGATTCCGAGCTAAAATGGGATTGAATCTACTTTAACTAAGTATGAAGAGAGAACCTCAACGCTGCAGTTGGGGTTTTTTTATGCAATTTTGCAATTCTTTAGAGAATAGCTGAATGATTTTATGAGTTTAAAATGCGGTATTATAGGACTGCCAAACGTGGGTAAGTCCTCACTTTTTAATGCTTTGTCAAATATGAAAGCTGAAGCTGCCAACTTTCCTTTTTGTACCATTGAACCTAATGTTGGAGTAATTACCGTACCAGATGAAAGATTGAAAATTTTAGAAGACCTGGTAAAGCCAAAAAAAGTCATACCTACAGTCATCGAGTTTGTAGATATCGCAGGATTAGTAAAGGGCGCCAGCAAAGGAGAGGGACTTGGCAATCAATTTCTGGCCACCATTCGGGAAGTAGATGCGATCATTCATGTAATCAGGTGCTTTGACAATGACAACATTGTCCATGTTGCCGGAAAAGTGGATCCTGTTGAGGATAAAGAAGTGATTGATACGGAACTCCAACTGAAGGATTTAGAGTCAGTTGACAAGAGAGCTCTTCGAATTGAGAAAATTGCCAAATCTGGAGATAAAGAATCAAAACAGGAGTATGAAATACTAGTTCGGGTAAAAAAACACTTGGAAAAAGGAAAGAATCTCCGCTCATTGGAAATAGATGAGGAACATATAAGTTTAGTCAATAAGCTTCAACTTCTAACCCATAAACCTATTATTTATGTTGCCAATGTGGAAGAAGAGGCTGTGAATTCGGGTAACAAATGGAGCGGAAAATTAAAAGAAAATATTGCAACTGAAGGAGCTCGAATGGTCATCGTTTCTGCCGCACTTGAAGCGCAGATTGCCGAATTGGATGAAGAAGAAGAGAAGCAGCAATTTTTAGAAGCATATGGCTTAAAAGAGTCCGGGTTGAATAGCCTAATTGAGGCTTCTTACTCATTACTTGATTTGATCACTTATTTTACCGCCGGAGAACAAGAAGTAAGAGCATGGACCATCAAAAAAGGATGGAAAGCTCCAAAAGCAGCGGGAGTCATCCACACAGATTTTGAAAAGGGTTTTATTAAAGCTGAAGTAATCAAAATTCCTGATTATAAACTATACAAAACAGAGACAGGATGTAGAGAGGCAGGAAAATTAGCGATTGAAGGAAAAGAATACATCATGGAAGATGGGGATGTAGTGCATTTCAGGTTCAGTGTCTAAAGGTCCTCAATAGATCTGAATTTTTTATATCCTACTAATTCATCGTTGATGTTTCCCGGTCTTCGGTAATACACCAGTATTTCATACTCATTTTCGGTTTGAAAATAGCTTCCCTCAAAGTAGAATGGAGGTAATTTACTATCCATGACAATGTATTTGTAGTCATAATAGCCTTGTTTTAAATAGATGTCAGTATAATAATGTTGTTTGGTCGCGTCATAATTCATCGCGTTTTTATCTTCCAACTTCCAGTTATTAAACCTTCCTGTGACAAAAACCTTTCCAGACACTTTTTCATTTTGAAGCAGAAAACGGACTCTGGTATAATCGGTATTTAACATGGATTCTAGCTGATCATTATTTTGAATAACGTAATTACCGTTAATATCCCGAAAATTTTGTGTGTACGTTTCTTTAGCCCGTGATTTGTCCATACCTAATTGCGCAAAAATTTCGGTTCCGGTATTCTGAACGCTAGCTACATTTCTTCCAGCTACATTTAATGTTCTCAAGTCTGTCCATCTAAATTCATTCCATCCTGGAAAATTGGTAGTTTCATCCATATGGCGATATTCTATGGAACCTTCATTTGCTCTAATCAATGTTGGTGGTATTTTTCGTAGAGCGCTTCTCCAGTTATGATTTTGAAGAATAGTAATGCTGAGATCTTTCATAGGAGCATTTACAAATAAATTCCCATAAAAAATACTGAATTCTATTTGTTGATTTTTTTCTCTATTGTCTATGGTATTACTTATCCGAACCAACTGGTTAATTGATGTAATGGATTCATAGACCAAGAACTTTCGAGTAAAAAGTAGATCTTTAGGATTAGCCCTTCGAAACACTGCCACAATATAGTTGCCACTAATTGATGGTTTAGGCAATTGAAAACGGTAATTGATGTAAGGCTGAACAGTATTGACTGAGTAGTCAAATTCTGTGATTCTAAAGTTGTTTATTTCATTCAAGTATTCCATTTCGCGTAGAGGAGATAGCGTCCAATCTTCATTACAGTGGTAGATCTGACCACTCAGATTTTCGAATTTTTCAGTCAGTAAGTCAAAATTGATGAGCAAGTTCTCGTTTTCTGATAAGTTAACGATAGGGTTTTCCAATGGATTTTCCTGACCATTTACAACTGGATAAAAATTTATATTGCCAACCAATGATTCATATTCATGATTGTTAAAAACCATTTTCTTATCTGCCAGACTTTTTTGGGGTACAACAGGTTCACATTGTACTAATAATGGAATAATAGTAATTATTAGCAGGTTCTTCATAACTTTGATAGAAAGTAGTCAAAATACCCATTACAACCTAAACTATTGGCTTAGGGTCTATTAAAATGTCTTTAAACGAAGAAAAACTAATCAGAGGCTGCCAAAAAGGAGAAAAAGAATACCAGCAAGCTTTGTACGATAGGTATTCCGATGGAATGTTTCTGGTGGCGTTGCGGTATTCTAAGATGAAGCAGGAAGCCGAAGATATTTTGCAAGAAGCGTTTATAAAGGTTTTCAAGAATATCAAGAGTTTCAGAAAAGACTCTTCTTTGGCTTACTGGATTAAGCGAATAGTAGTGAACACAGCATTGAATCATCAGCGTAGCAAGTTGTATCTGCATCCTATGGTAGATGTAAATGAGCTCAATGACTGGAGCGAGAAAGAATCCATCATTTCTGGCCTGGGTTATCAGGAATTATTGACGCTCATTCAAAAGTTGCCGACCGGATGTCAGATAATTTTTAATTTATTTGCGATTGAGGGGTATAAACATCATGAAATCGCAAAGAAACTGAAGATCAGCGAGGGCACATCAAAATCCCAATATTCACGCGCAAAATCAATATTATTAGAAAAAATTACGAATCTGGAGCATTTGAGATATGGAAAGCTTTGAAGATTCTATTAAAGAAAGTTTCAAGAATAATTCCGTAAAAACGCCTCCTGAAGTTTGGGAAAAAGTTGAGTCTGAATTGAATGCAGATTTAGTTCATTCTTATGAATCAAGCCAAGTGCTTAACAGTTGGATTACTGCCACTGCAATTTTAATTGCATTTATTTCACTGGCATTCCAGTTTCAACCTCAGTATGAGTATGCCTCTGCTTCAAGGGAAGTGTATACTGGTGAGACTTTTAACGCGCTATTATCGAATCCTCAGAATTACTTCAATTTCTTAAGATCAAACCACTTTAAATCTCCGTTCGGAGGAGTTCTATTGCACCCAATTATTGTGGAACGGAACATGGAAAATTATGATGCTTTCCGAGAATCATTAGCCGTTACTGAAGATTCTAACAGTTTTTTTTACCAGAATCACCAGGTTTCTCCACAAAATGTAAAAGTTCTAAAAGCAGAAATATATAGTGAAATTTACCCTTATCATCAGGGAGCCACTTATGTAAAATCCAAGCAACGAATAAAAAGACAGGATGCCAGATTATGGGCAGGTATAGAAGCGGGAGCTGGAAATTTTGATACTTCTCTGACAGGTTCCAACGCTTTTTCAGGAAGCATCAATCAATCCAATCTTGCATCTGCGCTCGGTAGCGACGGCTTCATAAATCCAACAGCACAAGTAGATACAGATATGGATTTGGGTCTTGCTACTTCTATTGGTCTGGATTTTGGATTAAGATTAAGTAATAAATGGACTTTGGAAACCGGCGTAGCTTACACCAACGTTGATTCAAGAGGTGATGCATCCATTAAGGTGTCAGATATTTATATGGTTAACTATAAAGGTTTCTCAGAACCTTTAAACGGAATTAATGAATTAACCATTTACAGCCCTACATCAAGAGAAACCATATTAGAGGTTCAGGATCGTTATGACTACAACCTGGACGTAAGTAGCAGTTTTCAATTTACCTCTATTCCCATGAAAGCGGGGTATTTTGTGATGGATAAAAAAGTGTCAGTACAGTTAAATGTGGGACTGGCTGCAAATTATTTCGTGGGTAGTCAAGTAAGCGGCTCAGGTGATGTAATAATTGGATCAGCTGATGATTCATTCAACACCTGGTCATTAGATGGATTAGGTGGAATAGAATTCGGGTATTCCATATTTAATAGGTTTGACGTTACCTTAGAACCGAACTACAGGCAATCAATCACTCCATTGAACGGATCTACCAATACTTCTTCTAGGTTCATTTTTCAAACGGGTTTAAAGTACAAAATACAATAAGTATCCATCTTGTTCTTTTCAAAGAAAAAGCGTGACTTTTTACGAACTCTGAGGAACTAATTCTGTGTACTTATTCAATAACACTGCTATGAACTTAAGCTAGCCATTTTGCAGAACGTCTCATAGATTATTGATACGCTTTAATTCATAAATAATTGTAATGAAGACATTTTGTACGCTAGGAATAGCAGAGTAGTCTACTTAGGGCCTGCTGAGAAACGTTTTTTCAATTCAAAAAAACACGTTTATGTGGTCAAAAGATACTGTTTAGTAAATTTCTTTTTCAATAGGTGCAAGGTTTTCGAGCAGATGCTTCCATTTTCGGTGCACTGAAAAAGCTCGA
>JBCDKO010000170.1:0-10593 GCA_038746525.1 Bacteroidota bacterium
AGTACACGCTGCAAGGACCCCGAAAGCATGTTGAATTCCACGGACTCTTTGAACAAATGCAGAATACCTATCACTACGCAGGCAAACGAAAGAGACCTGTTTCTGGTGAAGTGTTTTTCTTTCTTTCTGTAATGGTGAACTGTCTGGGAATTATAGAAAAATGCAAAGATTTTTTTTAGATGAAATCCCGGATTTCATCTCTGATTGATGCTTTGTATTTTTCATATCATTTGTATTATACTCTTAAGTTAATCAGAAGCCGGGTGGTCTCAAAATGAGGCCACTTTTTTCTTAACTTAAGAATGTTGCAGGCCACGTAGTCTAACAAAGAGAGTTTTCTAAGGTTTCTACCCTTTAGAATAAATCTAGATTAGTCACACAAGTGATATATTAACCTAGGATCTTTAAAGTAATTGAAAAAAATCTTTGTATTCACTACCAATAGCTATTGCATTTTATCGAATAAACAAACAACTTTGTCTTATATGGATTGATTCTAAATAAGGAAAGTATTCAATCTCTTTAGTAAATATCCTCTTTAGATGAATGAAAGAGAATAAATAAGGAAAGTCCTCTCGCACCGCACATACGTGTGCGGTGAGAAGAGGCACAAATGAAAACTATAATGTGTGAAATAAGCCAGTACATCAATTTATTCGAAGGAAATAATTGTCAAATTACTTTTTGCAAAGGTTGTAAGACATTTTCACTAACGTATAATAGTTGTTGTGCTTCATTCACGGCTGCGGAGTTAAATCAGTTTAAATGCGTACTTGAAGAATTACGTGAGCAAGATTACCATTATGACTTTATGGGGAAACAAATGACCATAGTTAAAAATCCAATGGCTTGGATAGGATTCTGCTTATCTAAGGAAGATGTGAAGGGTTTGCTGAGTTATATCAGAGAGTCATTGACTTTGTACGAAGCGTTCCATATTATTTATCAATAACGAAATGAATGAAATAGAAAAATACGATCAATTTATTATTAGCCTTCAAAATGAAATTTACGAAAATCCAGATATGAAATACAGGATATTATTGCGAGGGATAAAAAATTCAGAATGTCCCTACTTAAGGAAAAAGATACAGGGCATTCTCAGAAAATAATATCTGATTTAACTTAAGATGCTTCCTCCTTATGATTTGAATTCATATGAGGCTAATCGGGAAGCCGTCCTTTCCAGGGCGGCTAATTTTTAGCTTAAGATTAATTATATTGTAATAGTATAATACTATTTTGAATAACTATACAAAGGACAATTAAAACTCACTATTCATAGGACCAATAATGTGTGACTTTATTTAAATTTAGTTATATGTGAAATCCAAATCCAATTATGAAAACTTTATTTTTATATATAATTATTGCTGTTTCTTTGATTACGAAGAGTTTCGACGCAGCATGTCAAAGCGACAATATATTTCACGACAGAAAATTTTGGAAAGAACAGCCATCTCTTGAAGAAGTAAAGGCTAAAATAGCGGAAGGTAATTCACCTGTTGAGCTAACAGAACACGGCTTTGATGCGATTAGCTATGCAATTTTGGAAAAAAATCCTATGGAGACTATTGAATTATTGTTTGATCATGGGAACGAAGTAAATAAACTCACTCATGATGCACGTACTTATATTTTCTGGGCTGCATATAAAGGAGATCTGAACTTGATGAAGTTTTTGATAAAAAAAGGTGCTAATACTGACGTTATCGATCAACATGGATATTCTCTTTTCATGTTCACTGCGGTTACCGGTCAGGAAAATCAAGCCATTTATGATTACATCGTTGATCTTGGCACAGATGTAATTTCTGAAAAAGACCGTCAAGGCAGAAATGCATTGCTAGCATATGCCGGTAGAACGAAGACAGGAAGAATGATTGAATATTTTTTAGATAACGGACTTGACATACACAGTGTTGATGAAAATGGAAACGGAATTTTTAATCATGCAGCCAAGACCGGTAATCAAGAATTTATGGAGCAATTAATTGACAAATATGGTGTTGATTTCCACAAAAACGCTGAAACGAATGAAAATGCCATTTTATTTGCAAGCACAAGATATGGTTATTCAGATGATGAAACCGGACGTACTTTCTACGAATACTTAGAAGGATTAGGATTAGATCCTACAATTGTTTCTAATGAAGGGAAAACTGCGCTTCATAATTTGGCGCTTCGAACTGATAGTAAAGAACTGTTTGAATATTTTTTGAATAAAGAAGTTGATGTAAATCAAATTGATGAGGAAGGAAATAACGTATTGATCAATGCTTCTTCCAAAAGGAGTAAAGAAATTATTTCATTAATTCTTGAAAACACCGATAACATCAACCTAGAAAATAACGACGGTATTTCAAGTTTTACACGAGCATTAAAATACAACAAGTTGGAGGTAGCGAAATATCTTCAATCCAAAGGGGCAGATATTAAAGTCATGGACAAAAAAGGCTATGATTTGGGCTATCATCTGGTGGATGCCTTTAAGAGCATGGAAACTTTCATCAAGAAAATGGACTATTTAGTGAGTTTAGGTTACGATCCATTATCTACTCAGAAAGATGGTTCTACATTATTGCATGTGGCGATTAGCAAACAGAATGTAGAGCTATTGAAGTACTTGGTTGAACTTGGCATAGATATTAATGCGAAGGACAACAATGGACAGACCGTTCTTCATTATGCTGCAATGCAGGCTGATGATGAAGAATTATTAAAATATCTTATAGAAGCCGGGGCAGATAAAAATGTGACCACTGAATTTGACGAATCAGCTTATGATTTGGCCAAGGCTAATGAACTACTTACCGAAAACAATACAGATATAGACTTTTTAAGAACCGGAGGAGAATAGGAGAATAAACAAGCGGTTGTGCTGGCGAATCATTCTGTCACAGATAATTGAAATTGCTGGTTTTGAGTTTTTAGGGGGAATTATGAAAAGGATAATAATGTTAGGCTTACTGGTTTTTGGATCTATCGTAGGAAGTTCCTGGAAAACCATAGTAGCAGATACCATACATTACAGGTGTCTCATCCAACTTACTAATTATGGAGGTGAGGGTGCTTATGTGATTACTTCGTTGGTTAATCCAGACGGAAACTACGAAAAGACCTTGTTTGTAGGTGGAGATGACGAGGAGTGGTATCCTGATTTACCAATATGGTATGAATTTTATGAATCTGTGGGCGAGGATATTGATGGTATCACCGGAGCTTCTATTCAAAGCGGTAGTAGAAAAGTAGCTTTGCTAGAAATTGAGACAGAGAAGTTAAATGCTGGATATATACTACGTTTTGAAAGCTCGGTGGAGGATGGACTCTATCACACTAAGGATATTGAACTGGAATTATCTAATGATATGATTGGAAAAACCATAGAAGGGAGCGGTTACATAAGATATGTCCGTATTATTACTAAATAAACAAACCTGATGACCCTCTCTCTTTGGAGACGTAGTCATTTGTGGTTGGCCATTGTTTCAGGAATTTTTTTATTGATTGCATCTGTTACAGGTACCATCTTATCTTTTGAACCTATTTATGAAGGATCTTTTGGCTACGAGGTTAAAGATGCGAAAGATCTTACACTTGCTGAGCTTACTCAAAACCTAGCCAAAAGCTACCTTGAGATTTCTAGCATAAAAAAAGATCCTAATGGATTTCTTCAAGTCAACATTTTTGGAGATCAGGGTGAAGAGACTTTTTATATAAATCCTTTTAATGGAGAAAAGTTAGGGTCACCAATTGAAATACCAGCCGTTTTTGATTTTTGTCGTATGCTTCATCGCTCCCTGTTTTTTGGAAAGATTGGTCGGTTTTTGGTTGGATTAACAGCCATGATATTGTTTTTTATTAGTGTCACGGGCTTTGTATTGGTTCTCAAAAAACAGGGAGGGTTACGCTCTTATCTAAAAAAAGTAATCAAAGATGAATTTTATAGTGACTATCACACCAAGTTTGGGAAGATGTTTCTAATAATTATGGCAGTGATCAGTCTCACGGGAGGTTATCTTTTCCTGGAGCGTTTTTCGGTTGTTCCTAAATCCATAGCGAAGCACACTATCGACTTTGAGAATCTAAAAGGAGCGCCCCTATTAGCCAAAGTGGATTTCCCTATTTTTCAAACAAGTAACGTGGGAGAACTCAATGAGTTAGTTTTCCCTTTTTCAGAATTTGTAGATGATTTTTTTGAGTTGAAGTTGGATGATAGAGAATTATTAATAAACCAACTCACGGGTGAGGTGGTTAGTGAAATTCAATACCCGCTTACCCAAAAACTATCTGTGTTATCATTTAGTCTTCATACTGCGGAAGGACAACCTTGGTGGGCCATATTACTAGGACTTACCTCCTTGAGTACACTCTTTTTTATGTTTTCCGGCTTCAAGATTTATTTGAAGCGAGCGGCTGAAAAGACAAAGGTTGTGAACCCTTACAAAAAAGAGGAAGGTACCATTATCGTTGCTTTTGGTTCAGAGATGGGAACAACGCTCATCTTTGCTCAAGCGCTTCACGAATCCCTATTGGATGCAGGTAAAAAATCTTACTTGTTAGAAATGAATGCCTTTGAACATTTCCCAATGATGCAACATTTGATTATTGTGACATCTACCTATGGAGCTGGAGGACCTCCTGTAAATGCTGAACAATTCATTAGAAAGTTCCATGAGACAAAAAAGGATCGTCCTTTTCAATACGCTGTAGTAGGTTTTGGCTCCACCAAATATCCTGATTTCTGCCAGTTTGCGATTGATGTAGACCGTGCTTTAAAGTTCAATCAACAAACAGAAGAACTGATTCCTCTTACAACCATAAACAATCGTTCAATTAAGGATTTTGATGAGTGGGTGCGACTATTTCAAAATCAAATAGCGGTACAGCTCACGGTAAAAACAAAAGAACCAAAAAGGAAATGGATAGATTTAAAAGTAACCAAGAAGGAATTTTCAAAAAATGAAGAAGATGCTACATTTCTTTTAGAACTAGCCGCAAAGAATGGCCATCTTAAAAGTATTCAATCGGGAGATTTGCTCGTATACAAAGCTGAACAAGACCACTTGGAACGTCAGTATTCCATGTCAGTTGCAAAAGATAAGCGTTCCATTTTGCTGAGTGTCAAGAAACATCCTAAAGGGTTAGTTTCAGGGTATTTATCAACCCTGGAAAAGAATGCATCGCTTCGGGTTTCTTTTTGTGAAAATGCTTCGTTTCATTTTCCAGAAAACGCTCATCATATTTTGATGATTGCTAATGGAACTGGAATTGCACCATTTTTAGGTATGATAGAGAATAATCAAAAGAAAATACCTATTTCACTCTTCTGGGGGGGACAAAACGAGACATCTTTTGATTTATATCGATCACAACTCTCCCAATTCACAAAAGACGGACGTTTAAGTCAAATACAGACGGCTTTTTCCAGGATTGAACAAAATCCCTCGTATGTTCAAAACCTTGTTAAAGAAAAGGAAGAATTAATCACTCAAATTCTTGCTAAAAACAGTGTGATCATGATATGTGGTTCATTAAAAATGCAGCAAGGTGTAGAAGCAGTATTAGATGAGGTAACCCGGCGTTGCTTAAACAAACCACTTGATGATTTCAGGGCAACAGGAATAATTAAAGCGGATTGTTATTGATCTTTAAAACTGACTAAGTATTAGGTTGAAGATTAATCTTTCTAACTCAAGAAAGGAAGGTATATACGTCTTTTCGGAATAAAGAATTAGTGATAAGCCACATAAATCAATCAAAGTACTTTTATATAAACTGAAGCAAAACGGCAAACATTAAAAAGTTAAAGCAGCAGAAAGATAAGCCTATTCTAGCACACGAATCTGATCCTCTCGGGTCAACCGAGCACCATTACTTGAAACTGAAGCAATATTGAAAAAGCCCGCAACAAGATTGGATGGATCATCTGGAGAGATGTTCGTTGAGACATTAGCTAAAGGAGTAGCAAATAGAGCTGCAAAACCACCTTCACGGTCTGTCTCAATGATAACCTGCTCCATAAAGAAATAGGCTTCATTAGAGATGGAATGAATTTCCACATAGGCGGAATCACCTTTGATAAATAGTGTATTCCCTTGAAGTTGGTATTGATCATCTTCAAGAGAAACCGATTCGAAATCCTCCGGAACGTCTGCATTTTCAAAAAAGATAGTATTGTTTTCTATCCTACCATAAACGGATCCATCGTCATTGAAAATGACATTTCCTTCTACTTGTAGGTTCTGCGGTAAGTTGTATGGAGATAATATGTCTCCATCATCATCTTCTTCAAATGGACTGATCAGATCACGGATAGGTTGGATGAATTGAACTCCATCGTTGTCAGTATCCACTGAAAATGCCGCATCGTAAGCAATGTTGATCTCTTCTGGTTTACCAAGGAATCGACCGTTTTTCCATGCTTTGATCCAATAAGTATCATTGATGCCCTCTAGATCCGTAGCGAAGAACTCCGCAAAAACTAAGTCGTCAAAGAATGCATTGCCTTCTTCCAATCTAAACCGAATGCTATCGATGGGAGGGACCTCATTAATAGTAGTTATCGCAGTATAGCTATTATTATCCAGCCGCACATGGAGTTCATACTCATGCCCTATGACTCCAAAGGTATTGCCGTTCATACTTTCCCATGTATACCTTTCCGCTTCTTCATTAAAAACATAGACCACATTATTCGTCAGATCCGTTACAGTAACCATAGCGCCTGGAACTTTGGAAGGTGCATCGGTCTCAAAGTAAGGTTGAGATCTGGTAATATTTATATGTTGAATTGAATCATTGTCTGTCAACCAAGCATCAATTACTAGTACGTCCAGTGAAGCCTCTAGATCTGGATCCACTTCTGTTTCACATGAAATAAAAAAAATAATGGCGGAGAGAAGATATATCAGGTTGCTTTTCATCAGAATTTAAAATTATAGGTTACTGATGGAAGAATAAAGAAAAGAATAGAGGTCTCATTAGCAGAAGTAATCACTTCCTCGTTTGGGATATTCAGGTTGTTCACTCGGGTGTACGCTATTCGATCATCTTCTTGCGCAAAGTTGATGGAAAAAGCATTTCTCCGATTTAACAAGTTATAAACCGAAAATACCAGGCTGCTGTATCTCTTTTTACCTCTCCTGTTGATTCGTGTATAATCTATAGTATAGGAAGCATCTAGCCGATAATAATCCGGAATTCGAACATTATTCCTTCCATCGCTAATTGGAATCACATAACCTGCTACATTGATGCGGTCTGATGCATAAGTGGTAGGTGTACCTGTAATGTAACTGAAAACTGCAGAGAGGCTCTTTCGTTCGTTTAATTGATAGTTTGAAACTACCTTTAAGTTATGTGTCTGATCAAAACGAGTTGGATACCATCTACCTTTTCTCTCGGGATCATTCAACAAATAGTTGATCCCATCAATTTTCAATTCTGATCTACCCAGCGTGTAGCTAACCCATCCATTCACTCTACCGGTTTTTTTCTTCGCATATAATTCTAATCCATAAGCTCGTCCATCACCGGAAAGCACATCTGCTTCCAGCAAATCATTAATAAACAAATCTGCGCCATCAATGTAGTCCAATTGATTTCGCGTCCTTTTGTAGTAGGTTTCAACGGATACTTCAATTTTATTACCTGCGAAATTTCTAAAATAGCCCAGTGCCCACTGGTCACCCTGCTGCGGTTTGATGTTGTTCGTACTTGGCTGCCATACATCAATAGGTGTTGCCGCAACGGTATTAGAAATTAAATGAATGTATTGTTGCATCCTGTTGTAACTCGCTTTTATTGATGAGTTTTCATTGAGCTGATACTTAATTGAGATGCGTGGTTCAATATTGCCATAGTCAGCAATAGTCTTTCCTGAACCTACTTCTACAGTGTCAATCACAGGTTTCCTAAAACCTGCTACTGTATCGCCAAAAATGAATCGATTCCCTGGGCCCAAATTGGTAAAGTAGGAGTATCGTAGGCCGTAATGCAACTGCCACTTGTCTCCAAATTTTTGATCGTTGGAGATGTAAGCACTCAACTCTAAAGCATCTTTTTTGTCTAGGGTAAGGTCTATTTCATCTCCTGAAGTGAAGCCTACTGCATTTGCAGGAGCAAAATTGTAGTAAAGAAACTCGCCTCCAAACGTCAATTCATTATCTTGATCTAAAAAATAGGAAAATGTCGGTTTGAAGTTTACCGTTTTAATGTTAGAGTCCCAATCGAATTGATCATCTTCGGTAGTTCCGAATTCAAAAGCGTAATCATAATTACTGTAGAAAGCAGTAAAGTTGCTAAAAAAGCGATTATTGAATAAATGGTTCCATCTGATAGAAGCTGTTTGATTCCCCCAATTAAATCCTTGTTGACTATCAAATTGAAAGACATCTCTCCCAAAATAACCGGAAATGAATACCTTATTTTTTTTATCGATATTATAATTAGCCTTTGCTGTGAGATCGTAAAAGTAAAGAGCAGCACCATCGCTTAATACGTTAGTAAAGAGGCGAATCGGAACATCTGCATAAGAGCGCCTTCCTGCTAATATAAATGAGGCTTTATCTTTTTTTATTGGTCCTTCCACCGTTAATCGGCTGAATATGGTGCCAATTCCACCTGACACATCATATTCTTTCGCATTTCCTTCTTTCATTCTTATATCAAGTATAGATGCAAGCCTTCCACCGTATTTAGAAGGAATACCTCCTTTATAAAGTTTTACATCCTTTACCGCATCTGGATTGAACACAGAAAAAAAGCCAAACAGATGAGAACTTTGGTAAACCGGGGCTTCATCCAAAAGAATCAGGTTTTGTCCAACTCCTCCTCCTCTTACATTAAAACCCGAGGAGCCCTCTCCTACAGAAGAGACTCCTGGTAAAAGCTGAATGCTCTTGATGATATCTATCTCTCCGGCAAAAACAGGTAGCTTACTCACCGTTTTGATGTCTAGCTCTGCTACACTCATCTCGGTAGAGGAGACATTTTGATCTTCAGGAGTTCCTGTTACTACCACTTCTTGAAGCCGGGTTTGTTCTTCGCTCAGCTCCGTATTTATCTGTATGTTTTCTGTAAGAGCGATCTCTTTGATTTGTTTAACAAATCCAATGTATCGAAACTCTACTATATAATCTCCCGGGGGTAGTGTTATAGAATAAAATCCATACAAGTTGGTTATGTTACCAGAACCTAACTCTTGGATAAGTACAGTCGCTCCAATGAGCGACTCACCATTGGAAGCATCTTTTACGTAGCCGCTAAGCGTAAACTTTTCTTGTGTAAAACTTAAAAATGGAAGTATTGCTATCAGCAGTAGTAGCTTTCTCAATATTTAAAGATAATATGTAATTAAATAATCCTAACCAAAGACGTTTTAACGATAGGATAGTTTCAAAAACTTTCGGATTATTAGAATCCTTTGCAAAACTTAATTTTTAATTCAAATTAAAACATAAGCCAACTTTGCGACAATTTTTGCTGTCCAGATAAGCATTAGATAAATTGATGATTTTGGCGGTATCCTTTTGATGACTCTATAGATTAGTATTATTAGAATCCTTTGAAAAACCCGCCTTTTGGCCCAACTCTTCGTTACTCAAAATTTCAAAAGCCCAATTTACGCCCAGTAAACTACGTTTTTGAAATTCTGAAAGCCTTGATTTGAACCAAAAATCCAGTTTTGCAAAGGATTCTATTATGCTTTAGTAATGTTTTGAACAACTAAAACCTTAATCCGATCTTGATATCTGTTCCTTTCGATACTTCCTGATGACATCAATTTTTAATTAATTTATATCCGGAGAAGGCGACCCATACAAAATTTATGGCCACAAATGGAAAAACCTTGTTCATATAGGCATTGTAAAGAAGCAAGAGTGACCCTACAAGATTTAAAAAAAGATAGGATTTAGAGTTAGTGGTAATTTTATGAAAAAGATTTAATAGAAAGCCCAAAAGAAGCAGGCCAGCGCCAAGCCAGCCAATAAATTCTAAAAAAATCATAATGAATTTAAGTATTATTCTTTTAAGGAGTAAAGTAAAATAGTATTTACTCAAATTCATTTTTGCGACTTATTTCTCTACCTGTCACTTATATTTTTTCTCTTTTGAGTTTTTTGCGGTTATGCTTTTTTTCCATGCTAAATGAACCTAAACTGCCCTTTTTATCGATAAGAAGATTCCTCTTGCGAGCAGCGATGATTTTCCAAAAAAACGATCAGGATCAGACAAGGAGGATTAAGTAGAGCTCAACAAGTATCTAAAACAATTGATGATTTTGAGCCGTTTTACGTAAATTAGAAAATAGAATTAGTAAAAAAGTAGAAGATATGCCTATAACCTATGATATCACTACCGATGGATCTTATCAACAGGGAATTGAACAAGAAATTAAACTGAATAAATTTCAGTCGGTTTCTAATTTAGTCAGGCAAGGATTGCTCACTAGTGTAGAGATTACTAAATAGATTTACTTTTTTTTGCTTTATGGGCAAGTACAGGAAGCATTACCTATCAAAAGACGACCGTGAAAAGCTTACGATCCGGTCTCAGTCGCAAAAATTACCAAGACGTGATGTTTTAAGG
>JBCDKO010000171.1:0-10503 GCA_038746525.1 Bacteroidota bacterium
AAAGTTCTTTTATGATGTGTGGCGAAGATTTAAAATCTGGCTCGTTATATGATAAATTTAATGGAGTTTCCAAAAGATTATTTCCTTTGCAGGGGTAATACCAGAATATTTTCTCAAAAATACAAATGGCTGAATAGTAACAAATCATTCAGTATGAACATTAAACTATTGTAGATCAATTACTTGAATCAACCCACCACTATTTGTGGTGAATAATGCGGGCTAATCTGCAAGACATAAGCCAATTATTTCACTGCAAAAAAAGAAAATTTGGTCATCGTGATTTATCATTCCAGAAAGAAAATAAGCCAAATGACGAATAAAACAGGTAGAAGAATGGGTAAAGAATATTTTATAATGTATGATAAAAATGAAGGCATTCTTATACCTACTTGTTCGGCAATCGACTTCACCATAAAATTGGGACCATTTCCAATGTAGGTAAATGCTCCGAAAAAGACGGCTCCGAGTGAAATGGCCATTAAGTCTAGCATTGAATCTTTGTATTGGTTACTGGCAAAGGCGACCACTTCAGGGATTTTATTTACATCTGCTCCAGCGCTTGCCATTGCCGCAGTTAGAAAGTTCACATAGGTAGGCGCATTGTCTAGAAACCCAGAAAGCAAGCCTGTACCCCAATAGAGGTTGCTAGGATTAATAAGTTTTTCTCCTTGTTCTGACTGAGCAAATTCACTTACCAACTCTAATGCGGGCATCATAGTAAAGAAAATTCCAATAAAAAGGAATGCAACTTCCCTAATGGGCTCGAAACTAAAATCATTTCCCTGGATGGCTTGAAGATCGGAAAAGCGAACCGCTCCTATAGCCGCAAGAAACATGATAATTTCTCGGACATAAGAAAAACTTGTTCCGTGATATTCTAACCCTGGAACCCATTTAATGACATTAGGATCAAGAAAAACAGCCCCTACGACGATTGCTAGCCAGAAAAAATTTCTTTTCCCTTTTAACTCAATTTTTCCTGTTACTGGTTTTAGCTCTTCCTCTTCACCTCTCATTTTTGCGTAATCTGTTTTATTTCTTACATCGTAGAAGTAGAAAAATACCAGCAGCATGATTACAGCCAAAACCCAGGGGACGGTATTGTGAATTAATGTCCAACTAAATGGTATCCCTTTCAAGAAACCAAGAAATAATGGTGGATCCCCAATCGGAGTAAGACATCCACCTACATTGCTGACTATAAAGATGAAGAAAACGATATGGTATGGCTTAATTCGATTACTGTTAAGACGAATAAATGGCCTGATGAGTAGCATAGAAGCGCCGGTTGTCCCAATGATGTTCGCTATCAAGGCGCCAATCGCAAGAATAATTACATTAGTAAGTGGGCGCGCTTCCTTGTCAACGATGATCAAAATACCCCCAGAAGCTACGAAAAGCCCAGTCAGTAGTGCAATAAATTGGATATATTCAGCTGCTGAATGTATTGGACTGTGTTCGTTGCGAAGCCAAAATAAATAGTATGTACACACGATAAAAGCTAGCACAATAGAAATGGCGGGGTATGATTTGTGCCAAAAATGTGGATAGAAAAGTGGTCCGGTAGCGATCATGACCAATAACATGATAAATGGAACTACCGATAATGGAGCAGGAGAATGGCTTTTTTGCCGGTGACCTGCATCTTCCCCATGTCTATCTATATCCTGATGGTGTTCGTGATGTTTATGAGTAGGATCGTCCGCAGCTGGGCATGTAAGCACCGTTATCATCATGAAAACTGCAAAATATATCCTTTTTGTCATCTATTAGGATTAGTGATCACGCTAAAGATATTACTTGCATGAACAAAAACAAATCTTATTTCTTTATATCAATTCATTTAAAGCTAATGTGAATGCTGTTTCTGCTAATCTGGTTTTTGTGTTATTGGTAGTATACACTTTTTTAAGGGCCATTTCAATAGTACCTGAGATATCATTAAAAATATCAGCATCCGTAAGGACTGTATCGTTTTCAGGATCCATCAAAAAGGCAAATGTTCTCGCCATTCCACAATTGGCAATAAAATCAGGCAGTAGAGAGACTTTTTGATCCACGTATTCTGCAATAGGCCCATAAAAAATCTCTGTATCATTAAAAGGTACGTTTGCTCCACATGAGACCACCTCGAGGCTGTTATTGATCATGTTTTCAGCCTGTGCTTTGGAGACTAGGCGAGATGCTGCCGCTGGAATAAATATTTCTGCTCCCATTTCCCAAACTTCCTTGCTAAACTGATCGAAAGAGATGAGGTCATTTGCTACCAATTTGTTACCATCCTTATCGTAAAAGAGCTTTTTTATCTCATCTAGTGTGAATCCATCGGGCTTGGACAAGCCACCTACCCGATCAATAATCCCCACAACTTTCACCCCGTATTTAGCTAAATAAAGTGATGCAGTAGAACCAACATTACCCCAACCTTGGATGATCGCTCGTTTTTCTTCTATTTTACCTCCCCAGATATTATAATAATGACGTACAGCCTCAGCAACACCATACCCGGTTATCATATCAGCGACAGTATATTTTTTAGGTGAATCAGGGACATACTCTTGATCTTCCAATACTTTTGAAACCCCTTGCCGCAATTTTCCGATCATGTGAATTCTAGTGGGCTTTCTTGGACTATAATGACCATTTACGATTCCCTCCTGTGGATGCCAAAGACCAAAATCTTCAGTTATTGGAATTACTTCATGAATTTCATCCACATTCAAATCACCGCCTGTGCCATAATAATTTTTAAGCAAAGGGTAAACCGCATGATACCATCGTTTAAGTACGCCTTCTTTCCTTGGATCATTAGGATCGAAATTGATGCCCGATTTAGCGCCTCCAATCTGTGGGCCAGAAACTGTAAATTTGATTTCCATAGTTTTAGCCAAAGACTCTACTTCTCTTTTGTCTAACCCTTTCCTCATCCTAGTACCACCCCCTGCAGCACCTCCTCTTAATGAATTGATGACCACCCACCCTTTGGCATCAGTTCCTGCATCTGACCATTCAAATACGATTTCGGGGGTCTTTTCCTCGAACTTCTTGAGTAAATCTTTCATTGAATTTAAGGTTAATTTGGATGGTAAATTTAATCATTTGGGTAAATGAATCACACCAGAAGAAGTGTCTTGCGAAGCACCTGTCACAGTACTAAGAACATTTACCTGATCCAGGTGTTTCATAAGTCCTAAGAAACCAAAAACGATTGCTTCCTTAAAGGACACGAGTTCATTAGAAGGAATTATTAGATTCCATTTAGGTAACCTTTCCCGAATTAATGAAATTAAAAAAGAGTTGAATGCTCCTCCTCCGCACACTAAAAGTTTTGAATCCTTTGCCTTAATATTTTTTAAATTATTGTAAACCTGTATAGCAACAAACTCTGAATAACTTCTCAGTCCAGTAGATGGACTGACTGCATTGAGAAGAGTACTAGGAATTGAATGATTAGGTAATGATTTAGGAAATGATTTTTTGAAAAAAGATATCTTTTCAAGTTGCATGAGAAAATCTGCATTCAACTTTCCTTCTTTTGCAATTTTTCCTGAATGATCAAACAATAAACCTAATTGATGAGCATAATAATTAAGCACCTGATTACAAGGGCAAATATCTCCAGCGGTTTTAGATGATCGTATTGAAAGATTGGCTATTCCACCGAGATTTAGGCACGCTTCGTAATCACTGAAAAGCTGAAAATCACCAAATGGTACAAGTGGTGCGCCCTGACCTCCGAGTCGAATGTCCTCTGTTCTAAAGTCAGTTATCGTAGCAATGCCTGTACGATTAGCTATTATTTTTCCATTACCAAGCTGCCAACTGATCTTTTTCTCCGGAGAGTGAATGACGGTGTGTCCATGAATCGCCAAAATTTCTGGTGTATCTACCCTTTGAATGAAGTTCGATACCTGGATTGCAATCCAAAGACCGAAATCAACATCCAATTTCTTTTGGCTTTCATTAGTATATTCCGGAGCATCTTTGAGCCGGAGAAACAAGCTTTCTGGGTACGCTAACGTAATGCATTTTAGAAGTTCAAATCTCCACTTTTGATGCTCAATTTGAAAGCTAACTAAAGCTAGATCTAGTCCATCCATGGATGATCCCGCCATTCCTCCAAGAACAGTAAACGCCTTTTTCATTTCTTTTGCAAATCATGAGTGAAAAGATAGAAATAATCCTCGTTGACATTGGAAACACACGTACAAAATCAGCTGAAGTTCGTGGTGGTCATATAGCACAAGCCAGATCCTGGGACAACTTCAATCAACTGAATAACGCTTATCATAACGATGTTCCGTTCATTATCTGTAGTACCGGTTTCGAGTTAATCAAAAGGTCAAATACTTTGGTACTTTCTCACGAAACCTCTATTCCAATTACGCTGGACTATGAAACCCCCGAAACATTAGGTGCGGATAGGATAGCGGCGGCAGTAGGTGCTCATGTGCTTTTTCCTAATACTAATTCACTCATTGTAGATCTTGGGACATGTATGACAATTGACTTTATTATAGCAGGGAAAAAATTTATCGGTGGAACCATTTCACCTGGATTAACCATGAGAATGAAGTCTATGTCCCATTTTACCGCAAACCTGCCAGACATTTCTAGCCAATGGGAAAAAATAGATTACAATATTCTTGGAAAATCTACTAGAAAATGCTTGCACAGTGGGTCGTTTGGAGGAATCATGAATGAGATAGAGGGGACAGTTGCGAAGTTGAAAAAAGATTTCACATCTATTAACGTTATTTTATCAGGAGGGGATGCGCATCACTTTGAATACAAATTAAAAGCTTACACCTTTGTTGGTCCTAAAATTGTGTTTACAGGATTATATCAAATTTGGAAACATCAATTTAAACACTAGGAAGTGACCTTAAACCGGTCACTGCTGAAAAGAAAAGTTAGATGAAGAAGTTAATAGCAGGTTTTACTTGCTTAGTGGTTGGATTTACCTTAAAAGCTCAATCGATTTATTCATTTGAAGGGCTTGGAACTCTGCAACATCAAGGGATGCCAAACAATGTAGGCATGGGGGAAGTTGGAATAGGAACACCGGCTAGGTGGCATGTGAATACGCAAAATCCTGCCTATCTAGTTTACAATGGTTTAAGTTCATTTCAGCTAGGATTGGAAGTTGATAATAGAAATTTTTCAGGCGAGGAAGTATCAGGGAATGATACCGAAGGGAGTCTTCGTTTTTTAAGCTATGCGTTTCCTGTAATGCCAGGCAGGTGGTCTTCCTCATTTGGGATTTTGCCCTATAGTGTCGTTAATTACAACACTTTCTCAGAAGGGCCCGTAGACGGGAATGAAGAGGTCAGGCAAATCTCTGATAATCGTGGAGAGGGAGGTCTCACTAATTTTTATTGGGCAAACGGCTTCAAGATCAAGAATAAATTTCTAATTGGTCTTAAAGCAAATTACACATTTGGATCCATAGAAAGAAATTCAAGGATACAGATTTTTGAGGAAGAAGAAGTTGAAGGTGGTGACATTCCCATAAGAAGACCAATAGGAGATTTAATTGATTTTGAGAATCAAGAATCATATTCAGATATCAACTTTCTCATTGGACTAGGATATATCCTACAGATTTCTGAGGAGTCTCTTCTGAATTTTGGAGCTACCTATTCACCGGAAAGTAGCCTTAATGGCACTTTAGAGTTGTCTCTTGCCAGACTCAATGCAGGGAGAGAAGTTCAACTTCAAGAGGTTCGAACCCTGGATATCGATAGGCGCTTGCCACAATCCTTCGGGTTTGGACTGTCATATCAACGACTTAATGTATTCACAATAGGACTAGATATAGAATTACAGCAATGGAAAAATGTCGAGAGACAAGATGATTCTTTCAACAATTTTATGAAGATAGCAATAGGAGCAGATTGGATTCCAGACTATGACGATGTGAATTCCTATTTTCAAAGAGCCAGATACTCTATAGGTCTTAATCGAACCAAGCTGCCTTACATTGTAAATGATCAGGCTCTTACAGATTTTGGTGTTAATTTTGGAGTTTCTTTACCTGTAAGTAATTTCTCTAGTCTGGACTTAGCGTTTAAAATAGGACAGCTGGGTGAGTCAGAGAATGGATTGATTAGAGAAAATTATTTTAAAATTGTTATAGGAGCAACCATCAATGATAGGTGGTTTATTAAAAGAAGGTATGATTAGCAAAACTTTAAGTTATGAAGAAGAGAATCAAAATTTTAGGAGTAGTTTTTCTTTTGGTTGTGTCACTAAGTACCACAGCTCAAAATGAGTGGAACTGGGGTGATCAGGTTGACTTAGCAAAAGAGAAAAATGTACTTTACACTGATGCAAAAAAAGCAAAAAATTATCAAGCTGCAATAGAGCCTCTTGATTGGCTTTTGGAAAACACACCTGACCTGAATCCATCTATCTATATCAACGGGGTTGATATTTATGGTGAATTAGCCAAGAAAGAATCAGATCCCACAGCAAAAGAAGAATACATTCAGACAGGGCTTAATCTTTTTGATAAACGCTCGGAGATTTACGCCGAAGATGAAAATGATATTATTGACAGGAAAGCGACATATGCCTACAAATTTTACGGAAAAAACAAAGAGAAGTATCCGTACCTCTATGAGTTATTTTCTACAGCTTTCGAACGTAATGGGACAGAAATGAACAGTGGTAATTTGGTCGCGTATATGCTGGTGGTTTATAAATATCGAATTGCTGGTGGCGATCTTTCTGATGAAGAGGTGATTAATCTCTATTCTTCAATAACTGAAGCTCTCAACGAACAAAAAAGCAGGGTTTCAGGAGATAATCAGAAAAAGTATGATAACATGCTGGACCAAGTAGATAAGGTTTTGACGGCCACAAAAGTTGAGATTAGTTGTGAGTTTGTAGAAGAAAAGTTTGGACCGAAATTAGATCAAGGTGAAGATCTAAATATGGCAAAAAAAATATTTGATTTAATGATTAAAGGTAAATGTATTGATCGACCACTTGCCCTGAAAGCAGCTGAAAAGATTCAGGAAAACGAGCCTACCTACGGAGTTGCAAAGTTTTTAGGTGCTAAAAACGACCAAGAAGGAAATTATGATAAAGCGGTTGATTTCTACACAGAAGCATCATCATTAACCGACGATAACTCAGAGAAAGCAGAAATGTATGTGAACATTGCTAGGATAAACCAAAGACAGGGATTGAAATCTGCTGCAAGAAACAGTGCAAGAAGGGCTCTTTCTTTTGATCCATCCTATGCTGATGCATATAAAGTCATAGGAGATTTATATATGACTAGTTATGATGACTGTAAAGCTGAAAAGAGTCAAGTACAAGATCGAGCGGTTTTTATTGCTGCTTATGAAGAATACAGGAAAGCCGGGAACAGTGCGGGTATGACCAATGCAAAAGCTCAATTTCCCTCTATTGAAAATATTTTTAGTGAAGGGAAAGAGGAAGGGGAGTCGGTGACCATCGGTTGTTGGATCAACACAACGGTAAAGCTTGAAAGAAGGCCTGCAAACTAAATCACAGTTCTTGTTGAAATTAATCGCGGTCATGGATCTTTCCATTGACCGTTTTTTAATTTTAAGTTTTTTGTTGTTTATTCATGCATGCAACCAAAGAAAAGAGTTAGTTGATCAGCTCCTTTATGAAGGACCTATCTCAAGCTTAGATAGCATCAAAACCATACTAAGCGACTCAGGAAAGTTTGTTATGCAAATTGAGTCCCCGAAACAAAATGATTTTGAAGGTGGTGATAAAGAGTGGCCGGAAGGTGTTTTTGTAGAGTATTTCGATAAGGCGGGGAAGGATATAACCACCATGTTTAGCGCCAACTATGTCTACTACACAAAGGAAGATCAGTTATACAGAGCCGCTGGAAATGTAGTTGTTAGAAATTATGAAACAGGGGATGAGCTCACCACCGAAGAGCTTTTTTGGGACGAAAAAAACGAGAAATACTACACTGAGAAATTTGTTACGATAAAGTCAGACGATGAAGTACACACCGGTGAAGGCCTTGAAGCTAATCAGAACTTTACTTCATATCAAATCATTAAGCCAAGTGGTACATTTATTCTTGAAAATGATCCCACAAACCCTGCTCCCAGGGATGTTCCTTTGAATCCGAGACCATTGAAAAGAATAGCAGATTCCATAAAATAAAATCGCCCTCAAAATAGAAATAGAAGTGAAATTATTGGATGTTTTATTGTTTGTCACCGCGGTCTGCTTATTTATTGTAGGCATACATCAGGCTATTGTAGTAGGCATCCCAGAGTCTTACTGGATTTTTATGTTTAGCCTGATGCCCTTATTTTTATATAGATATCGAAGGAATAAAAAAATGGAATGAGGATAAAGATTAAAAATAAGAATCTACACAAACCGCCAGATGAATTTATTTGCCGATACTGTTTATTGGGAATTCTATATGTGCGATTTAAAATGAACTATACATATGAACTGAGCATAAACTTAGAAGCCTTAGCATACCAATCGAGGATAGATAAGTTTATTGGGAATTTCATGTGGCAATTGGAAACAAACTTATACTCATGAAAGCAATCGATATAAGTATATGAAGTATCTACAATGGGATTGTTATACCTAGTAAGAATGAATATCAAATGAAGCGTTAACTCTTATCTTGGAATATTGTCAGGACATTCCAGCATTCGGTGGACCTATATGAATTTCACAAACCTATCAATACCCATGAAAAGTACGCCTATTCGAAAGAAAAAGAAGCGAAAGGATGGATGATCCGCTCCCCTATTTTATAATACTCCTTTGCTTACTTTTTTCGGCATTTTTCTCAGGGATGGAAATTGCCTTTGTTTCTGCAGATAAGCTTCATATAGAGGTACTTAAAAAAAGAGGAAAATTGTTCGGGAGGATACTTGCACTTTTCTCAAATAATCAGTCTCAGTTTCTTGCTACAATGTTAGTGGGTAATAATATCGCATTGGTGCTTTATGGAATTTATATGGCGGGGTTGCTGGAACCTGTGATTTATATGTTTTTGCCAAAGGTATTGGCAACAGATGTAGTGGTTTTGATAACACAATCAGTGATTTCTGCTATATTGGTTTTAATAACGGCTGAGTTTTTGCCCAAGAGCTTATTTCTGATCAATTCCAATTTTTCATTAAGAGTATTCTCCATCCCAGTAGGGATACTCTATTTCTTGATGTTTCCGGTTGTTTATCTGATCGTAAAAGTATCTAATTTGTTTATCTTTTTATTCGGATACAAACTCTCCGATGAAAAGCCGGTCTTTGGTTTAACAGATCTCAATAATTATATCAAAAGCAACATAGTAAACATCGCAAATGAAGAAGAACCGGAGATTGATGCAAAGATTTTCAACAATGCCATTGAATTTAAAACAATAAAAGTAAGGGAATGCATGATACCCAGAACGGAGATCGTGGCAGTGGACGAAAAAGATAGTATCGAAGAGTTACGAGACCTGTTTGACCATAGTGGTCATTCTAAAATCATTGTCTATAGAGACTCCATAGACGAAGTCATTGGATATTGTCATGCGCTGGAGTTATTCAAAAAACCGACTAATATTAAATCCATTCTTGCACCTATTTTGATTGTGCCAGAAACCATGTTAGCTAATGAATTACTTATTCAACTTATTACTGAAAGAAGGAGTCTCGCTTTGGTCGTAGACGAATACGGAGGTACCTCAGGATTGGTAAGCATAGAAGATGTAATTGAGGAAATATTTGGTGACATTCGAGACGAACATGATGATAAATACTTGACCGAGCAGCAATTGGATGAATCTAGCTACATTTTTAGCGCTCGTCATGAAATCGATTATCTTAATGATAAATATGAATTAAACCTTCCAGAAGGCGAGTATGACACATTAGGTGGATTGATTTTCGAATACCATGAAGACATTCCCGATGTGAACGAGGTAATCGAAATTCCACCTTTTATCATTACTATTTTCTCTATGGAGGAAAACCGTATCGATAAGGTGAAGCTTGCTCTGATTAATGCAGAGGAAATGGTTTAGTGCCATTTTTATTCTTTTTTTCAGATTTCAATGAAGATGATCCATCGCATCTATCTGAAGAATATACAGATTGAATGATCAAGAAGAATACTAAAAAATCTACCGCTTTTAGCTAGTGTCTCTAAGAAAAGACGAAAAACACACTTACTGACACCTACAGTGTAGTTTTTTAGCAAAATAATGAATCGAATCTATTTTATACTTTGGAATCCATTTCTCAATCCTTCAAAAATTCATTTGAATTTTGAACGAATTGAAGGTAAACCTGTGATTTTATTGCGTTTTCACTAAAATTTCAAAAATAGATTCAATGACCATTTGTGCACCGAAATTTCAAAAAAACTAGCTCAATGAGCTAAAAACATCGTTTTCTTACAAAAGATACTGTTTTCTTAGAAACACTAGTGTGAAGATTTGTTATTTATCGAACTATTTTTTGTTCCATCATAAGTCCATTCAAA
>JBCDKO010000172.1:0-10422 GCA_038746525.1 Bacteroidota bacterium
ACCTTGCACCTATTGAAAAAGAAATTTACTAAACAGTATCTTTTGACCACATAAACGTGTTTTTTGAATTGAAAAAACGTTTCTCAGCAGGCCCTATCATAGATGTGAACGATGAAGGCAAATGCGATGCTTTAAGCCCAATCAATCAATCTCGAACAGCAAGAATTTTTGAAGATGAGAGCTTATCCATAGTCTGTGACAACAGAACATGGGCAAAAAATACAACCATAGCTCACGATAAGACCAACCGTATTATTACGAGTTAGTATACCTTCTTTCAGGTCAGTAAAGCCTGGTAAGGATTGAGATGAACTTGGGGTTGTTTATTGCACCTCGGTGAAAACATAAGAAATAATATTCGCTCCCATTCTTAAAGCCTCCATTCTTAGTTCCTCCGGATCATTGTAAACTGACTGATCTTCCCATCCATTTCCAAGGTCAGACTCGTAGGAAAAGAAACAAACCAGTCTACCATCGTAAATAATCCCTAATCCTTGAGGAGGCTTTCCGTCATGTTCATGGATTTTAGGAAGCCCCTCATCATAGTCAAATTTTTGATGATAAATCGGATGATTAAAAGGAATCTCTATAAATTCTAGCTCAGGAAAGACTTTTTTCATCTCAATTCGAATAAAGGGTTCAAGTCCATAATTGTCGTCAATATGTAAGAAGCCACCCGAGATAAGATAATTCCTGAGGTTTTTAGCCTGAAAGTCATTGAAAACCACATTCCCATGTCCAGTCATGTAAACGTAGGGATACAAAAACAAATCAGGACTCCCTACCTCTACGATATCTTCTGAGAGAGCTAAATTAGTTTGAAGTACTTCGTTGCAAAATTCAATCAAATTTGGGAGGGCGGTCTTATTAGCATACCAATCTCCGCCACCATCATACTTTAGTTTCGCAATACTTAGTTTTTGAGAAAACGCATGTAGTGAGAGGGTAATGATACAAAAAATGATGGCTATTTTCATTCGTACGTAGTTTATTTCCAATGGCCACATGAAATTCTAATGAACTTAATTATCCTCTGTTAGTCTGCTAAGGATTTTGAGTTTATACTTATTTCATAAGTTTAATATCTGATGAATAATTTCCAAATTGATTTGGGTAAAGTTATCAACAATTAAATCCGCATCCAGTTCCTCCCGTTTGTGAGAAGTAGCTAACGCAATTACTTTGGCGCCCGCTGTTTTGCCTGCTTTGATTCCAGAAACTGCATCTTCAAAAACGATACAGCATGTTGGATTTCTGTCAATCATGTTAGCACAGTTGAGATAAACCTCCGGATCTGGTTTTCCTTTACTGACAGCTTTATCATCAATAACTCCTTCAAAATAATGCCTTATGTCGAGGCCATCTAACGTAAATGCTACGTTTTCCTCCGGAGCCGAGGTACCTACAACCATGGGTATTTCTTTTGATTTGGCTTCTTCTAAAAATGGAATGAGACCATCGGTGGGTTTTAAATGCTCTTGATAGAGTTCTCTGTAAATACACTCTTTTTCATAGGCTATTTTCCTTGCTTCGTTTGGCGGCATTTCTTTCCTGAACATAACTTCAATAATACCGGTGAAAGTGCGCCCATTCATCTGGTTGCGGTAAAACTCTTCGGTGATTGACATGTGATATTTTTCGGCCAGCTTTTGCCAGGACAAAAAGTGATAGTGGTGATTGTCTACGATCACACCATCCATATCAAATAATAAACCGATTTTATTCATTTATGAACAATTCTTCTAACGGCGATCCTGTGCAAGAGCTTGGAAGTGAAATTCCCAATAGCTATGAAGAGAGTGGGAGCGATATCAGTGATGGAACCCTCTCTTACGGAAGATCCTTTTCTTGTATTTGATCCGGAGAAAAGTACGGGAACGTATGTGTCATAGGTATATTCGGATCCGTGAGTAGTTCCTGCTTTTCCGTGTTCTGAATTAGAAGGAGTAGTGCCAGAATAGATTGAGGCATGTCCAGAGGCTTGTGTAGGTAAGGATGTAGTTGTAATATGCATATTTAAAAATAGCCATTGTTCATCAGTCGCTTTAGTTGCCCCTTCTAAAAACTTATTTTTAAAACGGAGGAGGTAGTCTTGCCTCATTTGATCTACTACAATTCCGATTACTGGTTTTGGTTTCGGAGTAAATCCTAACAGAAGGCAACAAAAACCAAGTATTGATAGTGTTACTTTTTTCATAAATGTGAAGGTATAACAGCAGCATTATTTCAATGTTAAAAACTGCAAGCTCTAAATTCTTCATTCAAGGCGACATAAAAAATAGTTTTTGAATAAGCAGGTAATTTTGCAATTATGCAAGATAAAATCCTGATTCTAGATTTTGGCTCACAATATACTCAGCTTATTGCACGAAGAGTACGAGAGCTAAATGTCTACTGCGAAATTCATCCATTTTGCAAGTTCGAATTGACTAAAGAGGTGAAAGGGGTGATCTTGTCAGGAGGTCCTTGTTCAGTGCTAGATGAAGGATCGCCCACAATCAAAATGGATGACTTTAATGGCCTACCTGTTTTAGGAATTTGCTATGGCGCTCAACTCCTGGTGAGAAAACATGGTGGTGAAGTTGCAAAATCAGATTACCGTGAATACGGCAGAGCAAACCTAAAATACGTAGATACTCATTTTGATCTTCTAAAAGAGGTTACAATAGGTTCGCAAGTTTGGATGTCACATGGAGATACCATCACCGATTTACCTAATCATTTTAAACTGATTGCTGATACAGCATCAATTCCTGTCGCTGCTTTTAAGATCGAAAACAGTGATACTTACGGTATTCAATTTCATCCGGAGGTAACACATACTACGCAAGGAAAGACTATTCTCAGGAATTTTGTAGTACATATTTGCAAGACTTCACAGGACTGGACACCAGATATTTTTGTAGATGAAACCGTTACCTTTCTAAAGAATAAATTAGGAAATGATAAAGTAGTTATGGGACTCTCAGGTGGGGTTGATTCTTCTGTTGCAGCTACACTTATTCATCATGCCATTGGCAAAAACTTGTATTGTATCTTCGTGGATAATGGCCTACTAAGAAAGAATGAGTTTGAAAATGTGCTAAAGTCTTACGAAGGGCTCGGATTAAATATAAGAGGTGTAAATGCCAAGAAACGATTTTACAAAGAATTAGAAGGAGAAAATGATCCGGAGAAGAAGCGAAAAATCATAGGAAGAATTTTCATCGAAGTTTTTGACGAAGAAGCCCACCGAATAAAAGACGTAAAATGGTTAGGTCAGGGAACCATCTATCCTGATGTTATAGAGTCTGTATCTGTAAACGGACCATCAATGACTATCAAATCACATCACAATGTGGGTGGCTTGCCAGCAAAAATGAATTTAAACGTGGTGGAACCACTCAGTACTTTGTTTAAAGATGAAGTGCGAAAGGTTGGTAAGACTCTGAAGATACCGGATTTCATCCTTGCAAGACACCCATTCCCCGGACCAGGCCTCGGAATTAGAATTCTCGGTGATATTACCGCTGAAAAGGTCAGCATCCTACAAGAAGTTGATGCCATTTTTATTAATGGATTGAAAGAAGAAGGATTGTATGGAGAAGTTTGGCAAGCAGGCGCTATGCTCCTTCCTGTTCAGTCAGTGGGTGTTATGGGAGATGAACGAACCTACGAAAGCGTAGTGTCTTTAAGAGCAGTGACCAGTCTTGATGGAATGACAGCTGATTGGGTCCATCTCCCTCATGACTTTCTTGGTAAGGTTTCAAACAACATTATCAATCGGGTAAAAGGGGTCAATAGAGTGGTTTACGATATTAGTTCTAAACCCCCTGCAACAATCGAGTGGGAATAATCACTAGTTTTGAGCTAAATATTCAGCATGTGAAACCCGTCTTCTCAGTAATCTTGCTTGTTTTTCTCTTAAGTGGATACGGCCAATCCGGTCAGTCAGAATATCTGGAATCAAAGCGACAGTTTGCTCTTGGAAATTTTGCCGCTGCCAAGCTTGGCTTTCAAAATTTATTTGAAGATGATGTTTTTGGAGCATATGCTTCTTTTTACTATGCACTTTCTTTATACAATGAGGGAGAGTTACGTAAAGCATACGATATGTGGAGGCAAGCACAAGCTAATTTTCCAAAGTGGGATCAACGGGTAGAAGTGAGCTATTGGTTGGCCGTAACCTCTTTTAAATTGGAGCGCTATGCTGTCACCTTTGAGTATCTCGATGAACTACCTACGAATCTCCGGCACGGCGTCTTGCAGGAAACCTTTGAAAAAATGCCGTATGATAAGCTATTGAAAGCTTATCAATCAAATCCTGATAGTCGCGATTTAGCTTCTTACTTGGTAAAAGTTCTCATGAGTTTGCCTTATGGTGAAATAGATCAGGAGTTGCTTTCAGAGCTATCTGGCAGATTTAATATTGAATTAGTAATGGAAGAGGTTGATTTACCTGAAATAAAAAAAGAGAGATATGCGGTAGCAATAGTACTTCCATTCATGTTTGAGTCTTTTGAAGATCCACAATCTGTCATTAGGAATTCAATCATTTGGGATGTATATCTAGGCATGAAAAAAGCACAGGAAGACCTTCAAAAAGAAGGCATTGAGTTATCATTGTTTCCCTTTGATACCAAGAAAAGAGGGGATGTTACCCAAAGACTGATAGCTTCAGGAGAGTTGGAAAAAGCCGATGTAATCATAGGTCCTTTGTATGATCAACCAAATACGGTTATATCAAATTATTCTACTGATCATCAATTAACTATGATAAATCCTCTATCGTCAAACGGGGAGATTATAAGGAATAATCCTTATGCTTATTTATTTAAGCCATCCTATCAGACACAAGGACGCATGGCAGCGAAATATGTATCTGAGAATTTTATTGATAATAAGCTGGCATTTGTCTTTTATGAAACAGATCGTGACAGTGTCTTAGCAAACGCCTACCTTAAAGAAATTGAAAAGAATGGCTTTTTTGTGGTGCGATTCGAACGTTTATCGAATGAAAGTGCGCAACAGGTTCAAAAGGATTTCATTGAAAAGTATGAGGTTCGGTTAGATACTGCATACGCGGAAGAAGAGATAGATTCTATCAGACTTCTTCCGGGAAGGTTAGTAAAAACAAGGCCTTTAAGAAGTAAGGATACAGGTGAAATTATGAAAAACGAGGAAGGCGAAGAGGTTTTAGAGTATTACGAAGAGCGTTTTAAAGTGGAGGAAGACAGCATTGGACATATCTTGGTGGCTTCTTCAAGCAATTTACTTGCAAACAATTTTATCAGTCTATCGGAGGTAAGAAATGATACCATTGGGATTGTTGGATACAAAGATTGGCTAGAGTTTTCTACCGTTTCCTACAATCAGTTAGAAAGGCTTGGAATAGCGTTCATCAGTCCTGGTTTATACAATAGAAGCACTCCTTTTTACGAAGAACTCAGAGATTCATTCATAGCATCTATTGGAAGAGAGCCAGGGGAGTATCATCTAACGGGTTATGAATTAATTTATCAACTGGGTCACTTACTAAAAGAGCATGGTAGCTATTTTCAGCGAGGACTGAGAGGAGGTAAAATCATACCTGGCAAAGTAATGTACGGACTCAAGTACGGGACCTTTCACGACAACCAAATCGTTCCGATAACCAAATTGGAAGAGCTGAGATTGGTTCTTCAACACGATAAGAAAGAATAAGGTGATAAAAACAAGTACCAGTAAAGAATTATTTGAAAGAGCTAAAGAGTATATTCCAGGTGGTGTTAACTCGCCTGTGAGGGCATTTAAAGCGGTAGGTGGTGATCCTATTTTTTTTGCCAAAGCTGAAGGTGCCTATCTCTATGATGAAGACGGAAATGCTTACATCGATCTAATAAATAGTTGGGGGCCAATGATTCTTGGCCACGCAAACAAAGCAATAGAAGAAGCGATTTTCAAGGCCGTCATCGGATCGCCATCTTTTGGAGCCCCTTCCAGGATGGAAGTTGAATTGGCGGAGTTGATCACGGAAATGGTAACATCTGTGGAGAAGGTAAGAATGGTTAATTCCGGAACCGAAGCAACCATGTCAGCCATTCGCCTGGCTAGAGGATTTGCTCAACGAGATAAAGTAGTGAAATTTGAAGGATGTTACCACGGGCACGGTGATTCGTTTTTGATAGCCGCAGGAAGTGGTGCCGTAACGATGGGAACCCCGGATAGTCCCGGTGTAACTTTAGGAACCGCTAAAGACACCCTACTTGCGCCTTACAATGATCTTGAAAGAGTAAAAGAAGTGGTTGATGCGAATAGAGGCGAAGTTGCTGCAATCATCGTGGAACCTGTTGCTGGAAACATGGGATGTGTTACACCAGCTGAAGGATTTTTAGAAGGGCTTAGAAAACTCTGTGATGAGGAAGATATTGTCTTAATTTTTGATGAGGTAATGACGGGATTTAGGCTTGCTAAAGGGGGAGCACAGGAGATTTATAATGTAAAACCCGATATCACCACTCTCGGTAAAATAATTGGTGGGGGTATGCCCGTTGGTGCCTATGGAGGTAGAAAAGATATAATGGATTTCATTTCACCTCAGGGGCCGGTCTATCAGGCAGGTACATTGTCCGGTAATCCAGTAGCTATGGCAGCTGGCTTTGCCCAACTTTCTCATCTGAATGAAAATACCAGGATATACAATAAATTAGAAAACATCACAAAGAAAATTGCTGAAGGGTATAGCAAAGCGTTGAAAAAAAGAAAATTAGAATTCACCCAAAATCAGATTGGGAGCATGTTTAGTCTTTTCTTCACGGACAAAAAAGTAGTGGATTTTGAGACGGCTAAATCATGTGATACGGCGATGTTTGGTAGGTATTTCCGATCTATGCTAGAGAGGGGTATCTATTTAGCACCATCTCAATTCGAGTCGCTGTTCATTTCACAAGCAATAGGAAATGAAGAAATAGAAAAGATTGTTTCAGCTTTTGAAGACTTCTTAGATGATAACAATTGAAATCAATTCTTTTTATCCTTTCTCCTTCCGCCGGGGCATTCGAAGATTGTTTTATGATTTGGTGAATAAAAGTAGTGGATATACCTTCTTTAATTTTCCGAATGTGTTTCGAAGGACACAAGAAGCAGCAAGTTTTCGACTTCGTGCCTTTCCTTCGGAAAAGGCAAAATTCATTCAATTCAACTTTAACTGAATCAACACCTCAATTATGGAAGCAAAAGAGTAGTTCATTAGACCAGTAAATTCTTTGAAACGGAGAAAGAGTACGTTACGACAATTGAAACATAATGATTGAATTCAGTCAATACGTACCACAATAAACCTAAACATTGCAGAAGCGATTTATTGAAACCAAATGTGCAAAACAACCTAAAAAACCAAGTTGAAACCAATGTTAGAAAAGTTTTACGTAAGGAACGAACCTTTGGATTGAGTTGGCTTGGTATCCCGACCTACCTGCTGAAATTCTATTTAGAGTAAACAAGTCATTTACTTTGATTAACATAAAAAAAGATTCTTTGAGACTTCCTGTATTTTAGTTTGAAGCCATTGGTTGATTGCATTTTTATATTTTTATTAAAATCTCCTAAATAGATCCGATGACTGTGATTAGTGTCTCTAAGAAAAGACGAAAAACATGCTAGTGACACCTACAGCATAGTTTTTTAGGAAAAGAATGAATCGAATCTATTTTACACTTTAGAATCAATTTCTTAATTTCTCAAAAATTCATTTGAATTTTGAACGAATTGGAGGTAACCCTATGGTTTTATGGCGTTTTCATTAAACGCCCCAAAATAGATTCAATGACTATTTGTTATCGAAATTTCAAAAAAACACGCTCTACAAGCTAGAGATATCGTTTTCTTTCAAAAAACACTGTTTTCTTGGAGACACTAATTACATCAAAATCTCGAAAAAAACATCTCTATGAGCCAGAAACATTATTTTCTTATAAAGACACGCCGTTTTCTTAGAAACACTAAATATTTGATTTTCAATTTCATAATCTTAATTTTCTCAATTAGAAGTACTCTTGTATTCTGAAGGGCACCTCTAAAAACTCGGTTCAAGAATTTGAGGTGGAGATTTTTTTCTGAGACAAGACGTCAAAAACGGAGTTTAGCGGCGTAAAACAAGTATTTTGATAACGAAGTATCAGGAAAAAAGATCATCTCAAAGATTGAAAGTGGGTTTTTAGCGGTGTCCTGAATTATAGCTCGGTTATCTTATCGAGGAATAGTTGTTCAGTTTGAGCGCACCAAAGCCTAAACTCACTTTTCATCTCTTTATATTTAGGAAGATATTCAAGAAGTAAATCCAAGTCAAAAATATTACTAGAAATTCCGGCGCCTGACCTGGAGGCATCCAAAGCATTACATGATTGTTCGTAATGACCTCTTACAGGTACCATCAGGACTGGTTTTCCAAAATACATCGCTTCACAAACGGATTCAAATCCTGCTGTGGTCAAATATCCTTTGCAAGAACACATAAATTCCATGAACTTCTTATCATCAAGTCTATGAAAGATGAGAGTTTCGTCGACTTTAAGTTCTGAGGGTTCATCTTTTTTATCCCAAAAACAGTGAATTGGTATTTTAGGATACTTTGTGTGGAATTCCTTCACCTGTTCCGAGTATCCATGATTTACCATATAAACCAGGAAAAAGTCCTTATTAGAGGTTGATTTTTGTTTGATCTCTTCCCGAAGTAACGGTGGAACCACGTGTAATCTCTTTTTCCTTTCTTCCTTCATGTGACGAAAAGACAAACATAAAAGCTTACTAGCCTTATATCCCGCTAGTCTATTTCCAATGAGCAACAAAAAACGATCGTAGATTTTACCCTTTGGAAACTCAAACTCTGAATGATTAAGCAAGAATTGATGGGCCAACGCTATATGCTGTACTTTTGGTTTTCTTAATAAAAAATATAGTCCGCCTAAAAAATCATAAAAATTAATGATCTTGTCTGGATGTTCTTGCTTTATGATCTTGTCAATGTTTCTGATGCTTTGTAAGTAGACTCGAAATCTTACGATATTGGTTAGAAAAGTTTTTAATACAATTACGGATTTACTTTTCTTGTCTGTAACAAAATTTGGGCTGTCTAATTGAGTAATAGGGGTGTAGATATTGTCTATAAAAAATTTTGGTAGCTCTCTTCGTTTACTTTTACCAACTATTACATGCGAGACTTCATGTTCGTTTGATGTCAATATTTGGTATAAGGAAATCGCCTGTGTCATATGTCCCCTTCCCTCTCCTTGTACAATAAAGATGAATTTCATAAAGGTTACTAAATGTTAAAAACTGACGCGAGTGGATTAAACCTGGAGTGATTTTTTAAACTTCATTGGTCTCATCAAGTAAAGCGTTAGTCGCTTTTTCATTGGTATAGTCGAGTATTGGATTTTGGTAAGTATCCATTTTAATTCACTCACAAGAAACGAAAAAATCTGCTTTGTCATTTGCAAACAAGGAAAATAGATTACCTGAACACAACAAATAAGCAGATTTCTAAATCCAAATGTACTCATATGTATGATAAACCTCATTTTCATATTTATTAAGTGCCTAATTCAAAATACTTTTTTATGATTCTATTTTAAATGAGATAATACCCCAAAAATACCGGTTTCCTTTTTTGACCGGAGTAAGTTTTTCTCGTATGCTTGCGGTTGAAAATCAACCTGATATGAAAAGAACACCTGCATTATTCGTAATATCCTGTTTTTTTCTTCGAAATGGACCTCAACCAGCCGAGAATGCCTTGCTTCGAGGGCTTCCTCTACCGCCTGTCTTTTGGCGGAATATTGGTCAACAGGAGGGGGCTAGCAGATCACCGCTCTTCCAGTTTTGTAAATTGGAAGCGTTATCATAGGATGTACAATCCAAATCTAATGAGTAGTGCCGGTGATTTTTTATAGCGTTCGAAAAGGAGTATTCGCATGATCAGAATACATTCACTGATCATACTTCGAGATTTTGTAGCCTCAAAAAGCTGGGATTTTAAATGATATCAACTTTGCGTAGCAGCGCATTTTTTGTGTATCCCAATAAACCACACACTATTTTTATAGCATCAAGTGAGCGCCAACATCAACTTTTAAAAACCTGACACCATGAACAATACCTCATCTATAGCGATATATCGTCTCCTTTTGCTTCTGTTTCTCCTCATCAGCCTCGGCGCTCCGGCGCAACCGCCTCCCTCGCCGCACCAAAACTTCGTGCGGGTGGAGCGGCCCAAGGTACCGGTTTCCAGCGAGAAGGAACTAACCTTGCTCTCGGCAGAGGAGAAAGCCACCACCTATCATTACTTCGATGCCTTTGGCAGAAAGGTGATGACCACCGCCGTTCAGGCCGGACCCAACCACGAAGATGTGGTGCAACCCTACTATTACCATCCAGTCACCGGCAGGCCGGAACGTACCTACCTGG
>JBCDKO010000173.1:0-10406 GCA_038746525.1 Bacteroidota bacterium
CAATTCAAGAAGGTTATCGCGATTACGCCTTTGGAGGAGGTACTTTCTACAGTATCGGAGGGCTGGGTGTTACAGATGTGAATGCCATTACCCCGAATGATGACGGGACGCTTAATATTGAATCCGGTTTGACTTTTGAGTAACTTCTCATTCTACAATGTCTTTTATGAATGTTTAATTAATATTTACGTCCACCTCATATCCTTCAATAATAATTTGTATACCTGATGAGACCTGATTCTTTGATTGGATCTCTACTTCAAGTCTATCGCCCTCTTTGATGTATTTCTTCACTTCCACATCACTCTCATCAAACTCTACCTTTCCATATTTAATGTCAGTTTTAAGACTGAAAGATTCATTACTTACGCCTAAAGAGGAATCAATATATTTACCTGTGATAAAGATATTTTCAACTGAAGTTGATACTGTTTCAATATCAATATCGTCTTCATACGCATTCATTTCAAGCGAACCATTGAGGAATTCAATTTTGTGCTTTCCGTATTTAGAGTTGAGGCTTTTGAAAGTCCCTAAATTGCCAATGGATGTTTCGTCTTCATAGGATTCTGAATAGGTGATTGTTTCTATTTTATCTGCTTTGATTTTACTGTATTTTGAATTTTCAAATTTGATGTTTTCGATGTTGTTGGATTCAATTTCCATTTCATAGCATTCAAATTCCGCATTTCCTAATCGTTCTTTAATTTCTATTTCTCCGTATTTGAAGCTGCCTGATATAAAATCAACATTGTTGAAGGTAAAATCAGACTCATAGGATTGCATATTCATTTTCTGGATTTCTTCAATGTCAACTTCAGCGTATTTGGCGTTGATTTCTAGCTCATCAACGATAGCTACACTTATCTCCTGCTCATAAATCTCCATTTTTGCCGTACCAATTTCTTTCAATATGGCTGATCCGTATTTCATATTAAAGTGTGCATTATCAATGTAGTCAGCATGGAGCTCACCAGAGTATTGGGTTATTTTCATGTCATCAAAATCGCCTTTTATTAGTATATCACGATAGGAATGATTGATTTCATATTTATTCATTTTTGGAGCTCTGATTTTGAAATCCAGTTTAAGTTCATCGTCCGTGAATCCCACTGTAACTCCCACGTGTTTTGATCCAATCTGAATTTTATTAGGTTCATCCAGGTTAGTATTTATTCGAAGCTCTCCTATGGATTGATCAATGTTATCTTCTACGTGTTTCTGGAAATTGTCAAGAAATTCAACCATTTTGTTTGTCAATTTCCCATCAAATCGGATGGTTGCAGTTACTTCAACTTCATCTTTATGCCATGATTCAATCACTAGATCGGTATACTTGGCCTGGATATTAATTAGGTCATTGGGCCGGACATTTCTGCGAAAAGTAGCGGTTCTTGTTTCTCCATCTTTCTCCGGAACAAGCGCATAAGAAAAACATATGAGATTAAATACTAAGGTGATGGCTATCCATTGTTTCATCTTTTTCTAAATTTTGAGTTCTTTCTATTTCGAGTTCTAATTTTTGAAGCAGATTTATTTTTTTTTCGTAGTAGTCGATCAATACACCAACAAGATCTTCTTCTTTTACCTTTCCAATATCTTTTCTGTATAGCGTATTGACTTCTTCTAAAAGTTGCAATTCTTCGAAAATCCACTGTAAATCTTCCGTTTTTTTTGCTTTGTTTAATGGCAAGTTCATTTGCAATTCATTGACTTGACGCAAGTAATCTTTTTCTATTGCTTGATACTTTTTAGACAGATCGCTGAGTGAGGCAAGCTCAGTGACGCGATCTTGAAGCAATTGATTACGAACCAGCAAGCAAATAGACAACCCAAACAAAACCGCTGCGGCAACCCTCCACCAGTAAACTTGAGATTTTGGGTGTTTTTTCCAGTTTTGACGAATAAATTCCCAAGCCTCAGTAGGGGCTTTCTCTATATGAAGTTCGTCCTTTCGTTCTTTTATAAGGTCATCAATTTTCATAATGATAAATCAGTCTTTTTTTTAGTAATGACTTAGCATGTCGGTATTGTGTTTTGGAGGTCGATTCGGAAATCCCTAATTGCTGCGCAATTTCTTTGTGCTTGTATCCTTCCAGCAAATGAAGACAGAGAACCATCCTGCATCCATCCGGGAGTGTTTTTATTGCGGTATGAATCGTTTCATTTTCTATCACAGCATCGTTATCTACTTCATCTTCAAAATCTTCTGATTCAGTCACATCTTCAAAATCATACTTTTGTTTCCTTACATGTTCCAATCCTGTATTCACAACGATTCTTTTTAACCAACCTGCAAAAGCTTTTGGCTCAGCAAGGCCATCAATTTTTTTGAATGCTTTTATAAATGCTTCTTGTAAAAGATCTTTTGCCATTTCTTTATCATTCACTATCCTTATCAGTGTGCTATACATTGCACTTGAATAGCGATTGTATAAGTTAAAAGCAGCAAGCTCGTTTCCTTTCTTTAGTTGGTTTATCCATGCAGTCTGCTCTTCAGTCACTGATAAGTAAGCGTTTTCAATAGTTAGGATGGAGTAAGTCCGAAAAGGTTGTATCTATAGAAAATCAAAAATCCTCGCTTATGAAAACCAGGGCCTAAAACATTGGGTTGATGTTCAAAACTTTTCCGTTTCTCTTCAGATGGTACCATAATTTATTTCTTGAAAGTTTTGAATGAATATTTCTGCCAAGTCATTCACTTTTCTAGTAAAAAGCGTTATCATTTTCATCTAGGCATTTTATCCCGCATTATTCACCACAAATAGTGGCAGGTTGATTCAAGTAATTGATTTAAAGTAGTTGAATAGAATACTTTGCAAAGCTGGATTTTTGGTTTAAATCGAGGCTTTCAGAATTTCAAAAACGTAGTTTACTGCTCGTAAATGAGGCTTTTGAAATTTTGAGTAACCAAGAGTTGGGCCAAAATTCGAGTTTTTCAAAGGATTCTAATATCTTCCTCTATAATAAATGTATCTTTCGGAGCCCGACCAGTAAGCTTTCCTGTGTTTATTGTTAAACCCTCCTGAATCAGCAAGGTGACTTTCCTTGTTTTTGATGCTTTTTCGATAAGCTCTGACTCAGGTTCCAGTGAGCTTCTTTTATGGCGATGCCTAAATCATTCAGATTAAAATTTATTGGATTTTATTCCTTAGTCTTACGTTATTCTTGCATTCTTCAGCTTAAAGGTGATTCAGTAAACTATTTCTTTTTTAAAGATCTAAAAGTATAGTGAAAGTACAGAACTTAAACTTTCTCAAAAAAAGGATCAACAATTTCTTTAGAAGTTGGCTTGGTAAGTAAGCTTACTATGACCAATGCAAGAATAGATGCGATGAGCGCAGGTATGGCTATCATCTGAGAATCAAAAGGAAATTGCATTATTCCAATGTTTAACTCGCTTGTTTCATAAACCCTGTTTAACATTTCTATAATAACAACGGTGAGCATACCAGCGAGAATGGAGGCTATACCACCTTGTTGAGTAACCCTTTTCCAGAAAAAAGTGGCAAGGAGGGGAGGAGCTAAAGCAGCGCCAATCATCGTATAGGAGATAAGGGCCATTTCCAAAATTTCTTCGAACTGCGTCATGATCAAGTAAGCAATAAAACCAAGAATGATAATAGAAGATCGCTGGATGATCAGTTTGAGCCTATTGGAAGAGCTTTTGATAAAATACTTTTCAATGATATCTCTGGATACATTTGTGGAGGTCACCATCAAAAAGGTATTTCCCGTTGAGAGGATGATTGCTGCTCCACCGGCAAATAACAATGATCCTATAAGAGCGGGTAGTTGTTCAAATCCTATTCGCAGAATTATTTCTTCAGACATTGCAGCGTTGACTGTTCCATCTGCAAGGAAAAAGCGTGGATCATCAGCATATATGGCAAATCCCACTACAGCTAGAAGACACATTAGAAACTCTATCCCCACTACACCAATGAACATACCCATTACAGCCTGACGCGCTGATGTGGCGTCTTTAGCTGAGGAGAATTTTTGGTAAACACTACTTTCACTCAACATGAGTATTAGCGTGGGGAGCATGATACCAACATACCACATTGGTTCGTGGCCTTCAAAAATAGAAAGGTGATCAGGGCTTACTTCATCTATTGTGCTCACAACATTGTTCCAACCACCAAAGCCTGAAATGGCGAAAGGAACCGCCAAAATGATCGCTGTAATCATAATAATACCATTGAATATATCTATAGAGACAATGGAAACCATTCCTGCAAGCGCAGTAAATACAATAATAATCAAGAAGGTAATCAATGTTCCTTGCTCTATTGAAATGCCTCCCTCTGTGAGAATAGACAAAAACCGACCACCTCCTTTGAACTGATAGCCCGCAATAATTAGGTAAGCAACGATAATGGTGATGGTACCCAACAGCCTTGCGACAGGCGAATAGCGTTTTTCAAGTATGTCAGTAAGTGTATATTGAGAGATTCTTCTCACACGAGCTGCAATAAAATAAACAGCTAAAATCCCAATCCATGCACCTAATGAGAACCAAAGTTCGGAAAAACCTACCTGGAATGTGAGTCCCGCTGTACCGAAGAGGCTTCCTGAACCTATCCAAGTAGTTACAAGTGTTCCAACCAGCAAGTAGACAGGCACGTTCCTTCCCGCTACTACAAAGTCTTCTTCGCTTTTAATGCTTTTACTTTTATAGATAATAATTCCAGCAAGTATTCCGATGTAGCCAATAGTAACAATGAGGTAGGTCATAATTTTCTTGAATCAGTTAAGGTTAGGGTTATATTGTTCTTTTTTGCTTCATTCTCTTTGTCTAGATTTTGTTTGTATGATGAGTCGAGCCCTAAAGCAAGCATTACCGCAAACACAGTAGAAAAAATTCAAAAGCTATTTACACTATTGCTTTTTTCTTCATATTGCTAAAATACCTATTAGATCCAAATGAGAATTAATTCGGTCAAAGGTTTTGATTAATGGCAGGTAGGCTTACTTTTGATTGCAAATGAGAACGACTAGGACAATTACCATGATTTTATCCCTACAATTGCTACATAGGGATGTAAAGAGTGGTAATTAGTGCAAAAAGAAATAAAACACAACACGCCATTCTTAGATTTAAGGATGGCGTTTTTTATGATCAATGTGTATGAAAGTATTAAAATTTGGCGGCACATCCCTTGGTAGTAAAGAGGCAATAATTAAGGCGAAAAATGTCATTTTTTCTAATGATGGTCAAGTGGCAATCGTTGTTTCCGCCATCGGAAAAACAACCAATGGACTAGTGAGAATGGCTGAGCTCGCAAGTGAGGGAGATACCCACTATTTACATTTATATGATGAGCTTTATACGAAGCATACCCGGTTGCTTTTCGCTTTAGTGGGTAATTCTCATCATGAGAAAGTGGAAGGAATCTTTAAACAGCTTCGTAGGGTTTGTGATGGCGTCTACTTGCTAAAAGAGCTAACCAATAAAAGCCTGGATTTTATTCTTAGTACAGGTGAGCTTCTTTCATCCAATATTGTATTTTCATTCTTCGAAAAAGAGGGCATAGATATAAAACTGTTTGACTCCAGAGATCATATCAAAACAGACGATACATTTGGTGGTGCGGATGTTAATTTTGAGTTGACCAATAAACTGTTGCAGGATGTAGCGAGCGATTTCAATAAAGTAAACATTTTCCCAGGTTTTATTTCATCTGCCCCAGGCGGTGAAACAACCACATTAGGGAGAGGAGGCTCGGACTATACAGCAGCGATCATCGCTAGCGCGCTCAATAGTAAAGTCCTTGAGATATGGACTGATGTAGATGGTCTCATGACTGCGGATCCAAGAATCGTGAAAAATGCGAAGATTATTCAGGAAATATCCTATGAAGAAGCGATTGAATTATCCCATTTTGGGGCAAAAGTTCTGTATCCCCCAAGTTTAAAGCCATGTTTCAAAAAAAATATCCCAATTCGGATCAAAAATACGTTTGATGCCACTCAGGACGGGACGCTTGTATCAAAGAATGCTGGTAATGATCAAATCGTAACGGGAATTACCAGTTTAAAAGATGTTTCTCTTATTACTTTATCCGGTACTGGATTATTAAGTATTCCGAAGTTTACGAAAGAGTTTTTTTCGATACTTTCCGATCACAAGTTGGGAGTGGAGTTTGTCACACAGTCTAATGCAGAGCATACGATGACGATTGCAATGACGGTCAACAATGCAGAAATTGCTCACCAAGAACTCAATTATTCTTTTAAGGAATACATTGATAAAAATTTGATTGACCCTATTGCCATAGAGCGGAACCTCTCCATCCTTGCATTAGTAGGCTCAAATATGAAAAATCAAGTCGGTATCAGTGGCAGTATGTTTTATGTGTTGGGTAGAAATGGTGTGAGCATTAAAGCTATTTCTCAAGGCTCTTCTGAGCGTAATATCTCTGCGGTGATCAAGAAAGAAGACTTAAGTAAGTCTCTCAATATCTTACATGAAGCGTTTTTCTTGTTCGAAGCCAAACGAATTAATTTATTCATTATTGGGGTAGGAAACGTGGGAAAGGCTTTTATTGCACAGTTACAATCTCAGTTTTCCATTTTAAAAAAAGACCACCTAATCAATATTAAAATTATTGGCGTAGCTAATTCCAAAAAGATGGCTTTCGATGAGGATGGTATTAGGCTCAGTCAGTGGAAGGGCAAACTTGAAGATGGTGAGACTTTCTCATCGATTGACTTCAGGGAAAAGATGATTGAATTTAACTACAGAAATAGTATTTTTCTTGACATCACAGCTTCCAAAGAGATTTCCGATCTCTACCTGAAAATACTTCAAAAATCCATTTCAGTGGTCTCACCAAATAAGATTGCTGCAACTGAATTATATGATAAATATCAAGAACTAAAAACAACCGCCAGGAGGTATGGTAGTCAGTTCTTAATTGAGACAAATGTATGCGCGGGCTTACCTATTTTATCAACGCTAAGTGATATTGTGAGAAGTGGAGATCGGGTACATCACATTGAGGCAGTGTTGTCGGGAACGCTCAACTTTCTTTTCAATGAATACAATGGCTCAGAACCATTTGTAGAAGTAATCGAAAGGGCCAGAGCAGAAGGATACACCGAGCCCGATCCCCGGCTGGATCTCTCAGGAGAAGATGTAAAGAGAAAACTACTGATCCTAATCAGAGAAAGCGGCTATCGCTTTGAAATGGATGGAATTGCCTTAGAGCCATTTATGCCAGATTCATGCATTGATACCAAAAACATAGAGGACTTTTACGAAAAAGTTTTAGCAGAAGAGCCCTACTTTAAGAAAGTATTTCAAAAAGCTAACGATAAAGGGGCTCGCTTAAAAGTTGTTGCCAAATACGAAGATGGAAGAGCAATGATTAAACTTATGGAAATCGATTCGGATCACCCTTTTTATAATTTGGAGGGAAAAGATAATATTGTTCTATTCTACACAGATCGATACAAGGAACAGCCATTAGTAATTAAGGGAGCAGGAGCAGGAGCTGAGGTAACAGCCTCTGGTATTTTCGCAGATGTCTTGAGAATGGCGCAGCCGGAATCATGAAAAACACAAGTGCACTTTGTTTAATGCTAAATCAAGATGGATTTTGGAAAGTTAATCTTGCGTCCAATTGGCTATTTGAATGATACTAACTTGAATGACATCAACTGTAATGAAAAAAAAGGTAAAAGTATTAGCCCCTGCTACAGTAGCAAATATTGGTTGTGGATATGATACCATAGGGTTTGCACTAGAGGGCATCTATGAAGAAATCACTGTGACCAGAAGAGAAGATAAGTTGTTAACTATATCTAATATAGAAGGAGCTAATTTACCCAGGAATGTCCATGAGAACGTGTCAACTATTGCGGCCAAAGCTTTGCTAGACCACTTAGGAATAGAGATGGGTTTTGATTTTCATATCAAAAAACTTTTTTTACCAGGTAGTGGATTAGGTTCGAGCGCCTCTAGTGCCGCAGGCGCGGCATATGCAGTGAATCAACTGTTGCCAAAACCCTTGAGCACCGCCGCCTTGCTTCCCTTTGCCTTGGAAGGAGAGGCTTTTGCATCAAAAAGTTATCATGCGGATAATGTTGCCCCTTCATTATTAGGTGGATGCATTTGTATGAGAAGTTATGATCCATTGGATTATTTTTCTGTTCCAATCGCCAAGGAATTGGAAGTTCTTATTGCTAGGTCGAATGTTGAAATAAAAACCTCTGAAGCAAAAGGGATACTTCCAAAACAAATCGATATTCCAGTCGCCCGTAATCAGTGGGGTAATCTGGCCAGCCTCATACATGCATTGCATATCAAAGATTGGAACCGATTAGCCAATTCCATTGAGGATTTTATTGCGGAGCCAGTAAGGAAATCGTTAATACCTGGCTATGATCAGATGAAAGCTATAGCTAACGAACACGGCTGTGTAGGTTTCAATATATCAGGTTCAGGACCTAGCGTATTCATGCTTTTTACAAATAAGAACGAAATGAAAAAAAGCCGCAATGACATTCAAAAGCTGATTGATGAGCAAAGTGTAACCTGTGATTTCTTTGAAAGTAAAATGAGTAATCAGGGTTGTCGATTGATAGAAGATGAAGTATAAAAGTACCACAGGTAATAGATCTTTAATCTCTTTTCGGGAGGCTGTTTTAGCAAACCTGCCAAGCGATGGAGGACTATTTTTCCCTGAAAAAATTCCCCCGCTTGAGCAAGAATTTCTGGATGCAATTCCTTCTTTAGAACTAGCTCATATAGCTGAACAAGTATTAGCTCTTTTCTGTGGTGATGATATCAATAAAGTGAAAATTGCTGAGATTACTTCGAGGGTTTTCAATTTTCCAATACCAATAAAAGAGGTAACAAGTGGTATTTGTTGTTTAGAGTTATTTCATGGTCCTACGTTTGCATTTAAAGACATTGGCGCAATGTTTCTCGCAGAGTGCCTTGCCCATTTCAACATGAGTGATAACAAAGAAACGACGGTTCTAGTGGCAACATCTGGAGATACTGGCGGGGCGGTAGCGAATGGCTTTTTGGGTGTAGAAGGCGTAAAAGTGGTCATTCTTTATCCAAAAGGAAAAGTGAGTAAACTACAGGAAAAACAATTGACTACACTTGGGCAAAATATCACTGCTCTTGAAATAGAGGGCAACTTTGATGATTGCCAAAATCTGGTAAAACAAGCGTTTGGAGACAGAGAATTGAATCATAAGCTGCAATTATCCTCTGCGAACTCTATCAATATTGCTCGCTGGCTACCACAATCGCTTTTTTATTATATTCCTATACAGCAAGGTATGAAAGACATTATGATTTCGGTTCCAAGCGGAAATTACGGCAACCTGACTTCAGGAATATTAGCTATGAAAATGGGCGTATCCATTGTTCAATTTATTGCTGCTAGCAATGCGAATGATGTTGTGCCTAGGTATTTAGTATCCGGAGATTATCAGCCAGAACCAACAAAGCCAACCATTGCCAATGCCATGGATGTATCAGATCCGAGTAATTTCAAGCGGCTGCTAGCATTGTTTGGAAATAGCCACGAAGAAATAACCAAGAAGCTTACTCCATTTTCTTTAGCAGATGAAAGAATTAAAGACACAGTGAAACAATGCTATACTAAGAACAACTACTTATTAGATCCACATAGTGCAATTGCATATGAAGGGCTAAAACAAAGTAGGAGAGAAGGAATATTCTTGGGAACCGCTCACTATTGCAAGTTCCTACCTACGATGAATGAAGCATTAAATATTCAATTAGCCACTCCTGATTTTGCTGCAGATTTGTTAAAGAAAGAAACACATTCAATAAAAATGGAAGCAAATTATAGGGAGTTTAAAGAGCTTCTAGTGGGGTAAAGATCAGCAAGTGTTCCTAGAATAGAACTTAGAAGCTCTTACATGGTCTTTAAAGATCTTACAAGTGAAAAAGTACTCTGGTTCTTTTTAAACATGTTGGAAGATGATGTGATGACCGTCGTTTATTGATATAAATATCAGTAGATTAGTAAGCGCTTTTCAGGCAACCGGAGCAGAATTTTGGATTAGGCCATTTTTTCTCGGATAGCTTAGCTGGCATTATTCACTATAAATAGTGTTACTATTCAGATGCCTCGACAAAATATTATTTTAAGTATAGGTTCTATCATCATCATTGAAATAATCAACTTAAATAATGAGTCCACTCCGAAAAGTGGCTATCTACAGACGGGTATTTTATTATCACATGTAATTTCTCTTATAGATTTGAATAAAAGTCTTCTTAAATTCATCCAATACATTTCTTGTACAGCTTGAAAAAGTGTACATGAAATCACTTGATAGCCCCTCCACCGCTTTTTTGGGTTGAATTAAGCGCTCCTTCTCCATCTTGATCAATCAAGTAGTTTTTGATC
>JBCDKO010000174.1:0-10403 GCA_038746525.1 Bacteroidota bacterium
CTGACGAGTCCGCCCTAGCTTTCCCTGGCAATAGTGGGTGTGTTGACATTTTTCACAAACGAAACCATCGGGCCATTTGAGTTGAGCGAGGTGGTCATAGCAAGCCTGGTCATCAGGAAATTGCTGCTGGAACTGGAAGAGTGTGAGGCTTTGGTATTTTTTCTCCATAATTTTGATCGTTAAATATTACTTTAAGTTACTGAAAAACAATAGTTTAACCAAGCAATACCGCCATCAAAAATAAAATATTTACTAAGTGCCTACTTCAATAGAGTTATTTTTAAATCTCTTCGGCTAAACTTCTCTACAAATTTTTATTGATATCTTCAATACCATCGATAGATCGTACTTTACCCTAACTCATGACATAAATCATTCACAAATTATTTGAGTTTATTTCATGTTACAAAAGAATTTCTTTGACAAAAGAAATTTCTTTATACGAATCAGAAATTGCAAAAATTTTGTACCCATTTTTATTCATAGATTCTACTAGTAATTTGGTTTTAGTTATTCCGTCGCTAAAAAATCTTTCGTGAATTTCTATCGCAAACTGATTGATATCGATTCCCGAATCAAGAATTTCGTCCACTACCTCGTATTCTGATCCCTCAATATCCATTTTTAATACATCCAAATGTTCATGGTAGAATAATTCTTTAATGTCATCTATTGATTTCATTTCTACATTAATAGAATACTCATCCGTAACATTTTTGTGATTTATAACGCTACCAGAAACATGAGATTGATTCTTAGGAAGGTTAAATTTTACAATACCTGATTCCTTAGCAATCCCATAAGGTAGGAAATCAAAATTCTGGAGTTTCTTTTGTTTTTTTATCCAATTAATTGATTTTGGGGTTGGATCAAAAGCGAAAACTAGACAGCCATGGTTTTTTATTAAAGCAAGGTCAAAAGAAAGATCTTCACCCACACCAAAAGAATAAACTATACCATTATATGAAATCAAATATGGATTGAGATAAAAGCCTCCGTAATCATTTCCATACCATTCTTTAGGACATGTAACTTGTTTTTTTATATGTGATGATTTAACCTGATTAATTAGTTTGAATAAGTTTTTTTTTAGCGATTTTTTTCTAAGCCTGATAAATGACATATTGAAATCAAATGAATAAATTAATTGAATTAGGCACTTTGGTAGATGGCAAAGTTTTTACTATATACGGGGTTATAGGCTACCATTCTGCTAAGGAGAGTTTATCAAATAGTTTTCCCTTCATCAAATAGTGTTTGAATCGATAACAATAATCATCAAAGTAATTCCAAAGATATTCTACTGAATGATAAGTACTTCGAAGCCTGGCTTTGAATATCATGATCACTCGATGCATACCAGGAAACTCGGCTCCTTTTTTACATGAGGGTATATGTTCTACATGAGGAAATTCTGCTTTCAAGGGACAACTATTCCACTCATTGGTCTTGATCAAAGCTTTAGGAACAATATGATTTTGGAAGAAAGGTTTCAATAATTGATGGCTTCCATTCCTAGTTTCGCGAACATAGATTCGTCTAAGGCCCTTCCCTCGTCTGTCTATATCCATCATCAGCTCTTTGTTTTTATTCTCTTCTTTTAATGCTTTCTGCCTGTTGACCACCTACTATTTCATCTAATTACACTTTACTAATCATTTGAAATTGCTGATTACCAGCCATGACATTATGTTTAATCCCCCACAGCTCTTTTGTCCTAATTCTAGTTTATGACTTAATTCGGTGGAAAAATACTTCGCTTGTTGGTGACAGTAAAGTATATAGAGAGCTTTTAGGATGGGAAACTTCACTTTAATGGAAAAACGTGTTGCTGCTAAATAGAGTATCTTGATCACAACATTTGATACAATGATGAGTTCGTTCCAGCTTACCTTTGCGGTAATAAGTATGTTCAAACGTTTCAAAAATGAACTAATTAAAAGCCACTTGAGCTTGGCTAGACAATCATAGAATGCTTGATTATCTAGAAATTGCTCTTGAAATTCAAGAATGGTAAGGCTTTCGCACTTTTCTCCATGATTTTGGATTCTAATATACATGTAATATTTTGAGGATAAGTGATATATAAATTAACTCTCACTACTTATTAAGTACCTTAATCTACAAATTAATTCAAGTTTTGAGATTATTCAAATTCTTAAGAGAAATCATTACAATACTCATAATTATACCTAATGAAAATACGAATAGCAGTATCAATCCTCTCTTCGGCTTACTTTTATCCTCTGGCACCCTTACAGGCTCTAAAACTGTAAAAACAGGAGTTTCTTCCTTCACTTTAATTTTTGCTTGTTCTAACTGGGTAGCTAAGCCTTTGTAAACCTCAAAAGTAATATTCAATTCATTTTGTAGTCGCTCATATTCTGTTTGAATGATCGGGTTAGAAACATTACGATTACGGTCAGTGAACCTAGCCAGTTGCTCTTGTTTTTCTTCATATTCATCCTTCGCTTCTTCAAATCGTTCCATTATAAATGTTAGATTTATTTGCGACTTTTCAATCTTGTAATTGGTCACACTTTCAGTCAGTTCTCTAACTAGTAAATCAGTCACTTTAGCCGCAGCTACCGGATCTGGCATTTCGGCAGATATACTAATTAAGCTGGTTTTTGAATCCACGGAAACAGAAAGTCGATCCTTATATAATTCTATCATTTTCCAATCTTCCTCTGAGAAACGAACTAAGTCATAATCTTTTAACTCTATTTCCTTCGTACTATTAAACAAGCTTTTTATTTGCCAAGGCAATCCAATGGTATATTCAGCAATCAATCCAAATAATGACGGCTGATCCATTTCTTTAAGATAGTAAAATGAAGAGATGGTCGTATCAATCTTCTCAAAATAGATTGGAACATTAATGAGATTTTCTAAAAAAGGTGCACTATTTACAATTTCCGGGTATAATTCCGGAGATAAGGCCTCTGAAGATCCAAAACCACCAGATAGATCAAAACCTGCCAAGCCTGCTAAGCCTCCCAATCCGCCCAAATCTGGGACTGATCCTTCCTGGCTTTCTGGAAGCAATTTGCAAGAAGCTTTATATTCAACTTTTGAAGTGAAAGCAATGATAAGTCCCAGAATAAAAAAAAATCCAGTTACCTTCAAAATAAATCTGCGCTTTGACCAAATAACCTTTACCAATTCAATAAGATCTATTTCGTCTTCTTTGATGACTTGGGTATTGACCGTTGGCTTTTGGCTGTTGGCAGTAGGGTTTTTTCTATTTAGTTTCTCTTCTATTTCAGGATTCTCTTCCATAATAATAGTGTAACGAAGATATGATATTATGGGCTTTTGATCACTTACTAAAGGGTTTAAGCTTAAATTATTATTCGATGATGAAGAAATCTGTACCAATCCGTTTTAGCTATCTATTCTACTCATTGTCTTATCAGAGAAGAATCATTCAACAATGGTACTATGTCTTCAAAGATGAAATTTTCTATTTTTTATTGACCATGAGGAGGCACACTAAAGACCTCAATTGCTTCTTTTTGGTTAAATTATCCAAATCGTAAGATAAGCTAAACAGACAAGTGATGATTAACCATAGGGCACTATCATTGGTATTCTACTGCTCATCTAAATTTTATTTTTCATAAGATATTAAACTTTTTAAGCACTTGTGCCAAACGTTCATCTGTTATAGCTAATTTTTTAGCGCTCTGATCAAATTTTCATACTTTTCACTCAAGGTGCGACTCTCATCTTGAACCGGTCGAAGGGCTGTTCTTCTATCCCACACCATGTAGCCCATTGTAAAAAGAGAAAGTGAAATCATAATTCCAAAACCCCAATAAAAAAGGCTCTTGATGTCATCCAGTTGTTTTTGTTGTGATTCGAACTTTTCCTCCAATCGAATCATCCTGTCACGATCCTCAAGCGTATAAGGAACAGCAGTAGATTGCGAATAAGTTTCTAATACTAATAGTAGAAAAACCAAGAATGTTAACAATCTCATAATACAAATCTACTATTTACCATTCACTAGTCTTTACTTCCGCATCCATGAACTACTCCTTGGTGAATAATTCTCACAAGAATAGTCTATGGATTTCTTGATCTTTAACAATTAAATTCAAATTCTTTTTGAATCACTCATGTTCTTATTTTCGATTAGCTCGCCTCAATTTGAAAAGATTGAAATAGGCACTTAATAAATAGCTCTGGCAAGCTGCAAACAAAGAAAATGGATTATTTAGATAAATCAAGTACTACAAATCAGCAGACTAAATCCAAATGTGCTCATATGCATGCTAAACCCCATTTTCAATATTTATTAAGTGCCTACTTCAATGAAAAGATTAATACTAAAATTTAATTCTCTTCAAGATCAATCAACCCTTTTGGAAATACTTAATATCTCTTTTAATAAGGCCTCCTGATGGATTTGTTGCTTTAATGATTCGGAACGTAAATGCTCTATTTGTTTTTGAGTGGTGTTAAAGTCTTGTCTTAGCGCTCTAAGTTCCTCTTGATTTGCATTCAAATCTCTTCTCAATTGAATAATCTCTTCTTCATGTTTATCTGACTTTCTTAAATACTCAGAGAGTAGCTCAATTATTCTTTCTTCGTTTTTCATTTGTATAAGTTTATTTCCAAAGGCCACATGGAATTCCCGTAAACTTATTTATAATCGGTTGGTATGCTAAGGATTCTAAGTTTATGCTCATTTCATGTATTTAGTTTATTTTCCATCGCAGAAGCAATCATTAGTATTCTTATTGCTCACCTAAATTTTATTATTCAAAGGATATTAAACTTCTTAAGCACCTGCGCTAAACGTTCATCTGTTGAAGCCAACTCCTTTAGCGCTCTGATCAAATTTTCATACTTTTCACTCAAGGTGCGACGCTCATCCTGAACCGGTCGAAGGGCTGTTCTTCTATCCCACACCATGTAGCCCATTGTAAAAAGAGAAAGTGAAATCATAATTCCAAAACCCCAATAGAAAAGGCTCTTGATGTCATCCAGTTGTCTTTGTTGTGATTCAAACTTTACATCAATGGCTTCAAACTTTACATCTATAGCCTCAAATTTTACATCTATAGCCTCAAACCTTGCGTTTATAGCTTCGAACTTTGCGTCTATGGATTCAAAACGATCATCCAAACCATCAAATTTCTCTTCCAATCGAATCATCCTGTCACGATCCTCAAGCGTATAGGGAACAGCAGTAGATTGTGAATAAGTTTTTAATACTAAAAGTAGAAAAACCAAGAATGTTAACAATCTCATAGTACAAATTTAATATTTACCATTCACTAGTCTTTACTTCCATATCCGTGAGCCCGCCCTAAACCAATGATTTTAACAAGAATAATCTATATAGCTCACCTTTCTGTTTATGCTATTTGGTCTAGGTGACCCCGCTTACGCGGCCCGACCCAAACTTTTGCTGCTCATCAATTGCTAAAAATCCTTATTTATGTGTATTGAACGACAGTTTTAAAATAAAAATATCTAGATCTGGTTCACTCACTCAATCAAATTTTTATCGGATCTCAAAAAGCTTATTTATACTGTATGCTGATCCCCTAACAGCCTGTCTATGTATTCAGATTTTCAACCATACCAGGATACTTTCTCATCTTTCGGACTTTATTCTTAAGCTTTTCCATGAATTAATTCCATACGGTCAACAGGCTTTAAAATTCCACCCTTTAGCTATTTCGCAATACTCTTTCTACATGTATTTATCTCTTTAAAATGCCATCTAACATGTTAGTTCATTAAAATCTTAGCGATTTAAATGAAAATTTCATTTACCTGAACAGTAGTATCAACCAATACTATTTCATCTTCTTTTGTGAAAATTTCACATCGCTTGTATAGCTCACCGTTAGGTTAATTAAAACCTCTATTTGTTCTTTTTCGATAGAAATGAGCTAGTAAACCGGAATATATTTTGAAGCATAAAGGATACCTTTTATCTCTTTGTATTTATAATAAGTTGAATCTGCGACCTCTATGACTACTTCAATGTCTTCAGATCCTGGCAACTTTTCAAAATAATAGTCCGACCTGTACTTACAAATCGTCACATCTGGATCAGGTTCGTTGTTATTATCTAATAGAATCTTTTGAAAAACCCGCCTTTTGGCCCAACTCTTCGTTACTCAAAATTTCAAAAGCCTCATTTACGCCCAGTAAACTACGTTTTTGAAATTCTGAAAGCCTTGATTTGAACCAAAAATCCAGTTTTGCAAAGGATTCTAATAAAATTGGCACCTGGATTTTGATCGTATATTTCTTTCTTAATAAATCCGTTAGAAAATCAGCAAGTCTGTCGACAATACCTGCGTGTTTACTTCCTATTGGACTAATTTTTAAAATTTCTCCATGAATTAACTCTACACGATCGGTAGGCTTTAAAATTCCAACTTCCGCCATTTTGTGGTACTCCTCAACATTGATTAGCCTCTTTGTAATCTCAACTGACATAGGGGAATTATTCTTTTCTTAAGAAAGATAGCACATATCCTAATGAAACAATCAGGACCTGTATCATAGGTTTTCGAATACTTCGTTGAGATCAACAACTAGCCCGGAAACTGCATTTGATTCAATATCATCTTCTTTAGCAAAGATTTTTCTCAATTGAAATCGATCTTCTTTAAGATCAAATACATTTACAAGTAAGTCTGTAGTGTGTACTAGCCAATATTCCTTCACCCAGTACTCCTCATATAGCGTATACTTATGCTTCACGTCTTTTAAAGAAGTATTTGGGGATAGAATTTCAATTACCAAATCCGGTGCGCCTAAGCACCCTGCATCATCTAACTTGGTAGGATCACAAATCACGCATAAATCCGGCTATACTACATTAACAATCTTTTCGTTTGATTCCCCTTCTTTCACAAATCGAACATCAAAAGGAGCTTCGTATAACTCGCAACTCGAATTTCTTAGTTGATTCCCTATCGACAATGTAAACTTTAGAGAAATTTTTTGATGCATCCTTTTAGGAGCAGGAGACATGGTGTGGATCTTTCCTTTAATTAGCTCTACGCGCTCTTTAAGCCTCCACTCCAGATAGTCTGCGTAGGTGTAGTTTTTAGATAGATCTAGTTGCGATAGATCATTGATTTCTTGCATATCAATCTAACAAATTAACCATCTGAACAATAATCAGGCTTAAAGATGCCAACCCTCCTGTAATTCCAAGTACTTCTCCTGGTGTAACTTTTCTGCGTTCTGGTTTCTCCGGCACAAAAATATCTGCTCCCGGTTCAACCGAGGGAAATACCTTGAAAAATAGAAATTTATTCGTTCTTTTTGCTCTACCATTTGCATAAACGATATAAGATCTTTTTATCTGAGCATCATCAGAAAAGCCACCAGCCAAAGAAATATAGTCCCTGAAATTAGCCACCTTATCGTACATGACTCTAGTGGGATAAAGCACTTCTCCTCTGACTCTTACTGTTTGTAATTCTTTGGGAATGCTAATCACATCTCCGTCTTCAAGGATGATGTTATAATTGGATTTAGGTGATTTAAGGGCTTTGTCCAACTGAATCCCTATTGCTTCCTTCTTAGCTAGCAGTTCAGTATTTAATTCATCCACAGAATCCCTCTGGATTAATCCTTCTAGCTGCTGTTTTCTGTAGAAATCTCCTTCATCTGTACTGGTCGTTTCTAAGGTCCTTTCTTCTTCCTCTTCTTCCTCCTCTTTCTCTTTTTCCGTACTTAGATTCAAGTCACGAATTAAAGATGCGCCTTCCGGATATGCATAAAATGTCAACCCTCCTGCTCTCCGTATGAGATCAGTAAGTCTATCTTCCTCAGTTTCCAGGGCATAAAACCCGGGCCTCATCACTTCTCCTTCAATTTTTATCAACTTTTGGGTGCGGAAGAGTGCGGATGCTTTGATGGTAACTAGATCAAAGGCTTTCAGTCTAAAAGTAGAAGCGGAATCATTCAAACTTAAATTTGAATTGATTTTAAAATTGAAAATTATTGCCGTTTTAAAATCCTTAGAGTCTTTACTTACTCTTCTTGCAACTTCTACTTTTGACGTATTAGCGCTTGCTAGTAACCCCCCAGAGATGGTTATAAGGTCTTCGACAGTCATGCCTTCCACAAAAGGATAATCCCCTTCATTCCTGATCTCACCTAATATTGAAACCGTCTTTCTTTCTTCTATATCTAAAATAGATGGAATTTTTACCAAATCTTCGTTCCTTAGCAGATAATCAGACTCTCCGGACAACACGGAAATTAGGTCAAAAGATTGATTGGATAAACTCAAATCATTTTCTAGCCGGATGATATTTCCACGTTCTAAATACGCGTCCTTACTAAGATTGGAGATACTTAGAAGTTCAGAAAGCTTCATATTTTCTTTGAGCTCATAAAAGCCGGGTTGTTCTACAGCACCTTCTATCTTTACTCGATTTCCGTAAGTATCTGACATCGCAACAATATAGATAGAGTCGCCATCATACAGGGATATCTTATCGTATTCAGCTTCACCAAAAGTTTTTAAGGATTTTACTTTTCCATTTGATCTAAAAAGTGTCACATTATCGGTATAGCCAATTGCGGTCGCTCCGCCTGAAACACCCAATAGGTCAGAATAGGACTCTCCTTCTAAAAACTCGTAAACAGCAGGTTGCTTTACTTCTCCCGCGTAAACAACCCTATTGGTATAAGCTTTTACTACTATCGCATCACCTTCTTGAAGTGGTGGATTTCCTGAGATGTCTCCCTCAAAAAAGTATTTATAGATATCAAGTGTTGCTATTCTCTCTCCCAACCTAATGATATCTATTTGTCTCATAGAGCCGTTTTCATCAGGACCTCCGGCTTCATACAGCGCATTAAAAGCGGAGGAGAAAGATGAAAGCGCATAAGTTCCTGGTCTCTTCACATTTCCTACCACGTTTACTGTAATCGTACGAATGTCTCCAACTGATAAGTCCATGTATGTATTAGGCCGAGATCCTTCTAGTCCAGAATAAATGGAAGATAGTTGATTGAATACTCTACTCTTAGCGGTCCGGATAGGAACACCTCCTAAGCTGATTGGACCTACACCGCTAATTAGTATTTTACCATCGGGTGAAATTGTTTGCTGATAGGTAATTTCAGATGCACCATAGATATCTATGATCACCTCATCACCCGGGCCTAAAACATAACTCTCAGGAGTTGCCACATTTGAAGGTGATTCGAAGGTTAATGCAGATTCGAAAATCTTAGCTCCAAAAATTGGAAGTGTTTCAGTTTCTAATGAATCTGGCGTAAGGAGATCATCGAAAAATAATACTTTATCTTCTATTGCATAGTTCGCTCTTATTCGATTTTCATTCGCGATTATTCCTTGATCCATAGTTTCCCCTGTCTGAACCTTTAAAACTCTTTGCCTTAGTTTTGAAATTTGTGAAGATGACATTCCTCGTTGGCGTGCTAATAATTCCAGCTGTTCCATTGTAAGTCCAGATTCTTGGACTCTTATCATATATGCTTCGATTTGTGCATCTGAAAGATCGTCGACATTTAATTTTGAAAGATCATCAATATCCTGAGCATACGAAAAAAAAGAGATGGCTAAGAGAAAGAGTAAAACTACTCTAGAGATGGATCTCCGCATAGTTTGGGTTTCGATTTAGAAATGTAAAGCTATAAAGGTTAAGTTTAACAAGTTCTCTTTATGAATAGATATCCTCGAAGAATTGAGAAGACCGGGTATTCTACCTCATTTCCATAATTTCTCCATAAATAAATATAGTCAGTTAGTTTCAAATTATCTACCTCTGTCTTTTTATTGTACCCCATTTACATTTTACTAACCTTTTTTATTCACAGCAAGCCTTAGGCTGTTTCTCTTTCTTACCTTTTAAATCAATATTTCATTTACTGTAATGACATGATCTAATAAGGTGATATGATCTTCTTTCTCAAACTCTTCCATTTTCCTAAATTTTCCTTATCTTCAGAATGAAATAGTATTCAATTCTTTCGTTAACTATATCTATAACCAAATAGGCTGGAATGTTCGCTGATCCATACATGAGCCTTCAAATCGTTATCGTATGTATACGATTTTCCAGCTACTTCGATAATTGCTATATATCTATGGGATTGGGATGTTCCAAAGTGTAGTGATCTTTCTTGATTTTAAAATTGAAATATCTGGTTCTGGTTCATTTTCATCATTAATTTTTATCGGATCTTGCACTACAATAATGACTTTGTCTCCCAAAAAGCTGACTGAAAGACCTATCAAGATTCAATGTCGTTTAGTTAAGCATTTATTTTCATAGTGGTTTATAATTTTGATAATAAGATCTTTTGGGTTTGTGCAGCCTGGGATTCGATCGGTCGGGGCGTATAATTTCTCTGGTGTGATAAACCATTCTATCAAATGC
>JBCDKO010000175.1:0-10359 GCA_038746525.1 Bacteroidota bacterium
AGCCAGAGCCTGACTGCATCAAGGTTATTTACCTAACCGTGTTAAAAACGGCCTCTACTGCACGATAACTCAAACTTATCAATGTATTTTGTTTTAGGGAAAAACCCTTTTTTTGGATGACTGCATTATTCACCACAAATAATGGCGGGTTGATTCAAGTAATTGATTTACCGTAGTTTCATATTCATACAGAGTGATTGTTGATTCCTCAAATTTGGGGAACGATTTTGGCATCCCATTCGAAATCAATTACCTCCTATTCCACGTGTTACCTCATCTCGATGAATAACACCCGAATTTTTCGGGGTAACTGTACTGAGTGATTCAAGGCGAGGAGTGGTCATTGATATGGGTGAAGGATGTAGCAATGAAGCCACAGAAGAGCTTTTAACTGCATCTCTGAGAAAAGACCAATGCGATAGAGTAGAGGCGGCATCCATGGATATGAGCCAGACATATATCGGGGCAGTAAAGAAGTGTCTACCCCATCGTCACATCTGTTTTGATAAATTCCATCTGGTCAACTACCTCAATGAGCCGTAGATAAGGTTCAACGTAGGGAATGAGGGAAGCTGAAGAACTACGAAATACACGTTACATCTGGTTGAAGGATCAGATGAACTTGACGGAGAAATAACGATTGAAATTTGAAGCCATAGACCTGGCCAATGAAAAAACGTCCAACGCCTGGATAATAAAAGAAAACGTTCGTGACATCTACTTCTCTCACCCCAAAAAATGAAGCAATTCATCCTACTTTCTTGATGGATTAAAATACGCAAAAATACGGTATCTTTCATATTATCAAAATGGCAAATAGATTTGATAAGCACATGCAGAGAATTGTCAATGCAATGACTTATCACAGAAGTAACGCGCAATGGCAGAAAGATTCAATAGCAAACTTCAGGAAATTAAGTTGGCTGGAAGAGGATACAGAACCTTTGAAAAGTTCAAAAGTGCTATCCTCTTTTTTCATGGTGGACTTGATCTATACCACACAAAACCTAGTAGAACCAAAATCTTTAGTCAAGTATCACTAAAAGAGAATCCACCGATTGTGAATAGACAATGGGATCAAAATCCACCTTAGAAACTACTTTCAGCCCATTATAAAATGCAAACAACAGCGAGGCTATGGCTCTGAGATTCTTATTCTCAGATATTTGTCCCTTAGCTACACCTTCCACTAAATAAGAATAAAACATTCCTTCAAATTCCTTTTTATTTTCACTCAGTAGGCTAAAAAACTCTTTCTCATTCGGAATAAACTCAATAGTAGTATTTACTACCAAACAGCCTTTATGGTCCTGATCTTGATCTGACTGTCGTATCGCCATCTCAAAAAGCTCCTTAAGGCCGGATCGAACATCTTCATGCTTCATCAAAAATTGGGTGATCGAATTGGCATTACTTCTTTGATAGTGTAAAAATGCTCTTTCAAAAAGTTTTTTTTTCCCTCCGTACGTATCGTAAAGACTTGCCCTATTTACTCCAAGATAATCTACCAGATCCTGAATGGAGGTGGCATAGTAACCCTTTCTCCAAAACAAATTAACAGCCTTGTCTAAAACCTCGTATTCATCAAAAAGCTTAACCCTTGGCATATCCCTATATAAAAGTGAAAATAGAAAGCCTCAGGTTTGAAGCTTTCTATGAAATCAAACCAAATACTAGAACATTTGTTCCAAATTATTCAGAAAAGAAGCTTTTTATTACTCTAAAGGGATGAAAATCAGGTTTAGATTTACTGAACACCGTTCCTAACTTAGGTGCATTCCCCGCCTCAAGCCTTTCTACCATTCCATTTAGAGCTGCTTCATCTTCCCACTGCGCGTAATTTATGATGTAATCATTATCCATACTCTGGTGTAAAGTAGCAGAAACAAATCCTTCTTGGATTAAAACCTCTTCTTGTATGGCTTTCATTAGTAAGCTTAACAACTCTTCCTGAGTAACTCCTTCCAAAGGCTGCAATACATTAATAATGGTCAGTAACTCTCCCTCTGTATCAATAATTGGTGAAACACCGGATGACTTGTACTGAGCTGTCAAAATGAAAGGATGATAGTCAGGATTACTCAAGGAAAAAGCCTCTCCCATGTTGGGAGCTCCACCACTGTTCACTAAATCTGCTGCAGCTTGCAGGTGATTTTCGCTTTCCCATTGTGCATAGTTGATGATGTAGGAATTATCCAAACTCATATGCAAACTGGATGAAACAAACCCATCTTGTTTTGTCATGGTTTTCTGCAGCCCAGCCTCAAGTAAGCTAAGGGTTCGCTCTTGATTTGAAGAATCAGGATTCATTAAGTTGATCACCGTAAACAATTGATTGTTCGTTTCTAACGCTATAATTCTTGTGTTAGATGATGACAAGCTATCATCATCCGAACATGCGTACAAAAGCATAACCATGCATAAGGAATACAAAAGAGTCTTAATTTTTTTCATTTTACGTTCTATTTAAGGGTGTGTGGAGATAAGTCAAAATGTTCAACCATTATGACTTATCCCAATCACCGAATTTTAATTTTTTATTGAATAAGTGTCAAAGGTGTTTTGACCAAATAAAATGGCTCAGGCAATTTGCCGTAATCATTTTCATCTAAACCTGGCACGATATGATCTAGCTGCCCAAGAACGAGATACAGATCTCCGTTGTAGGTCTTGCCAGTAGTCGGAAAATCAGCAACATAATCAGCAAATAACTCTGAATGTTGATCTGCTTTTGTTACTGTACAGCTTGAGTAGTCATTACTGAAATTCGCCCTTGTAATCCCTTGAAAATAAGAGAAAAGAAGCAAATTTTGATTATTTTCAAATACTATACCATCTCCTCCAAAAAAGAATCCTGAAAACGATTCAGCTTCAACCTCAACCGCTAAAACCTCCTTGGTAGACAAGTCGATTCTAAATAAATCTCCCTCTCCGCCAATATCATCTGATGTGGCAATAATGTATTTGTTGTCTGGAGTAAAGGTCAGACCATTCAAATTAAAGAAGTCGAAACTGTTGATAAAACGCTCATCAGACACCCAGATCGACATTTCACTTAAGTCTACAGGTACCTTCCATATTTGAGGACCGAAACTGTCTGTAACGTAAGCATTTCCATCATCATCTACGATCACGTCATTAAGAAAATGGGGAAAACTGGTTTCTGGTACATCAATCGTTTTTTCAAGTTCACCTTCTAAAGAGAAAATACCTATTCTACTCAGACCTGTGCTAAAGTGGATTTGACAAACCCACATCCTGTTTCTAGATATATCTAGTTCTATACCTACATTCTGGAAATTACCATAAGTACCAGGTTCAATGAGGTACGAGGAGGAATGGTCATTGCTCACTTTTTGTACTGAGCCATCGCCATATCCAGTAACATACAACTCACCTGTAATAGGATTTATTGAAATACCCTCAGGATAAGTCGTATCTCCCTTAAGGAATATGACTTTTTGGGTTGGAAGTTCTACTTGATCATTGTCATCAGAACATGCTGCCAAAATGGTAAGCAAAACAAAAATCCGAAGATGTTTTAAATGATTTATCATGGACTAGTACTTTATAAATTTAGCATTGATACTCATTCTAACCTCGTCTTCAATTACGTAGTCCCCTACCTCATTAGTTTTATTGAAGCACACTACATAATCCCGCCTATCGACAGCAAAGTCAACTTTCCACAAACTGTACTTCTGGCCATAAGCGTCTTTTTTCTCCCCTAGATACTTCGTCTCTGTTTCAATTGACTTTGGTACTTCTTTCATCGTAAGCATACCGGTAACCTTGCATTTATTTTTTTCTAAAGACGACAACTTTTTACTCTTGAAAGTGGTATTTGTATAATTATCAACATCTAAAAAGTCCTGAGATCCTAAATGACCATCTCTTTGATCATTACCTGTATTTATGCGGCTTGCCTGAGCAGATATGATAATCTCTGCATCTGAAAAGTCAGCCTTTGAATAGTTCAAACTTCCTTCTGAAGAGCTGAAACGACCTGTAGTTTCTGAAATCCCCAGATAATCGACCTCAAAATTGATACTCGAGTCGATAGCATCCCACGGGTAAGATTTTTTTTGAGCCTTCAAAGCTTTAATAGACGCAATGGCAACAACTATTGATAGAAATATGCTTTTTTTCATTAGTGTAAATTTACTGGAACATTCGTTCCGTTATTAATTAAAATTTTTTACGCCACCAATAGTGGATTCACATTGATTCCACCATCAATATTGTACTTACTTCCTGTAATAAATGAGGCTTCATCAGAGGCTAAGAAAGCTATTACATGTGTTGTATCTTCTGATCGCCTAAATCGCTTAAGAGGAACTCTATGCTGCATCGCTTCAGCAAAATCATTCAACATCTCTTCAGGCATACCTGTTTTTTCAAATATAAGTGTATAAACCGGACCAGGGTTTACAGAGTTTACCCTTATTTTTCTGGGAGCTAGTTCTGTCGCAGCAGTTCTAGTGTAGGAATACATGTCCGCCTTTGATGCTGCATATACAGCGGTATTTGGCATTCCAGTATATGCGTTGACTGATGATAAATTGGTAATACTCGCGCCATCATTTACGATTGGCAAGAACTTTTCAATTCCCTTAACTCTAAATTCATTAGCGGTAACTTCCACTTTTTCTGAAGAACACCCTGTGATGATAACTTTTGCTTCATTTTCTTTAAGCTTCTTAGCTGAAGCATAACCAATGCCGCTATTACCTCCTGTAACTACGGCTAACTTACTTTTTAATTGATTCATTTCTGTTTTTATTTTAGAACGATCGTTCTATTGCAAACATGCAATAACAGAATGAACATTCCAAATTAAAGTGTTTTTTTATTCCTTTTTTTGAAAAAAAGACGTACAATTTTTTCGAAAATTCTTGTAAAGAGCAACCAGCTAAGATGTTGTAAAAATTCTGATCAAGAATAATATTGAAGGAAGCGAATTATTTAGGTTTGACCCAAGAAATATCACTTAACATAACCATCCGGAGCTTTGATTTTTAACCCTTTATAACCATTTCTTAAAAGTACTTCTTTACCTGAAGTTCTTGAATAAATCTAATGCGTCATCAGTATACTGAAATACAGACTTACCTTGTCCATGTTTTCCTAAATGATACCTGATCGTCGAAGCTACTGACTTGAAATTAACATTTCTCCAGGCAGAAAGAACAACTCGAATAGATTTTATACTTCCACCTGGTCCAATAGGAAGATTAAAGGGTTCGGCCACAACCTCCATTAGCCAAAAGATTTAAACCTTTGTAAGCAAAAACACCGCCTCCAACAATTTTACCTCCAATTTTTAGTGCGTTAGCAGTGTGCGTGGTTTTCAGGTAAGCACTTTTATTGGCTAAACTTACTGAATTTCGAGACCCTATAATATAATCTTCATTTGCAGCTCTTTCAGTTAATATATTAATTTTCTCAAGGCTTCTCACGCCTAAATCAAACCCAGATTCAAAACTCCCAGCTATACCTCCTATGAAAAATCTGCTATCCGAAACAGTCTGCTGATATGAAAGACCACCAGATGCTCGCTTATAACCACTACTTGCATGACCCCGATATGATCAATTGAGGCCGCTTCACCTGTACTCCATTTGCGATCTGCTCTTCTTCATAATATCTCCAGTAAGCGTTCATGTTCGTATAAGTCTCACCGTATTTCTGCGCATACTCATCCAGACCTAAGGTGCGGGCATCGGACCACATTTGGTAGCGTTCATATACCCTGCTATTGCGCCCGATCGAATGCATCCAGCTATTCCCATTCAGATTGGGACTTATGTACGATGTGGGCTCATAGTCTAGGAAATTGTCCCGTGCATCGTAGTATCGCTTATCCCTGGGACATTCCGGGCATAACCCCAAAGGATCGGTAAACATCACCGGGTTGTTGTAATTCGCTACGTCGGTGTGAACTTGTAGCTTGTGTCCATATTTTCAATCAGTCCGGGCTGCAAGCTCGAACTAGCGGAGGGCTTCCGGCGACTGCCGAGGCGTTCCGGCCACTTACCAAGTGCTTCCCGAGCTTGCCACTAGGCTCTAGAAACTCCTACGTTGGCGCGAGCTTGTAGCTCGTGTCCATATTTTTCAATCAGTCCCAGCTGCAAGCTCGAACTAGCGGAGGCAATCAAGGCTTCTGATTCTCTCCTTTAGCTGTACTTTACTTCAATCGCTTAGTGATTTCATCAGCTTCAATCCATCTAATACTATCCTGATTTAACATATCGATATTATCAGAAGTGATCAAGCTTAAATCATGTCTGGTTACCCCAGTGTTGTTCTCGATGCACTCAATATAAAAGGTATCACTTTTAGTGTCCAGCACTTCGACTAATAACCTGTAGTCACCAATCCCAAGCTTAGTGATTTTCTCAACTTCAACCGTATCTCTATTAACCAAAAATTTACTTTCTTTCCCTACCATCAATACATTAAGATCATCCTCGATCACTAATCCTCTTACTGGAAATTGCACATCAGCTCCCCAATAGACAGCCTTGAGATTTAGAGGTAATGGAAATTCTTTGTTGGATTGCTCAGTCATTAGAGTACAAGCACTCAACACTGTTAATGAAGTGATAGTCGAAAGAAGTACTATTAATAATTTGCTTTGTTTCACGTTCACAATTAGTGTTTAAATAACCTTAATGTCATAGGAACTGTAATCACGGTTGGTATGTATTCGTACGGAGTTCCACCCAACCTTTCCAGATTTGGCCCCATTCCATCAGCCTGAAACATAGGTATTCCTAATCCTTCACCCAGCACTCTTTCATCAATAAAGTCAGGATCCCAAAAACCATCTCTTAAATACAATGAATAAGTTATAGTTTGATTACTTGGGTCAGCACTCCAGCCAACAAGTGTTCTTCCAATATGGGAAACTATATCTGTCATATCCACTCTGAATTCTCCAGTCAAGTCTCTTCTCCCTCTCAGAATGTCATTATGAACACCTCTAAAAGTTTCAGTATTCATTAAAGCCCTAGTAGTATTAGGTCCTATTGCTTGAGGTGATCCGTCTCCAAACAAGTATTGATAAACAGCATCGTAATTGCTATCTATCCCCACATCTGGCTGTGGTGAATCAGGTCCCACATACGTCCTTTCTAATGGAAAATAACCTCTACTTGCATGACCCAATATGATCAATTGAGGCCTTTTCACCTGTACTCCATTTGCGATTTGCTCTTCTTGATAATATCTCCAGTAAGCATTCATGTTGGTGTAAGTCTCACCGTATTTCTGTGCATACTCATCCAGGCCTAGGGTGCGGGCATCGGACCACATTTGGTAGCGTTCATACACCCGACTATTGCGTCCGATCGAATGCACCCAACTATTCCTATTCAGATTGGAACTTACGTACGATGTGGGCTCATAGTCCATGAAGTTGTCCCGTGCATCATAGTAGCGCTTATCCCTGGGACATTCCGGGCATAACCCCAAAGGATCGGTAAACATCACCGGGTTGTTGTAATTCGCATGGTAGGGGCTGTGACCAGGTGTGACTGCTGCTATTGGCTTCATAAATACAATTGCACGCGTTACAAACGCGCTATGAGTGGCACATCTTCTCCGTCATTGATGCTTTCATTGCCAAAAGAAAGATTCAATCCATCATGCAATAAAAAAGCCCGATCTCTCGAGGCTATTCTAAATCTTCAAGGAAAATTTCACTGGATTTGAACAACCCCAGTGATTGGAGTATGGATTTGATTTGCTTCTGCTTTTCTTCAGTGGGCTCTAGCTCAACGTTTATTTCCATATAACTATCACCCATTCCTTCATCCCATACTTCGCCTATCTCTCTTTCTTCAATCGTGTCAACCAAAGTGTATCTCAACTGAAGATCATCCTCATTATAGGGACGATCAAGTTCGATTTTCACTCTTAAATTTTTATTCTCCATATCAGCTATCAAGTACTTTGTCTCTAGTCTCTTTTGGTAGAGAATAATATGGAGGGGTGGCTTGTACTTTTTCGTAAGTGGATGTCTCAAAGTATTCTTCCAGATCAAAATAATCCTCAACTTTTTCACCATCTCTTATCAAAAAAGTCATAGCAATCTCAATCTCAATAATTCCAGTTCCATCAGCAGCTAAAGGGGATAAGTGCTTGACTTTTTCAAGAGTTGTCTCAACCTTTTTCGAAGAATCTGCATCAATACAATAGTACCAACTGTCTTCAGATACCCAGTCTTCATGTCTACTGAAGTGTGGGATTATAAAACCCTCATTGGACAATTCATAATCTAGTATTTTCCAAATTCCCTTTCTTATTGTTGGAGGCAAACCACTTACAAAGAGAGGTGCGATTAAGTAATCGTAATTCTCTAATTCTTCAAGGTTACATTCCTCTGTTTCTGTTCTATAGTTAAACACTCTTATGAGATCTGGAAAACTGGAACTAGGTACTACCTTGGTCAAGTCAACATATCTAGCGTAACCAAATCCTAAGTTCTTAGGCAAAAGGATCTGAAGTATCGCTCCATCTTTAAGTCTCTTTCCCATCAATTATAATCCTCATATATCTAATTGCTTCTCTATAGTACTCGGCTAATTTCGGATTACTCTTACCGATACTATTAATTGCATTTTCTAGGTTTCTCAAACCATATTGCTCAATCTTAAGTTATTCTAAGCCCTTAGCTGCACTTCGAGATAATCCTGTATAAACTTCCTATAATCCTTTCGGAAATCGATCTCCATATTTTCAATTAGTTCTAGCCGTAAGGTCGAACTAGCGGAGTGATAACGAAAATTTATTAATAATGGGTGTATATGTTGCAGGAGGTTTTATTTCACCATCTTCATTTATTCCATCATCAACAAGTTTTTCTTTCGAGATTTTCTTTACCGTATCTAAAAATGATTGTGGCATCTCTATCAATCTTTCATATCCAGTGAATATAAATACAGGCGTTTCGTCAACGTAAACCAAATAAGTTGGATATGTTCTTGATATCTCGCTCATATTAATGATTTGCGAAAGATAGATTGTAATACTGTCGCCATTAATTGAGTACCGAAAGTCAGCAGAGATTATATAATTACTATTAAAATTCTTCTTAAGCCTCTTGTTAAAAGAAGACAGGGAATCAGCTAACTCTTTATTTCCAACCATATGATTCAATGGAACTTTAGGATTATTTAACAAAATTTCAGTTTCTGAATCCACCTTTATTTCATTTGATGGTGTACTACAAGCGATTAAAACATGTACAATTACCGAGTAAAAAAATAATCGTTTCATTAATTCAGCCATTTATAGATCGAACCTATAAAAATACCGTCATTCCTTGAGCCCACAACGCTTCTTTGAGGTTGATCATTAGCATCTCTGTATCCCATAGTAATATTATTAGGGCCAATTGTAAAAATTGGGCTAGATATAAGATCATACATTGCAAAATCACCTTCACTTCTACCAAATCCTCTTTGGAAATAGGGTAACGTTGGCCCTTTATCGTGAGCATGAGGGTGAGTATGAATATGGCCTAAAATTTCAGGAGCAAAAATTCCTCCGAATTCTACCGCTAAGGAACTATCAGAGCTACGTCTTATTTTATAGTAGTCATTCCGACTCACGTATGCTGTATTTCTATTGTAAGGCATAACTAGAATCCCCATGGTAGTAATCCAACCAGATAGTTCTCTAATCTCTCCTGATGAGTTATTTAAACTTGTTGAATACATATAGGCAAATGCCTCATTCTCATTTCTAAATAAAAAGCCACCATCACCAATAGGTAAACCACCCCCTGATGCTTGATAACCATCATTTACCCCACCCGATATAATCAATTCAGGCCGCTTCACCTGTACTCCATTTAACATCTGCTCTTCTTCATAATATCTCCAGTAAGCGTTCATGTTTGTGTAAGTCTCACCGTATTTCTGCACATACTCATCCAGACCTAAGGTGCGGGCATCGGACCACATCTGGTATCTCTCATACACCCTGCTATTGCGTCCGATCGAGTGCACCCAACTATTTCCATTCAGATTCGGGCTCACGTACGATGTGGGCTCATAGTCCATGAAGTTATCCCGTGCATCATAGTATCGCTTATCCCTGGGACATTCCGGGCATAACCCCAAAGGATCGGTAAACATCACCGGGTTGTTGTAATTCGCATGGTAGGGACTGTGACCCGGTGTGACCACTGCCAGCGGGTCAGCAGCCGTGAACTGCCCTAGCACCGGGTCGTAACTCCGGTACAGGAAGTCGTAGTTGCCCGTCAGCGTATCGAAGTTCGCATGGCCGGCCTGATAGAGCTGCCACGGATCAAGGTAGCCTTTGAGCCGCCAGCTCTTGTTGGTGGCCAAA
>JBCDKO010000176.1:0-10347 GCA_038746525.1 Bacteroidota bacterium
CTATACAAGCACAAGACTATGGTAAAGCACTTACTGAAAAAGATTTTACGAAAGGGAGGATACGCAAGGGAACCAAAGGCGGGATCAATGGATGTATACACCTCAAACAAGTATGGGGTTGGGATGGTAAAGAAAATTGTGGACGTGAAAGGACTCTGATCATCAGGAAGGCACAAGGTAGACTAGCGGCTAAATATGCCCTCTCCAATTTCAAAGAAACAGAGAAATCACCACAGAAATTTGCCTTTATGCAAAGCCAGAGGTTTTGGATAGAAAAAGCTTTTGAGACTGTAAGGGAGAGTTGGGGATGGCTAATTATCAGGTAAGAAAATATCGTGCCTGGTATCATCACCAAGCCCTTTACTTCATGGCATATGATTACGTCAATCACACTAGAGAAAAGAAAAAACAGCAAATGCCGTTACTATCTGTCAGAAATGTCAGGTTATTTATTATTGCATACCTTTCGAAATCTCAAGTCATCATGGAAAAAGAAATCAACGACCTTCTCGTAAGGCACAAACAGAAAATCAATGACCTACTAAGATTTTATCCTCCTGATGACCTTTTCTAAAGTCACAAAGTAGAACTAATTTGCTTAAAAATGTAGGGTATGAGGTAAAAGCAATAGATCCAGTTAAGCTCACGAGTAAGTAAGCTTTAAGTTTGGTTTTTACTCAAGATCTCATGCGTAAGGGCACAGGGATCTAGGTGGTTAAACGTTTCCTTGATTTTTCTTTTATCAATCTATTTGACCACTAATTATAAATTGATAGCGCTATTTGACTCATTATCATACTTTCAAGTTATTTTAAATCAATACTTATGAGAATGAAAAACTCAATATTAATGCTTCTTGCTCTCTTTATTTTGGGGGCATGTATGAGCACTACTGATGATGCAAAAGATAAGGAGATGCCGCCTGGACTAGATGTGACCATGATGGGAGATGCTGATCCAAGAAAGGACTTTTATCGATTTGCTAACGGTAACTGGCTTGACAAAACAAAGATACCGGCTGATGAGGGTAGGTGGGGAGGATTCCCTGAACTAAGAGAGAAAAATGATAAAATCATGTTGGATATCATGGATCGCTCTGCACAAAATCCTGATTTTGTAGATGGGTCAGACGAAAGAAAAGCAATTGATTTCTTTGCGGTAGGAATGGATTCCATTCACTCAGAACAAGTTGGCACACAGCCTATAAATAAGTGGATAGAAAAGATTAATACAACAAGTACTACTACTGATCTTCAAAATCTACTTGTTGAAATGCATCAAACAGGATATGATCCGTTTTATGGGGTTTCCTCTTTTGCCAATCTTATAGACAGCAAAATCAATTCACTTTATGTGACTACAGGTGGCTTAGGTCTTCCTAACAGAGATTATTATACCAAGGAAGACGAAAAATCACGAGAGATCCGTGAAAAATATGTTGCTCATATTGGCCGAATGATGACTCTTATGAGATTCGAAGATGAACCAGATCAAATGGCGGCTGACGCAATGGAAATAGAAAATAGATTGGCTTTGGCTTCATTGACCCCTATTGGAGCTCGAAATATCCCAGCCCTTTACAATCCAATGGACGTAAACAGCCTGCAAGAATTGTCTCCTGCGATTGATTGGAAGGATTATCTCAATAAAGTAGGTGTTGATATGAGTAAAGTTGATACATTGATTGTGTTACAGCCAAAATTCATGAAGGAGGTCTCAGCTACAATTAACGAGTTACCTATAAATAAAATTAAGAATTACCTGAAGTGGAATGTTGTAAACCAACAGGCTAATTTCCTTCATCATGAAGTGGTTCAAGCCAATTTTGATTTTTATGGTAAGGTAATCAGGGGAACGGAACAAATGCGCCCACGATCCGAGCGTGTGCTTTCCAGTACTAATAATGTAATTGGTGAGGCTATAGGCAAAGTGTATGTAGCAGAGACTTTTCCTCCGGAAGCCAAATCATCTGCTGAAGAAATGGTAACCAACCTTATGAAGGCTTTTGATAAGCGAATTAAGAATCTGGAGTGGATGTCTGAAGAGACAAAAGAGCAAGCACTTAAAAAATTAAATAATCTGACAGTGAAAATCGGATATCCTAACAAGTGGAGGGACTATTCTACTCTGCAAGTTGAAAGTAGTGGAGAGCAATATAGTTATATGGAGAATATGGAAAATGCATGGAGGTGGGAGTTTAGTGAAAACATCAAAGAAATCGGTGAGCCTGTTGATAGGCAACGATGGGCCATGAATCCTCAAACCGTAAATGCCTATTTTAATCCTTTGAATAATGAAATCGTTTTTCCAGCAGCAATTCTCCAGCCTCCATTCTATAATTATACAGCGGATCCAGCAATGAATTATGGAGGTATTGGCGCAGTAATTGGTCATGAAATTTCTCATGGATTTGATGACCAGGGAAGTCGTTTTGATTTTCAAGGAAATATGGTGAATTGGTGGAAAGAAGAGGATAAGAAGCGTTTTGACTCTTTAAGTCAAAAACTGATTGCGCAATACGATGCGTATGAAGCATTGGATAGTGTGTTTGTACAGGGAAAATTGACCTTAGGTGAAAACATTGGGGATCTTGGAGGCTTAAATGCTGCATATGATGGGCTTCAGATCCACTTGGAAGAAAATGGAAATCCCGGATTGATTGATGGATTTACACCAGAACAGAGGTTGTTTATTTCCTGGGCAACCATCTGGAGAATGAAATACCGAGACGAAACGTTAAGAACACAAGTTTTAACCGACCCTCACTCCCCAGGTATGTTTAGAGCTGTAGGCCCATTATCCAATATGGTGACTTTTTATGCAGCTTTTGATGTCCAAGAAGGTGATGAACTCTGGAAGCCCGAGGCAGAGCGTGTAATTATTTGGTAATCGAATTTTATGTAAAATTAAAAGCTACATAGGGTTTCCTTGTAATTGGGAAAACTGGATAAAAAGGGCTTCTTACTAATAAAAAGAGGTTTTTTACTCTTTCTCTAAGGCAAAAAATCTCTGTTTAACCAAATTATAATCAAAGGCGGGTTTTCCGTTGAAAAAGCTTGTTCAATAAATTTAAATATAATTGAATTTTGAAATTAAAACAGGCAATAAGGATTTGATGAGTTTGTTAACCAGATTATTTTGTTGATGCTTCCGAAAGCTAATTTATTTTATAAGGTAAGCCTATGTAGTTTTATAGCAGCGTAGAGAAAAGAACATTATACTTTTAACTGGATCTTCAATAAAAAATGCCTCACTAAAAGATGAGGCATTTTTTCGTATTACTATTCTATCCTTCGCATTTAAGACAACTTTTACATCATTCCGCCCATGCCGCCGCCTGGAGGCATTCCGCCTGGCATACCAGCAGGGCTTTCTTCTTCTGGTTGATCTGCCACTACACATTCAGTAGTTAATAGAAGAGAAGCGATAGAAGCGGCATTCTCAAGCGCCAATCTTGTCACTTTTGTAGGATCAATGATACCAGCTTGAAACATATTTACATATTCTCCTGTAGCAGCATTGAAACCATAATCATCTTTTCCGTTTAAAATTTCATTGACGACTACAGATGCTTCTCCGCCTGCGTTCTCAACTATTGTTCTTAATGGAGACTGGATCGCCGATTTTACGATAGTTACACCTGTATTTTGATCTTCGTTTTCAAGTGAAAGTTTATTTAATCCATCTATTGCTCTGATAAGCGCTACCCCACCACCAGCTACTATACCTTCTTGTACGGCAGCTCTTGTTGCATGTAGTGCATCATCTACTCGGTCTTTCTTTTCTTTCATCTCTACTTCTGTAGCAGCTCCTATGTATAGAATAGCTACCCCTCCAGAAAGCTTGGCTAATCTTTCCTGTAACTTTTCTTTATCATAATCAGAAGTGGTGTTATCCATTTGCTGCCTGATTTGGTTCACACGACCATCGATATCTTCTTTTTTACCTGCTCCATCGACAATAGTTGTGTTGTCCTTATCAATGTTTATTTTCTCAGCAGTTCCTAAATAATCGATAGTAGCGTTTTCAAGTTTGTATCCTCTTTCTTCAGAAATAACAGTACCACCGGTAAGAATAGCAATATCTTCAAGCATAGCTTTTCTTCTGTCACCGAATCCAGGAGCTTTTACCGCTGCAATTTTTAATGAACCTCTAATTTTGTTAACTACCAAAGTGGCTAGAGCTTCCCCTTCTACATCTTCTGCGATGATCAATAATGGCTTACCTGTTTGAGCTGTCGCTTCAAGAATCGGAAGAAGTTCTTTCATGTTACTAATCTTTTTGTCGTAGATCAGAATGTAAGGATTCTCTAGCTCAGCCTCCATATTATCAGTGTTAGTCACAAAGTATGGAGAAAGATACCCACGGTCAAATTGCATACCTTCAACAGTCTTTACTTCAGTTTCTGTGCCTTTCGCTTCTTCTACGGTGATCACTCCGTCTTTTCCTACTTTATCCATTGCATCTGCGATCATTGTTCCAACTTCTTGATCGTTATTGGCGGATACGGATGCAACCTGAGAAATTTCATCATTTGTCTTTATTTCTTTTGATTGCGACCTTAAGTTCTCTACGATTGCTGTAACAGCTTTATCAACACCTCTTTTTAAATCCATAGGATTCGCACCTGCAGCAACATTTTTGATGCCGTGGCCAAAAATTGCTTGGGTTAAAATAGTAGCTGTAGTAGTTCCATCTCCTGCATCATCAGCTGTTTTAGAAGCAACTTCTTTTACAAGTTGAGCGCCCATATTTTCGATTGGCTCTTTTAACTCAATTTCTTTCGCAACAGAAACACCGTCTTTTGTCACGGTAGGAGCCCCAAATTTTTTATCAAGGATAACATTTCTTCCCTTTGGTCCAAGGGTTACCTTAACAGCATCTGCAAGTATATCAACACCCTTTTTGATGCTGTCTCTTGCATCAGTATCAAAGAATATATCTTTCGCCATTGTTATTACTATTTTAAAATTTGCTAATGTTATTTATTTATATAATTCCGTAAATATCAGATTCTTTCATAATTAGATATTCACTACCATCAATGGTAACCTCAGTACCTGAATATTTACCATAAAGTACTTGGTCTCCAACTTTTACATTAATAGGTTCATCTTTCTTACCAGTTCCAACTGCAATGATTTTACCTTGTTGTGGTTTTTCTTTTGCAGTATCTGGAATAATAATTCCACTTGCTGTTTTTTCTTCGGCTGCCGCAGGCTCAACTAAGACCCTGTCGGCAAGTGGCTTGAAGTTTACTTCTGACATGTTAATCAAATGTTTAAAGTTAAGGATTTTATTTTCGCGTTTGATTAACATTTAATGTGCCAAATTTCTTATTTGACCAAAATGTCAGATTTCACACTGACAATATTTCACATTTAACATCGCCAAGTCAATTTGATCTTCTGTTGCTTGACATAATGACATTTCTACATTAATTTTTAAAGCCTAAAACTTACGCTATGGAAACATTAAAGCATGATTGGCTTACAGAAGGATTGATTGATTATGAATATAAGAAATATATTCTATTGGCATATTTAAAGGATGTAAAAAAACGGTTCAATCAATCGGAGTTATATCCATTCATGGCGGATTTGGTTTTTCACTACAGAAACCTTCTGAAAGTGAAGGAAAGCAAAAAGATCCTATTTGAAAATTTCCCTCAGTCGCTTTCTAAAGCAGACTTTGAAAAACTACAGCTCACATACAAGAAAATTATAGATGATGATGATGTAATGAATCAGATTGAAGAGATTTTATTTTTTGCGCTTCCTAAAATCAAAGAGACGATGGAAGAAGGAAAAGAACTGTATGAGTTTGTCGAAGAAAATATTTCCATGGAGCCTGTTGGTGTTTCACCAATTTATGAAGATGAAGGCTACTTATTAATTAATCTGGATACCAGCAATAAAGTGTCAGTGTATCGTTATCAAATGACTTTTTTTGAGCACGCAGAGGAGAAATTCAGAAGCATGGCAACGCAATTTCTAATGTGTGAAATAAAAAAAATTAACCGTACTTATGAGAATTTAAAGATGGAACTAACCAAACAGTTTACAGAGCTACCCAACCCTGCGACATATGTGGCCGAAACAAAACTTAAATTCCCATTGGAACAGACTGTTTTGCCGGTGGCCAAGAGAATGTTGGTCAGAAGATTGAGTTCAGCTTAGTCTGTTTTAGTTCAATCATCAATACAATCTGGGGATGATACCTAGTGTAAAGATTATTCAATAAGCAAACTAATACTTATCATCTTTGATTTTAGCTCATCAAGATAGAATTTTTAGTATGTCAACTTACAAATCTTTACACAATTATGATACTCAATAATTTTAAGTTGTAAAATAAGAATACAACATATTTAAAATTAGAAATGATATCGAAAAATTAACTTGAGAATAATCTCTAAGGAGCGAATTACTGAAGAGATAAAGCTGGTTTTTACAAAAAAACTAAGAAGGAGATGAAGTGGTAGGTGGGGTTGCCAGAAGCCAAATTGGTATTTGCCAATGGCTTCAGCATTTCCCTGGACACCGAATGGTTCAGCAATCAACATGGAAAGTTTGATCAGCAAGATTACGAACAGGCGGCCTTTAAACGCTTAGCCGCTCGTATCAAAATCCACTTTCCCACAGATTAGCTGTGGTGGTCACCGCAGATGGATTTTACTGTAACCATCCTGTTTTCAGCCTCATCGAAAGCTATGGCTAGGGTAATGATTTTTAAGTTAGGTTACTATTTGGCGCATAATTCCATACAAAAGGTTTTGCTCTGGTTTCATTGTAGGTTTTGACATATTGAAGAAGTTGATCGACCAATTGTTGTTTGGAATGCCAAATACCTCCTCCTTTAAGCACATCTTTGCTTAAAATATTGAACCAGATTTCAATTTGATGGAGCCATGAAGCATACGTAGGGGTGAAATGTAGGGTCACCCTTTGCAATCATTCATCAGTGCCAATCGTGAACAAACCACGTTACTCCCTCATGATCTAAACTCATGGTTACCAGAAAATCACCTGGCTCGTTTCGTAGTAGAAATAGTAGACAGGTTAGACTTTAGGCATATTTACAGCCAATATAAAGGTGGAGGTTCGACTCCATACGATCCCAGGATGCTGCTAAGCTTATTGTTTTATGGCTACTCCACCGGAGTATTCAGTTCCTGCAAGATTGAAAAGGCCACCCATGATTCAGTGGCCTTTCGTTTTATATCCGGCAATCACCACCCTGATTATGACACCCTTTCAACCTTTCGTCAGCGTTTCCTTCCGGATATAAAGGGTTGGCTCAAAGAAATATTACTGATTGGTAAAGACCTGGGCCTGGTAAAGCTTGGCAATATTTACATTAATGGGACGAAGGTCCAGGCCAATGCATCCCGGCACAAAGCGATGAGTTACGAGTAGATGCATAAACTGGAGCAGCAACTTGAGGGAGAGATCGACAAACTATTGGATCTTGCAGATCGACAAGATGAACAGGATCAAGCTATTGATCTTGATATTCCCGAAGAGATCAAACGCAGGGAAGACAGACTGGCCAGAATTAGAGCGGCCAGGAAGGTAGTGGAAGAACGAGCATCGGAGCGTTATAAAAAGGAAAAGGAGGACTACGAGCAGAAGATGCAAAAGCGCCAGGAAAAGCAGACCGGAAAGAAAACATCAGGAAGAGCCCCCAAAGAACCGGTCAATACCCCAAAGAAGAAAGACCTTCTTATCGGGGATATGAAAAAGGACCAATCCGAATTTGTTCTGAAAGGGAAAGCAGGAGAAGCCTATCTTACGTGAAGCCATCGCAAATAAAGAATCCGAATCTCTGGCCCAACTCTGGATCAAAGGGGTAGCGATTGACTGGAACCTGTTATATAAAGAAGGCGATAAGCCAAATAAAATCAGTTTACCTACCTATCCTTTTTGCCCGAGAAAGGTATTGGTTTAGAACTAATAGCAAAATAAAAGCGTCTTCATTTTCACCTACTGTTCACCAAGTGCAAACCATCCCAACACCTACAACTCATGAACCAGTGAAACAAGACAAACTAAAGCTATCCAATCCGGAGGAGATTGCTCAAAAGGTCAAAGTCACTTCCTCCTCTTCTCCAAGAGATAAAAAACACTATGGATATGATAAAAAGGAGGTAGAAGAGAAGTTACTTGACATGCTTTCTGATGCGCTATAGATTGATAAAGAAAATATTGGTCTCGAAGAGAAATTCATTGATTTAGGGATGGATTCAATCATTGGTGTAGAATTCATAAAAATGATCAACGAACAATTTTCTATCTCTTTGGAGGCCACCGATCTCTATAATCACCCTACGCTGTCCTTTTTTTCAGCTTATGTGTACGATCAGTATCCAGAGCAGCAAAAAAGTACTGAAAGTTTTAGTAGAGAGAAGGAAGAAGGGACGATCATAGCTCAAACAGCCCTGATACAGCTTGATGAAGTGAGTCTGGACCTTTCTGGCTCTGGTGTTCCTGGTCCGATGGTCGCAAAGGGGGCAAAAGGGAACAAGGTCTGAAGCTCAAGAAAGGTCACCGAAATCCACAGATATTGCCATTGTGGGTATGTCGGGCAGGTTTCCTGGATCACCAAATCTTTGCTCCTTTTGGCATCATTTAAGCACAGGGACAGATTTGGTGAGTGAAGTGCCGAGGGAAAAATGGGAGATGACTTCCTATTTCAGTGAAGATCGAGCAGCTGTTGGGAAGTCTTACAGCAAATGGATGGGCTATCTATCAGATATAGACAAGTTTGATCCCTTATTTTTTAACATTTCCCCGAAGGAGGCGGAGGAAATGGATCCCCAGCATCGCTTGTTTTTAGAGGAGAGTTGGAGAGTGATTGAAGATGCGGGCTATGCTCCTTCTTCTTTGTCCGAACAAAGCTGTGGGGTATTCATCGGGGTAGGAGCCTCAGATTATGGATCTGATCAAAAGGGAGATTATCAGGAACTGTATGCGTACACGTTGCTGGGGAATTCATCGTCTATCTTAAGTGCTCGTATCAGTTATTTATTGAATCTGAAGGGACCGGCACTATCGATAGATACCGCTTGCTCGTCCTCTTTGGTTGCGATATGCAAGAGATGTTCCAAGGTGCCATATCCTTTAACCAAGACATTGGAGGCTGGGATGTCTTTAAGGTAATCAATATGGGTCGCATGTTGCATGAATCAGGTTTATCCACAGCCAACTATGACAGCCTGCTGATTGGCTGGTCGGGCCAGGCCCTTAAAAGCAATGTAACGCTAGGTGCCTCCGGGCTCACTTACTGCAAAGGGGACACCGCACGGCAGCACATCATCGATACGTATGGTTGGAGGATCGATGATCATGGCAAGGTTTGCGATTCAACTTCCGCGCGGATTACTGACCTGTCGCTTACCGAAGAAGAGGCTATTTCAGCGCAATCCATTTCCATCTATCCTAACCCATCAAACGGGTCCTTTGAAGTGAGTTTCGGTGAGCTTGAAGATGTCACCTGGGAGTTGACAGATGTGGCAGGTAGGCGATTGAATGTAAGTTCCACGAACAGACCCGGTAAAGTGGAAATCGGTGCTACTACCTTGGGAAGCGGCGTTTATCTGCTTACGGTTACTTCATCTTTGGGAAAAATAACCGAAAGGATTGTGATATTGAAGTAGGGGAGGTAAACGGATTTGACTTTCAGTTTCGAGGTCAAGACCTTAAATTTGGAATACCTCTAAAAACTCAGTTCAGGAATTTGAGGTAGCGTTTTTTTCTGAGAAAGACGTCAAAAACGGAGTTTAGCAGCATTAAATGAGTATTTAGATAACGAAGTATCAGGAAAAAAGATCATCTCAAAAATTGAAAGTGGGTTTTAGAGGTGCCCTTACACTAGTCGGAAAATAGAATTCCTGATTGTGATAACTTCATAACATCAAAATACTTTTATAGAATTACCATTAACCACACAAGCTATTTCAAGACTTATCCGAATATCATAAAGGGACAAAATATAAAAAGACAACAGATAAGCTTAACCCGCATTATTCACCACAACTAGTGACGGATTGATTCAAGTAATTGATTTATAGTAGTTGAATAGCATCCTTTGCAAAACTGGATTTTGGTTCAAATCGAGGCTTTCGGAATTTTAAAAGGTAGTTTACTGGTTGTAAATGAGGTTTTTGAAATTTCTGAGTAACGAAGCGTTGGGCCAAAAAGCGGGTTTTCAAAGGATTCTTAGCGTCATTTGAATCCAGTAAGGTTAGGTTTAGTAGAAAAAGTGGAAGTAACTATGGAGTAGCGCCGGTGATTTTTAGGGCATTCGAAAAGGAGTATTCGCACGATCAGAATGATCCATTCAGTA
>JBCDKO010000177.1:0-10326 GCA_038746525.1 Bacteroidota bacterium
TGACGGACATATGTTCTTTTTTGCATTTACGGAAAATCTATTCGCTGCTCCTGCAGGAAATGGAAACATAGACAACAGGAATGACGCAATTATTTACAATGATTATGATAAGCATGGCCATCCTCTAGGCCTCTCAACTACTTGGAAGGCTGGTGTGTATACAGAATCTACCGGAGAATTTACGGTTACACTTAAACATCAACCAAATATAAAATCTGCTACATCCACAGCTAGCGATGGAAAATCTGACATAGACATTACCTTTCCGATCGACATTATAGAAAATCCCAATGGAATAATAAAAGATCAAGATCCTGATGGAGATGAATTTATTATGACATTCACTCCTTCATCTATAGAAGAGGAATTAATTATAAGTTAGTGATTGATTTTATTAGTTAGTACGCTAAAAATCAATGATACTATGCTTCAATCTGTAATTTTAGCTCAAGAAGTTAGTTTGAATTAATTTAATTAATGATCTTTCCAATGGCGCGCGGTTGTAACGCGTGCCTGGATTAAATTTTTCATCGGAGGGTAACTTCAGTAGACTTTTGTCCCCTACATCATCTTTAGTTGAATTATAGATCGACGAGTAGATAAGGAAAACCTCACCCTGGCCAAAGCGCTCGCTCTCAAACCTCTCTCAGAACGGTAAGTGATAGCGTTCTAAAAGTCTTTGTTATGTGGTCACATGGTTCCGTATCCTATCGACCTTTTTGTGGGCACCTCTAAAAACCCACTTTCAACTTTTGAGATGCTCTTTTTTCCAGATACTTCGTTATCAAAATACTTATTTAACGCTGCTAAACTCCGTTTTTGACGTCTTGTCTTAGAAAAAAACGCTACCTCAAATTCTTGAGCTGAGTTTTTAGAGGTGCCCTTGTGTTGTGATTTGCTTGCCAAGAATTGTACCAATACCAGGTTTCCCTGCGCAGAAAGTGCTTGGACAAAATGCGAACACTAAAAATACTAGTTCGATTATGCCTGCCTCGAGAACAGTCTTGCATGGCGGTTAAAAAGCTCATGAAAGCAGTGTGCCCTTTAACTTCACACCTCGGAACAGGGTCACGTTAACCTGTTATCAGGTGCAACAAAGTGGTTTTATCAATTCCAGACTCGCCAAGCACCAGCAAATTACCGGCACACGCCTCAATCTCAATATCGAAGAAGCTAAACTCCATGTTTTGATCATAAGAGAAAAGTACTGATGTGGTCTTTAACATATTCTCTTATCTGTTTTAGAGTAAAAATTAGATAAGGCGACTTCCAGAAAGCAACAATGTTTCGTTAGGTTGCTGTAGTATAACTTTACCATTTATTTAACATACCAATGTTTACCTGATAGATGATATTAAGTGGTTTGGAAATAGCCAAAAGGATAGGAAAGGATATTGATATCGATCCTTACAATCCAGATCAATTGAACCCTAACAGCTACAATCTTCGGCTCCATGATGAATTGTTGGTATATGAGGATCCGGTATTGGATATGAAGATTGAGAACAAAGCATCAAAACTTGTCATTCCCTCAACTGGTATGCGATTAGAACCGGGTAAACTTTATCTTGGACGTACGCTGGAACATACACGAACGGACAAGCTAGTACCTATGCTAGAAGGGAGAAGCAGTATTGGCAGGTTGGGCATGTTCGTGCATGTAACAGCTGGCTTTGGTGATGTAGGTTTTAATGGTTACTGGACCTTGGAGATTTTCGTTGTTCAACCACTGGTTATTTATCCTCATGTGGAGATTTGCCAGATCTATTATCATCATTTACATGGTGCATACGCCACATACCAAAGTGGAAAATATCAAAACAATAATGGAATACAGCCCAGTAAGCTTTATCAAGATTTTAAGAAAGGGGTAAAATGAAAATTTGATACTTTAAAAAGAATCAAACTGTGATAACATATTCAGTTTATACAGCCTACTACAATGAAAGAAATAGACAAGCAATTAAAAGAGCGGTATAATTAGGGCTTGCTGAGAAACGTTTTTTCAATTCAAAAAACACGTTGATGTGGTCAAAAGATACTGTTTAGTAAATTTCTTTTTCAATAGGTGCAAGGTTTTCGAGCAGATGCTTCCATTTTCGGTGCACTGAAAAAGCTCGATTTCGAGCTTTTTCAACTAGTCACAGGTACATCAGCTACGTCGTTCGCTGCGGATCGAAGTATAAGCATACATCTTCACCTTGCTGCCTAGTATCTGGTACACCTGTGACTTTCTCAGCAAGCCCTAGTTAGTATTTCAAAGAAAATGGTATGTTTTGCAAAAAAATGATGTGTATAACTTATGGAGCAGGTCTTTTTGAGATTTCAATGTGCGAATAATCATTGAATCTACCTGAGAGGTTGTTAACTGGAAAGCAATAAACCACAGTTTCGCTTTCGATTCATCCAAAAGTCAGAAGGATTTTTGAAAAAATTGACGAATGGATTTAAAGAATCCTTTGAAAAACCCACCTTTTGGCCCAACTCTTCGTTACTCAAAATTTCAAAAGCCTCATTTACGACCAGTAAACTACGTTTTTGAAATTCTGAAAGCCTCGATTTGAGCCAAAAATCCAGTTTTGCAAACGATTCTTAAATATGTAAAATTGACTTGATCTTTTGCTAAAAAAACTGCTCCATAAGCATCAATAGGATGTTTTTCGTCTTTTCTTGGAGACAACTAGTTAGACGATCAAAGGTCCATCGCATATCTTGCAAGGTAGTAACCCCATAAGGCGATTATTCCAGAATTGATAAAGGCGGACTAAGTCGTAATAGTGAAGAAGCGTCTGTAATGGATATGGAACATAGAGCTTTGCTAGTTAATACTCTTTCTGACGGCTTCCTTACAAATGGGCAGATCAGCAAATTAAAACCCACTAATCTTGTTTTTGTCCTTGGTGAGGTAGCTGGGAGACTTTCCATAGTACTTTTTGAAAGCCCTGCTGAAATGCCGGGCATTTTTATAGCCTACTTCATCAGATATTTCGGAGATGGTCAGGTTTGTATCCAATAGTAATTTCTTCGCCTCTTCCATTTTCATTTGTTGCCAGAAGCCAAAAACGGTAGTGCCAAAAACCTCTTTAAAACCTTTTTTAAGCTTAAACTCGTTTGTTCCCACTTCTCGGGCCAGGTTCATGAGCGAAAAAGTAGCATTGATATTATTCAGTATAATTTCCTTTACTGCGTGCATCTGATCTATTTCTTTTCTATTGAGCGAGGAGGTATTGTTGGCTTTATTGTCAGCAATCTGTTCAAACTGAAGCATCAGTAGTTCAATTATTTTGGCTTCAATAAACATTCGTTTGTAAGGACTCGTACAATCGGTTTTTAAAATTTCTCCTATCACCCATGTCATCTTTGGGGTAACAATTTGGTTGTGTTGGCTGATTTGAGCGTTAGCATTTACAGAAATCTGTTTTCTGAAAATGTCGAAAGCAAGATGATCCTGCAGGTATTTGTTGAAAAATGATGGAGTAAATGCAATCTCAAATATTTGCATGTTTGTGTTTTTACTCCACTCACAGCTTCCTTCAAGGCTATGACTGTAAATAATATTATGCCGGTTAGCTCCGAAGGAAAATCTCTTTCCAGATGTATAGTCGGTGATAGATATATGACCGTTCAAGACAAAATACATTTTTATCACCTCCCAGTTGCTCTCTATCCTGAAAAAGGTATGATCAAATATGGTGTAATTACCAAAGCCTATGATGATGTCATCAAAATAATATCCTTTGCAAAAGGCTTTCCCGAATGAAGATTCCCACGAGCCGCTTATCTCCGAAATCGATTCCTCTTTATTGTTATCCTGTATGGGATAACTCATCTCTACAGCAGGAACTTTTGAATCCTTTAAATACATTCTCATACCCATCGATTAATGTTTTGAACATCGGCAAAAATAATGTCGAAATGGGTATTAGAATGATTCTAAAAAGATCAAGGAATGAAGAGTTTTTTTAAAATTAGGGAACCAAGAGTGGGAAAAATGAACGATCGAACGAACAGGAACTTCTGAAAATTAACGGAAGAAAAAAATTGCGAAATATTGAATTCAATGAGCTCAAAGAATCTCACTAACCACGATAAAGGAATCATCCAGGAAGCTTAGCTACGGGACGAAACAACACCCTATAAGTCTTAAGAGAAAATCTTAAAAATAAAATTGTCAGCAGATAAATGGTAAAACGAACACACGAATCGAGTACCTGGAATATAAGAGAATATCAAAGTAACTAACGGAATATGAAGCTTCTTCAAATAGTCATGGCAGGGACTTTAAAATCAATTTATGAACGGTAATGATTAATTAAAGCGATTAAATTAGGCCCTTAATAAATAGCTCTGGCAAGCTACAAACAAAGAAAATGGATCATTCAGATAAAGCAAACACTACGAATCAGCAGATTTCTAAATCCAAATATGCTCATATGCATATTAAACCTCATTTTTCATATTTACTAGTGCCTACTTCAATAAAGCGATTCCAGGAAGCGTAATAATTGTTCTCGCTCTTCTTTGTTTCAGTGATTTGAACTGGTTTTGGGAGGATCCGGCTTCTCCTCCGTGCCATAAGATAGCTTCTTCTATGTTTCTTGCTCTTCCATCGTGCAATAAATACGTGTGATTGTTGACCGTTTTAATCAGCCCTAACCCCCATAATGGCGAGGTTCTCCATTCTCGGCCAGCAGCGAGAAAATCTTCTCTGTCGTCTGCAAGATCTTCCCCCATGTCATGTAACAAAAGATCCGTGTAGGGTCTGATAGGTTGGTTGGATAAGGCAGGAATGGGATAGGTCCTGGCACCACATTGCTTAATCCGAAAAATTCGGGTGTTATTCATTGAGATAATGTAATACGTTGAATATGAGGTAATTGATTTCGAATGAGATGACAAATGACAAAATCGTTCCCCAAATTTGAGGAATCAAAAATCATTCAGTATGAATATTCAACTACTGTAAATCAATTACTTGAATCAACTCGCCACTATTTGTGGTGAATGATTCTTCTTAAATTCTCCCGCTAGCTCACTGTTAATTAATGGGTCTTCGGGAGGTGCTAAATCACCTGAATCACTACTGCAAAACCAAAAGAAAAAGACGGCCCTTAAGGATCATCAGAGAGATGGTAGACGGTAATTTCATTTGAATAACATTAATAATTAAATATTGATTGACTAATTGAATCCTTTGCAAAACTGGATTTTTGGTCCAAATCGAGGCTTTCGGAATTTCAAAAGCGTAGTTTACTGGTCGTAAATGAGGCTTTTGAAATTTTGAGCAACAAAGAGTTAGGCCAAAAGGGCGGTTTTTTCAAAAGATTCTAATTGTAACAAGATCAAAAGGTATCTGTCCTCTCTCTGCACTCGCAATGGAGGCATCATTTCCTCCGTTAAGGGGCTTTTTTATTACGTATCGGGGATCACGTCAAGCAAGCATTCGTTTTTAATTTGCTTTTTAAGAGATTTGGATAAAACCAAAATAAGATATAATCAATCAATTCAAGAAGATGGCGCGGATTATCGACCAAGTCCCAGAGGGTGTGGATAAGGCAGGATGGTGGGTTAAGATATAATAATATCATGCTGAATGGGATTGGCTGGAAAGAGTAAAAGATACGCCGGAGAAGATGCTCCTCTTCTTGGTCTTCATTGAAATCATTTTATTCAGACTGCTTTTCCTGCGAGTAAAAGAAGAGGAGTTGATGATGGAAAAGCCGTTTGGAAAAGAATATGAAGTTGATAGAAAGCGTATTAATCGATTATTTCCTAAATTTTAACATAATGCCATTAGAATTAAAAATATCTCCAAAACCTACCCTAACGATGTGCAAGCACTGAAAAATGTAAGCCTTACGATTGGTAAAGGCATGTTTGGCCTGCTAGGTCAAAATGGTTCAGGCAAGTCCACCCTGATGAAGACCATCGCCACGCTCCAGAACGCTGATCAGGGAACCATTACTTTCATTGGAATATATGTGCTAAAACGCTCTGGTGAAATGCGCAAAGTATTAGGCTATCTGCCTCAAGAATTCGGAGTCTACCCAAACATCAGTGCCGAGGAGTTATTACTGCACATTGCCAATATGAAAGGCAGGGTCAAAAAAGAGGAGCGAAAAAAGCAAGTATCCGGGCTATTGGATCAGGTAAATCTCTACGATGTGCGCAAAAAATATCTCAATAGCTATTCGGGAGGGATGAAACAACGCTTTGGGATCGCCCAGGCATTGATAGGCAATCCACAGCTGATTGTAGTGGATGAGCCTACTGCCGGGCTGGACCCCATGGAACGTAATCGGTTTTATAATCTGCGCGCAGAAATAGGGGAAAATAAGGTGGTGATGCTTTCTACACACATTGTAGAAGATGCAAGCACACTCTATAATGATATGGCCATCATCGGGCGAGGGGAGGTATTACTTACAGGTAAGCCGGAAGAAGTTGAGCAATCACTGCGAGGCAAATTATTGGAAACTCCTCTTGGTCAGTCAGAACTGTCTCACTATAAAGAACAGCATAAAGTTATTTCTCAACGCTTTCATCAAGGAAAAATGATGATTACCGTAGTGGATGATGAATTTACTGACCATGCATTTAACCAGAAATCCCCGAGCTTGGAGGATGCTTATTTTAATACTTTGTTTAATCAAGAAATATCAGCATGATCGCAAAAATCCTTATTTACGAAATTAAGAATCGCTTTACTCACTGGACGATTTTTTTGTTTTACGCTTTACTTATTTTCCAGGGTATTTGGTATACCAAAGGTACTTTTGACCTTTTCGTCAACGAAGATCTTCTAATGAATGCCCCCGTTGTCTTCTACCAGAACCTGGCAGGTGGAGGCATTCTCATGATCATCATCGTGGCCGTAATTACCGGGCCGGTTTTATATAAGGAAATACAATACAAAACAGGCCAATGGCTCTTTACCAATCCACTACCCGAAAAGCGGTTCTTCTTTTCCCGTTTCCTGGCTGCCTTTTCAATTAATGCGCTTTTGGGGTTAGGATACATCATCGGTATGCTGCTAGTTCCTTACGTTGGCATTGCGGAGGCATATAGATTTGGGTCCGCACCTCTTTGGCAACTTTTGCATGGATATGTGATTCTATTGTTACCTAATCTGCTCTTGCTTACCTCTTCGGTATTTTTTGCCCTTGTTTATTCACGTAAACTTGCCGCCGGGTACCTGGCAGTGATTGTCTATTCCATTGCCTTTCTGGTGGTCCACTCCACCTATGCCACCTCGGGAGCTACTCCGGTTTTGCTAATAGCCGATCCATTTGCCTACAGTACGGTGGATCATGCGATCCAGCAAATGTCTGTAGAACAGCGAAATTATGGCTATCTCTCGATAAGCAATTATTTACTCGTTAATCGATTGCTTTGGTTGAGCTTCAGTTCAATTCTTCTTTTTTTAGCCTACCGCAAGTTTAGTTTTAAAGGGTTCCTTCGAACCCCTTCCGGGAAACCGGCTAAAAATACCCGCAAAGAGTCTTTGCTACCCAAAATTGAAACCGCTAGGCAAGACACGGAAGTGTTTACCAGTTTCACACAATGGGCCTTTGCGCAAAAGATGTTGACTTTGTCACTTCTTGAGCTGAAAGACCTGGTCCGCTCTACGGGATTTAGGGTTATCGTAGGCGTGGTGGTGGTGATGAATATCCTTCAAAACATTTTATGGAATTCATCCTTCTTCATTGGTGAGACCCAGCCCCTCACCTTTATCATGACTGCTTTTCGGCTTTCTTTCAGTGTGTTCATGTTTATCTTGCTGATGGTTTGGGCAGGTGAGTTGTTTTTCAAAGATCGCTCCGCAAACATCTGGCAAATTACCGACGCGTTGCCAGTACCCACCTGGACAGTTACGTTGTCTCGTTACATCGCAATGGTGATGATAGCTTTATTTATGGCTTTTACACTGCTGGTGGTGGGCATCATTGTTCAACTTATTCGAGGCGGTGCAGGGTTGATCGATTGGGAACTGTATGCTTATGATATGTTGGGCTATAACTTCGGCTGGCTCACCTACATTCTTATGATTGCCATGGCGTTCTTCCTGGCGGGTCTTACCAAGAATCGATTTGTTACTCACATCACTTCAGTAGGTATTTTTCTTCTTCTTCTCCTATCCTATGAACTCGGTCTTGCAGAAGAAATTAGTTATTTTTTCCCGGTTGTACCAGGGCCGGAGGACTATTCTGAGATGAATGGTCATGGCATTTGGAAGATATCAGCTCCCTGGTACTTTCTGATGTGGGCTTTCCTTGCGGTTATTTTTATACTGGGAGGGGTATGGTTATGGCAAAGGGGCAGCCATCGAAAATGGTGGCAATCTTTTTCTTTTATCAACCCACAGTTATCCTGGAAAGGGAAAGTGTTGATCCTGGTTGCTTTAGCAGGCTTTTTTGTCACCCGGTCTCATATCTTCAAGCAAGTTAACGGCTTTGGGAATTTTACGCCCTTAGCTGTAGAAGAGCGGGAAAGTGCAGATTATGAAAGAACCTACGCGTACATCAAAGATGCTGTGCAACCCAAGTACCACACTCTTGACCTTGAATTTGACTTCTATCCAGGGGAGCGAAAGGCCGTTTACCGGACGGAAATTCGATTGAGGAATGGAACCGGAATACCGATTGACACCCTTTACCTCAACTGGGAAGAGTTCGTAAAAGTAAAAAAATTAAACCTAAACGACGCTCCCCTGGAATCAGCATGGTTTGATGAAACCTCCGGTATAGGTGCATATCGAATACCACCTCTCCATCGTACTGATAGTATTTTTTCTTTACAAGTGGTGGCAGAAAAACAGTATCGAGGGTTCACCCAAAGTGGAGATGCCCCGCAACCTGACTTGATGTTTAACGGTTCTTTTGGCAGTGTCCGGCAGTTTTTACCCATCATAGGATACAAAAGTGAAATGGAACTTGCTGAGAATCGGAAACGGCAGGATCATGGCCTTAAAAAGCTGGATTCCCGTATGGCGAGCGTAGATGATCCTGTTGCCCTAAAACAGGATGCCCATTCGCCTGATGCTGAGTGGGTGGAAGGCAAATTGTTGATCTCAACCTCAGCAGCTCAAACTGCCATTGCGCCAGGAAGGCTGGTCAATGAATGGCAGGAGGATGATAGGAATTATTTTCAGTTTGAAGTAATTGAACCGCAACCTTTTAATTGGCATCTTGGTTCTGCAAAGTATGCAGCAGAGAGAGTCGAAAATCATGGGGTAAACGTCCGGCTGCTTTTTGATCCGAAACATCGTTTTAATATAGAGCTTTACTTTGCAGTAGCTAGTAAGGCGGTAAGATTTGTCCAGGATAATTTTGGGGATTTTCCTCATGATCAGGTCCGTATTTATGAGATCCCTTTTCACCAACAGGCTTTTTATAATTTCTCGAATGCCATTGCTATTTCTGAAAAGGAGGGTTGGTATGCTTTAACCAGTGACATAAAAGCGCGTGCCTATATTTATCAAACTGTAGCTGCACAAGTTGTGACACAATGGGTTAATGCAACCATGAAGATCGCTGATGTACAGGGCGCCGATATGCTGAAAGTAGCCTTGCCTGAAGCCTTAGCTTTACATCTTGTACGGCAGGAACTAGGTAAGGAAGCCGTAGATCATCTGCTGGAAAAAAAGCATGAACGATATGTAATGGATAAAAACAATGAGCCAAATCAAGAACCTTCTTTGCTCTTTGCTGATGGGGCCGATTATCTGGAGGTAAACAAGGGAGCAAAAGCGTTGTATGAGTTAAGTAAAGCCATGGATTTAGCTGAGTTTGCCAAGGCGGTAAACGAATGGATACTGATGCAAAACGGAGAATATTCTCATTTTAAAAGCCTGTACGATCATCTTTTAATGGTATTAGGCCCGGAGGTCCGGCAAGAGGTGAGAAAGTACTTTGAGGGGGTGGTTTGATATAGGGCAAACCCGGCTTCTAAGGCCGTAAAATTTTACTGTTTCGCTCTCTGTAAACATAGTGCAGGTAGACCCATATAGTTACCTTGTAACCACACTTTGTCTATGAACTGATGCAGGTTCGTCAAGGCCTCCCCTACAGGGCAATCGCATTTAAATAACTCACAAATACCTGTATAGAAAGGTATCCCAACTAAGGGATACCCTAAGTCTCACAATGTGTGTGTTTTTTTTAAAAAAATCGGTTCGTTTTACATTTAATACGTGAACTTTTTCACCGTGAATCATCCCCGATTAACAAAGATCAATATACTGATTATCAATGATCTATCAAAATTTTTGCCAATAATACCTCCCCTGCATTTAGAGCGAACAAGCAAAAATTGCACTTCTTAGAA
>JBCDKO010000178.1:0-10258 GCA_038746525.1 Bacteroidota bacterium
ATTTTTAGGTACCGCATATGATGCCTTATTTAGCTCGTTCGATGCAGCGTATGGCAGCGGCATAGAGCATGGAGTGAGCAGTTCGTCCAGTGTGTTTGATGAGGCACTGAATGGGATAGATATGTCGGGCAAGGGCAACAGCAGTACCGCGCCGAGAGCCTTTGTGAATTACATTTTCTTTGATCAAGAGATGAACTATGTGCGAGCGGGCTTCTTGCAGATCACCACCGCGGCACAAGGAATCGGCGTACACGAAACGATCAGCCTAAACGACATCATTGCAGACCGTAAAGGGTATCTCTTGGCTTACCTGAGTAATGAAAACGCAGAGGAAGTAGCCATCCATTGGGATGATTTTAGGGTGTATCATGGGAAGACGAATGTAGTACAAGCTCAAGCATATTATCCCGGAGGTGCAACTTTTAATGAGCATCAAAGAACTGCTTCAGTAAAGAATAAATGGAAGTTCCAGAGTAAAGAATGGTTACCAGAGCTGCGAGTTTATGATTTTGGTCCAAGAGGCTGGGATCCGCTTATCTGGCGAACCAATGCGCAAGATATATTAGCCGATCAGTTCCCGGATCAGTCATCGTACTCGCTGTTTAGAAATAATCCAATTCGATACACAGATCCGGATGGACGTGCGCCAATAGACCCTAATTGCCCGAATTGTGTGGCAGATGATCAGGTGTTGTCTTTACTGTACTTGAACTTTGTTGCTGCGAGAAAGAATGTGGCAAATACAATTGCTGGCTTTATAAAAGCAGGGCCGAATGTACCTTTTATTATTAGGAATGAGTTTTCTGTGATGACCGGAGAAGATGGAGTGCCTTTCTTGCATGAGAGTGGGCCACGGATTACCGATAAACTTTCGGCAACAGTCTTTGGAGCAATTGATGGAGCCTCTATTTACCCGGGAGGCGGCCCCACAGGTTTATTGGCAAAAACAGGCTCAAGGGCTACTTTAGGAAGCACATCGAAACAAGCTCTAAGACATTTTACGAGGGATGGTGAACTTGGAGGTGTCGTTAACTTATTCGAAGGTAATTCCAAAAAAGGTCTACAGCATATCCTAGAAAGACATTCGGCTGATGATTTTTTAGATAAAGCAAAAGGAGATTTGTTTCCAAGTGGAACAACTAATGAGCAAATATTTGATGCTATAGGAGAAGTTTTTAATAAGGGAACACGTGTCTCAAATCCATCTAAATCAGTTCAGACTTTTGAGAAAAAGATCAAATTGAATGATCAGACGGATAACTATAGACTTGTGATCGATCAGAAAAACGAAGAAGTAGTAACATTTTTTAGAGTGGGAGGAACTGAATAATGCAATTCATTATAAAAATACAAGAAGAACTTCAATTGTACGAGGAAGACGCAAGTTTGAGCTTAGGCTGGTTTGAGATTATAGAGAAGGATTTTTCCATACTTCTGTTTGAAAAAAGGCATTGCATGGTTTTTATAACATTGACTTCCTTTATTGAGGCAATTGAAGTTCTATCCGGAAAAGCTAAGGGAGAAACTAGATTGGTTGGAGAAGACAATGGTAAAGTGTTTAAGCTCGTAAAAACGGGAAATGATATAGAGTTGGTTGGCAAAAGACTAAGTCTGAAATTGAACTTCTCATCCTTCAAAAGCTCAATTTTGGATGCATTAAGCAATTTTCTGATCCATTGTGAAACAGTCAATAAAGGAATAGTACAGGAAAGTGCCTACATAGATTTGCAATCCTCTTATAAACAACTGCTTGAAAAGGCATAAATATACTCTCAACAGTCGCTCGGCTGTGCCGAGTAACGAGTATAAAATATGATTTGAATGAGAATGACCATTGAACAAAAAAAGAAAAATAATGGTCACTCGCTACCAGCGAGCGACGTTGGGTCGGCGGGGTTTAAAGATGGTAGCCACTCAGGTGATGACTATGCCTACGATGCTAATGGCAATATGACAAAGGATTTGAACAAGGGCATCACCAGCATTGAATACAATCACCTGAACTTACCGACACGTGTGGAATGGGCGAATGGACAGGTGCAAGAGACGCTGTATGATGCCAGCGGAATGAAGCTGAGACAGATCGTCTACGAAGGAGGAGTTCCGACGAAGACCACGGACTACGTAGGAAACTTTATCTATGAAGATGCCCACGAGGGAGCAGGCAGAAAACTCCAACTCATTCAGCACGAAGAAGGGAGGCTTGTGCCGAACGAAAGTGAGGGGACATTTGACTTTCAGTATCATATTACTGATCACCTGGGCAATGTGAGAGTAACCTTCTCCACCACACCTGAGAACTATGAGATGGTGGAAGACTTCGAGAGTGGTGAGGATAATGGATTCCGAGATTTACACAGGTATACAAACATCAATGCAAATACAACAAGTGGCGGGGATGAAGTAGCCCTGTTGCAGGCGGGTGAGACGGGTGCGATGATCTTTCTAAGTGTAGACAAGCGAGATACAATAGACCTGACCGTGAATGCGAACTACGAACGTGCGCTAAGTAACAACAACTTTTTAGGTACCGCGTATGATGCCTTATTTAGCTCGTTCGATGCAGCGTATGGCAGCGGCGTAGAGCATGGGGTGAGCAACTCATCCAGTGTATTTGATGAGGCACTGAACGGGATAGATATGTCGAGCAAGGGCAACAGCAGTACCGCACCGAGAGCCTTTGTGAATTACATCTTCTTTGATCGGGAAATGAACTATGTGCGAGCGGGCTTCTTACAGATCACCACTGTAGCACAAGGAATCGGCGTACACGAAACGATCAGCCTAAACGACATCATTGCAGACCGTAAAGGATATCTCTTGGCTTACCTGAGCAATGAAAACGCAGAGGAAGTAGCCATCCATTGGGATGCCTTTACGGTGTATTATGGGGAAACGAATGTGATGAGCGCAAGTAGCTACTATCCTTTCAGGTTACTGTTAGAAGAGTATCAACGCACTGCTTCAACTGAACAGCGATACTTATTATAAGGGAAAAGAAAAAGATGAAAAAACAGGTTGGTTGGATATGTAGCAGGTTAATAGGGAATTAATTTCTTCGTTCACGTTACAGAAAACAAATCCAAAACCTGAACTTGCTTGAATGAAAATCCCTGTATTAAAACTTTACCTGTTATAGCTGTGTTGAAATAGGCAGCAAAAAAGACAACCACTTTTTGGTAACTGCTTAGTTTTCAGAGTAACGGGAGGAAAACTCAAACCTCCGACCTTCAGGTTATGAATCTATGTTAATAACTTTGAGTCATATGTTTCAAAACCCATGCCACTCTATAAATCATATTAAAAAACAGTTCACTAATATTGAATTTTCCGTCTCCTATTCGATTGCCATAGCGATCTATCAATGCGCCAAAATATTTCTCTTTTGCACTAAGAAAATCGTCACTGTTATCATGTCTTAACACAACATCTTCGTAGTTGCCCTCTCGGTCTGCGACCCTGAATGCTTACTTCTAACCTATCAAAATAGTAATTGAGCTTTTGAGGAATGTAAATTCTCCTTAACCATAACTTTCGACTTGACAACCTGAACTCATCGTATTCCCGACATCAGGCTTTTATCGTTTCTCTTGCGTCTTCCGCAGATAGGAACCAATTCATATTCAAGCATTCATACCTGAAGCTTCCATTGAACGATTTAATATATGGGATATCTATTGGTTTCCAAAGTCTTTTTTAGTATTCATTTTTATGAATGTTTCATAGACTTGATGCCAAGATAGATTTTTATTTAAGTTCCGGGAGATCTACTAACTCGTTTTGAGTCTGGTATGAATAAGAGACTTTTCTTTCTTCTTTACTTTTATTTTTCTTTTCTACTGGTTTAATTATTAAAGCTGAGATCATTGTGATGGTGCCCATGATTAACCACAAAATATCCACGAAAAAAGTATCTGAATATCCCAAACCGTAAGATTTCCATAGCCATAAGCCTGTCGTTAATCCATTAATGAGTGGAATAGCTATTCCTAACACTCCTGCAAGCAACAGTGCGTGCTTATTGACCTTGAAAGGGCTTTTGATGATGTAGCTGTAAACGGTGTAGACCAGCCAGAATAGGAAAAACACATTACACGTTGTCTCAAAACTACTGGGAAATAACTTTACCAGACAAAAAAACAAGGCAATGGCCGGATACAAGCCCATACATGCTCCAACGAAAATAGCCCCTACATTTCGATTGAACTTCGCTTTGCGAGCATAGGTCTTCTTGTCTCGGGCTACCAACCAAATCATCACACCAGACAGGATCACATAGCAAGTGATAATAGCCATTATAAAGTAGACAATTTTTACAAAAAAGCCTCCGAAACGTGCATAGTGCAACTGTTTAATTGTGTAATCAGTATCATGAGCGAAAGTAGCTTGAGTGCTTTCTTCCAATACCAATCCATCTGCCAGGCGTATCAATTGGTATGATCTATTTGTAAATTGAGTATCATCACCATACAAGGAGTGGAACCGCACTAGCGCTCTTCCTTCTTTTTTCCCATAATCAAATAATATAACGTCTCCCTCACGTACTTGAGTGGGATCAAGTAATTTCAAAGCAGGATAGAGCAGATCATTTATACTAGGGCCTTCTGTTTGTTCCGAGGGTTCAGGAAAATTTTCCATGTTTACTGTAGGCAGCGGATAGAAAATCTTTTCCATCTTATCAGGATCACTGTTGAACGCAAAAATAAATATGGGTAGCGAAGCGAGTGCTGCCATTCCTCCTACATGAGCACCCGTAATGGCGTACATAAACTGAAAAGGCAGTCCCAGAATACCCAAAGCTACATGCCCATCTGTCCATAAGTTCTTGATACTACTTTTAATCCTGAAAGTGAAAAAATTAAGGATTATTTTCTTCCAATGTACTATAATGCCACTGAGGATCGCTAGGCCGAAGAACAAAGCAACAAACCCTGCCAAATACTTGCCAATGATAGGTATTTGACGAAAATAATGTAGGTGGTAGATGTATCTCCCTAAGGATATTACACCTACTGGGTCTTTGTCCAGTATTTCATAGGTTTCAGGATCAAAATGCAATGATATAAGTCCTGTATTCTTTGCATCAATCGTTGTATAGCTGCTGTCGCTCTCATCAGTCAAAGGTCGTGCAATGGCTTTTATGTAATCGAAGTTCTTGTAATATCTAATTACAAGGTTTCTCCCTTTCATTTCATAGCCTTGTTGTTCTACCAATTCAAGTACTCGGTCATAATCAATGTCTATTTTAAATGGTCGATCAGCCTTATTGTGATGCCAATTATCGATCTCCCATTGGAACAATGCGAAGGCTCCAGCAAGGAAAATAACAAACAATCCAACACTGATAACGATACCCGAAACGGTATGCACGTTGAAAAACACATTGTAATTTCTTTTGTCTTTAACCATTCTTTTGTTGTTAATTTTTCTGATCAAAAAAAGAAAGCAGACAACAGCGTAATGCCTGCAAGGATTAGCCATGATACCCAGGCTTTTCTAATCCAATAAACCAGTAGCATTAGAAATACCCAAAGTATCAATATACAATAGCTTGCCGTCCACACCACTATAGTTTGATCAAGCTTGCTTAGTAGTGCTATCTCCGCTGAGGTTAAAGCAATTAAACTTCCCAAAAAAGCCGCCAGGAACTTACTGGCCTTTGTCCAGCCTGATGTTATTAGGTATTTTTTATTTGCAGGCATAGGCCATTTGCACTATCATTTTTCTCCATAAACATCTCTTCATTCGCACAACGAAACCCTTTTTCACAATAATTGTTTCATATGGATAGTTCTTTACTTTATAAATAGATAAGCCCAATAAGTAAGGCAAGCAATGCCAATACTATATAGACACTTCTTAACTTATTAAGTAACGGTGCAAAAAGCACTACGATAGAGGCTAATAGCGGCCAAATCAGCAGTGAACTTAACAATGCGCTAGTGATATCAATTCTACTGGCAATCAAAGCGGTTCCTGCCATTGCAAACAATAAAGACAGGCCCTTCGCAAGGAGGGGCCTTGATTCCCAATAGATGGAAAAAGCTTGTTTACGATATTCCACTCTTTTTGCTGTCGCATAGAGGAGATATACTGAAACAAAATAAAATGTGACTCCCAAACTAATCATTCATTTAGCATTCAGCTCATCAAGATTTATTATGGACAAGCAATTCTAGCTTATACTATTTTATTGTCAGCATTTAAAAAACAATAGTGGAAATCTAAGCCTGTCTTAGCTTTAATTGTTGCTACCAAGATTATAAAATGTTGGAACAGTAACTCCAGTCATAGTAAACGCTTTGGTAACATCACCCGTAGTTGGATTCCACTTATAGTAAGCACTTTCTGCTGACGTCTCAGCGGGAATATAAACATCTTCATTAAATTCAAAATTGATGACTGTTCCAGTAAGTGGACGAATAGCAGGAATGCCCGCTATAGGCGTAACTGTCAGTGTCTCCACATCTATCTCGCACCAGACTGCGGTTTCAGCCTGAAGCCAGATATTAAATATTGCTAATTGATCTGTTGTTGTTAAATTCTCTGACCCACCGGCATCGGCAGTAATTGTCTCTACTTCTTGTGGTACCTCTCTGTTTACAACAGCTATTGCCTTACCACTTTCTAAAAACTTAAAAGCTCTGAAATAAGGTAAAAAAGTATTTTGCGGATTCAATGTGAGAGCAGGCTCAAATATATAAGTGGCATCAATTTCATTACTCCCTGCCAATATTTTGTTTAAACGAGCAGCATTGCCCCTGCCCCAAATATCACCTGCATCAGGGATATATAAATTACCACCTGCATCGGTTAAACCTTGTCCTCCATCATCTCTACTGATAGTCGCCAGTCCATTACCTAGTCTGCGCGTATCTCCGACAAACGTATTATTAGAGAGATTTGCCTGATGAACAATAAAATCGTTAAAGCCGCTCCCATCAGTCTGAGAAATCACGGAAAAAACATCATCTCCCCGGAATATAAATCTCTGATATGCTGGTGTAACATCACCGGGCACAGAACCTGCACTCATATCAATGGATGTAGTAAGTTGAAAAGTGGCAGGGTCAAACATCGTGATCACATCCGGAGTCCCAAAATCCTGAAAAACACCTGTCGACTCATCCTTAACAGCGATTGCAAATGTTCCCGACGAGATGGGAATAGCACCTTCCTCTACAAATTGTTGATCAGCATCTACGACTATTTTGGAGAAACCGTCTGTTCCATCTATACGGTGTGAATAAATCGCTCCATTAAATATCGCTTCAGGACGAAACCTAATAAAATCCGTAGCATTTTCCGATAAGTCTACAGTGCCAGTAGGGAGTTCTTCAAAGTACCGCACTACTTGATTTCCAGAACTGGTATTACCTACTGATATAAATCCTGTTGTAATATTAGGATTAGGAACTTCATCGTCCGGGTCAGCCGAATCATCATCGGAACAAGCGGAAAAAAACATTAGCAGCATACAGAGACCGCCTAAAATCAGTATTGTATTTATTTTAATTTTCATGAATACGTGGTTTAGTTTAAAGTGAATAATTTATTTTAAGTGAATAGTTGATACCCGGCCTGGGTATTCTAAAATTATCAAAAAGTTCAGCGTTGAATATATTTTGCAGGTTGAAGGAACAGGCCAATCCCATTTCTTTTAGTAAATAGGTCAGCCCTGCGTTGTGCACATTTTGTTCAGGGACAAAATTATCAGGGTTTGCAGTTGCCAGATTTGATACCGTACTGGTGCTAAATTTGTCGATGACTAGATAGGTCCAGGAAATTTGTAAGCTATTGTCTGCTTTCAAGAGATCTTCTATTTTGTATTTTAGCCCTATGTTATAAAAGGTAAGTGGAATATTAGGTACTTGCTTACCTATGTCATTACCGGAATCCGTTTTAGCATTTTTGTTGCTTTGATTAGTGAGGTTTCCCTGTAAAGACAGGTTTTTAAACGGACTGACCTTCAAGGTCAACTCAATGCCTTTGCTATCTACCTCTGCTATATTTTTAAATTGTATTCGATCAAATGAAACCAACTCTGGTCGGATAAGATCTAATTGCTTTCGAATAAAGCCGTTTACGTTCAATAAAATGAAACGATTATTGTTAAATCGTTTTTCAAACTGGGCACCTATATTCCAGTTTAAACTCTCTTCTGGTTGCAGGTCGAGGTTTGGTATTACTGCTGCGAGATCACCAAAAATTTCCACTTGCGAAGGTATACGTATGGTCTGCTCCAAACTCGACCTGATAAAAAAAGCCGGATGTGGTTCATACTTCAAAGCGAAGCCATAACCATTACTATTATTTCTTATTTCATTAACTGCAAATTCTGAATCACGCACCCGATTAGGATCTATTGCCTTTGCCTGGTAAAAATAATTTTTGAAAAAAGTGATGGCACTTAATTTATCTTCAAAAAGTTTTGCATTCAACTCCGCCCCGAAAATGTTTCGGCTGAATGTAGAAGAAAGCGTATTCGGATCAATCAATTCATCCTCAACCAAAATAAGCTCTGCCAAAGGATCTTCCCCGTTTAAACGGTCGCGTTGATAATAATCAGAGACCTTCACCTCGATTTGATCCGTCAACTTGTAATTTAGGGTGAGCCGATGCACAGTACCTGCGTTTTCTCGCTTTAGAAAGGTAGGATTTTCGAAAATTTCAGCCCCTCTGTCATTATTCGATCTTATAATTTCCCCTCTCCAATTGTAAATGTTGGTGGTGCTATCGTTAACATTATCCACTGCATGAGAAAACACTCCGAAATACCTTGCAGTTAGTTGGTCTCTAAAAAAGTGCTTTCGATAATCGATACGTTGAGTAAATACCTCTTTTGAAGTTTCTGCTTCACCAATGGCCTCATTTGTAAATCTTCCAGCGTTTTGAATTTCCTGTTCTATCCTCGAATAAGATGATGCGAACTCCAGCCGATCAGCCCATTTCAAATCTTTAATGCGTAATTTGCCTTCTATATACCCCGAAATATGTCGGTCATGAAAACGCTTCGTATCGATAAATTCTTCCACAATCCCCCTCTCTGTAAGTATATTACTTCGAATATCTCTCATCTTAAAATCATTATCCGAATAATTGAAATATGAAATGGTAGATAAGGATATTTTTTGATTTAAATTTTTTAATCCGCTGAAGGTAAATCGATGGGTATTAAACGATCCATAGGAATAGGACGTCCTTAAATAGTCGCTGCTCTGCACTACAGGGACCATATTAAGACCACCACCCAACGCATCCGTACCCACATCGACAGGGACAACACCTTTGTATACATCAACCCGCTCCAACGCATCTACCGGTACTGTATTCAATTGCAAGCCATTTCCTAAAACTTCCAGCGGTATACCATCATAATAGGTCCGAATAGCATTTCCTGATTGCCCATTCAAATTGATATTAATGCCACTTCCTAAACCACCACTTTGTCTGATCACAAGACCAGTGGTCATTTTTAATACTTCTTCCGTACCTATGCCTTGATCCTGAAATTGCGTGATATCCATCGAACTAATCGTAATGGGTTCTTCACTAATGATCCTTGCCTCGGTTTTGCCCACTACAACAATCTCTTCGAGCTCATCGACGGATGCTTCTAAAGTTACGTTCAGAACATAATCTTTCGATACTTCAATAGTTTGGCTGATTGTTTGAAATCCGGTAGAGCGGATTTCAACTTGATATGTACCCTTTTGAACGTTTGGAATCTTAAACTGTCCATGCTCATCAGCAATTGCAAACTTACCTTCTACAGCTAAAATGATACTGGCAAAAGGAACTCCATTTTCAGTGGTATCTTGTATAATTCCAGAAATCGTATGGGAGGATTGAGAAAAAGCTACTAAAGAAAAAAGTAGAGAAAAATATTTCAGCAATTTAGTTGACTGTTGCCATTTTACTTGATTAAACTTTATACTCAAACAAAAGTAGGTAACTATTTTTATTTAGTCTAAATAAAAATTACCAAATGATAATTTAATTGCACTAGTTAACAGTTGGTTGCAATATGAGACGAATACAGATTGTCAATTTGCAATTTTTGTAAAAGCACCATCATTACCAACAACAGGCCGATCTCTTATTTTTGAATAAAAAATATTGAAGTAGGCACTTAGTAAATAGTCAAGTTTTTGCAGTAGACCGGGCTATGAGCTACCATTCTATCCATCAGACGGTCAAATAGTTTACCCTTCATCAGATGTCGGTTAAATCGGTAACAATACTCGTCTAGATAGGC
>JBCDKO010000179.1:0-10223 GCA_038746525.1 Bacteroidota bacterium
ATAATATTTATATTAATTCTCATCAAAATTAACATTAGATGACACTCCAACAGCTCAGATACATTGTCATTCTGGACCAGGAAAGGCATTTTGCCAGTGCGGCAGAAAAGTGTGCGGTTTCGCAACCAGGTTTGACCATCCAGCTAAAAAAGTTAGAAGAGGAAATCGGGTTAAAGATTTTTAATCGATCGAAAGTGCCGTTAAAACCAACCCCACTCGGTAAGGAAATCATAGGTATGGCGAAGAAGGTACTCCATGATGTCGATGCCATCCGGGATTTCGTGGTGTCCCAAAAGAATATGCTCGAGGGAAGCCTGACTATTGGTGTTGTTTCCACTTTAGCACCTTATTTGATCCCATTATGCCTGAGGGCGATGCAAAAACCGGTACCCAAAGTCAAATTGATTATCAAGGAAGCCACAACGGTTGACTTGATGAAGAGTCTTGAGATAGGAGAAATTGATGTGGCGTTAATGTCGACTCCTACAGGCAATCCTTATTTAAAGGAATACCCGGTTTTTGATGAACCCTTTATGGCTTACCTTCCTATCCTCCATATGCAATCCAGGAGGAAATTCTACGCCCTCGATCCAAACGATATCAACGAGTTATTGATCCTGGAGGACGAATACTGTTACAATTCACAATTGTTGGATATCTGTGATCTGAGTGGAAAACGAAAGCACCATAATTTTGCTTATCACATTAACTCAATTGAAACGTTGAAGAACATGGTGAAATCACAACATGGCTTTGCTATTATACCCTGGCTTTCTGACAAAGACAATGATTCATCGGACGAGGTGGTTTGCATCCCTTTTGAAGATCCCCAGCCTGTTAGGGAGATAAGTCTGGTAACTTCCGATACGTTTTCAAAGAAATTACTGTTGGAAAAGATAAGCAAAGCGATCTGGGATTCACTTCCAAAAGAACTCAAAACAATCAAAAATTATAGAAAGATACGATGGGATGACTCTCCCTATTTTGCCAGGTCGGTTGCCGAAATGAAATGATATACACATTCATTGCGAGGATTGTCATTAACGACTTGGCTATGCGTAGTGCGGGATTGGAAAGCAATTCACTTTTCGCCTACCGAGATATCTATTGATACTCTGGTACATTCATTTTAATAGCAAAACCCGCAATACTAATAGCTGTTGTTGTGCTTTCGTGCTTTATTTTTCCTTCGTTCTTAGGCACTTAGGTCAAAACTGCGTTGTCAATTTTACATAAAATGCGCTGCCGAGACATTGTACACCAAAAAAGTTGAAGACTTTTGCGTTGGTGAGGTTTTGTACTTCGAAGGTCAAAGCACTTCGAGTCTTCATTAAGTTCATCTTTTGTGTTACTCCTGCGGCATGAGTAAGTTGGGCTGGGGTTGCAGACTTAAATTGTTGTAAACCGGCACTTTCCCAACCTATAAAAAGGGACGCATATAACGTGTATTCCAGAAAATGGACAATCTGTCATTTCCCTTTATGATATCTTTTAGTTTCGCTATCCATTGAACACTGCTCTCAAACCAGTCAAATGCCCACATTAATTCGGTAAGGGCTATAAAAACAACTAAAGTTGAAGCGTAAAAACCCAGCATGTTGTGTAAATCATAGTTTTTATGTTTCCATCCAAATGATTTTTTCCATTGAAAGGATAGGTTCTTTTTGGCGTGCCTCTTATTTTTTGGCAACCAAAGGACTAAACCTGTGATGAGCATGATGACGAAAATGATGGTTGAAATACCTACAATAGGTTGACCAATATCGTTTATGAGCAGTAAGCTCCAATGCAACATCACCACAAACCGAAAAAACTCAAAGGTAGGATCTTCTTGTGCGATTACTGATGCTGTATAAGGATTTACATGCATTTCTTGGCTGGACGCTGCCGCGTCCCAATACCAAATACTGCTGGTCGTGGTGTCTGGAGTATAGTGCCGAAAAAGCTGGCTGCGTCCAGGGTCATTGTAAATGGTCATCCGCTGTACATCATAGCCTGGATTTAGCGCTTCTTGCGCAGCTTCTAGACTTTTACTCAAGGTAGTATGCTGAGTTGATTGTTCAGGTGCTTCAATAAAGAGTTTATCTGCATAGACCCAATGCTTTATTTCTTCTTCAAATGCCCAGATACAACCAGTGACACCTAAAATAAATACTATTATGCCTGATCCTAAACCTAACCATAAGTGGAGTTGGCTGATGTATTTTTTAAACATGTTTTTGCTAAATCACAACCGTAAATTTCTCAATATAAAAAAGGAGGCATCCAGAACGGGTGAATGCCTCCTGCAATAGCTGCTCGGACAGGTTTACCAGAGCCTTGTTACTAGGACGATACCCGCATCGAAGGGTATTGTTTGTACTGTTGTGAAGTTGTCAAAAGACTCTTGACGGATGAGATCTACGGTTTGCTCTTGATCACCACCTTCAAAACCTATCGAGGTAGCAGTGTATGCAGCATAATAATTTTGCCCGTCAACATTTCCAATACTCACTACTCCTAGCGTGTATTCGTCAAACTCGTTGAACGGTCTAAAAGTATTATCTGAAAGGCTTACTACGACATCAAAGTTAAAAGCAGGATCACCCCACCAATTCCAACGGTCATCATAAGATTCAGGCCAGGCGTCAATATTCTGATATCTGATAAGGGCTTCATCTCCCTGTGCAGATTGGATGTTTCCACCATAATCGATTTCAAGTACGTTTTCAGCGTCAAAACCAGTAGATTCAAAATCACCATTATCATCTAGTCTTATTAAATTATAATTTGCATCAGGTAGAGAGCCGAAATAATTTTGGAAAAAACCTAACCATGGAGCAGCACCAAGATAAACCGTACCATCACCGCTCTGAAAACTTCTATTACCTAGTGGCAGGCGTGGGTCTGATTTATAGGTCAATTGATTAGTTGAAGGATCAAAGACTGCTATGGCAGGCACTCCTTCCGTTGGGACTGGATTATCGCAACAAGACGGTCCAGCGTTATAATCTATAGGCCAAACAACTTTCCCGCTATTCAGTAGAAAGGCTTGAAATATAGCAACATTGAGATTTGAAGGGGCATTAGGTACTGGAACTGGTACGTTTAAAGTAGTAGTTATTTCCATACTTTCCGGGTTAAATTCAAGTATTACTCCTTCATTCAAATCAGATATAAATGCTCGTGTAGATGACGCGAAAACAAGTGTTCTTGTAGAAGTAAGGCCAGTTGAAGCAAAGCTAAGAATATCTTGAACTTTTAACTCTAACGATGATCTATCAATTGAATATTTGGTAATAGTTGAAGCAGATGAATTAATAACAAACATATCATCTTCAAAAGCCTTTACCGAAACACCAGTTCCTAATTCGACAGCTTGGGATATATCAAATTCATTTAAAATTTCTGGAGTTACACGCGCATATTGGACACTACTCCCGCCCGGAGTAACTACACTAACTACTTGAAGGATAGCTGACTCTGCTTCTCCTTCAACCGGAGTCACATTATTTTCATCATCACTACAGGAAGTAATTCCAAAGGCTACTAACCCAATAAAAAGCATAGTTGCCCACGCCCATTTTTTATTTTTATTAAAATTTTTCATTGTTTTTTCAATTTAAACTTTCCCTGACGCTTCGGTCAGGACAAACATTTTTCTATTTTTAGTTATTAGATTGTTCCCACTTCATGTAGGATACGTTTATTTCCACTTTTGCTTTGTGCTTTAGCGGGCAGGGCTGTCCATTTGCATTAGGCAACTATGTGTAGCCGGTCACCTTAGGTGTTTCTGGCCCTTTTTCTTTTTTCGGATGTTACATAGGCATTAATTTTTATTCCACCTTTTATTATTTGTCTCTACTGTTTGTACAGCGTTTTTAATTATAGCAGAGAGGCTTGCAAAAGCGTTATGAAGTTATGTTTGTGATGCTAAAATCTCCATTAATTTGCGCGTCGGCTATCATTTCATTTCCATAAACACGTGCTGGGATTAAGGACGAATGCTGATGGTTTCTGATTAGATAATACGTTTTGCCAGGAGCCAGGATATAGGTCGCATCCCCCACTTTAGTCGTTTTAGCTGTAGAAGATCCACTATGTAATTTCAACTGTCCGTCAAATTGCAGACTAAAAGTGTTTCCGGGTATTTTAGCATAAGTTCCATTGCTACCATAAACGATAAGGTTCCCAGCTTGCTCTTTTGCATATACTGTGTTTTCAGCAGTAGTAGCGTATCGTCCGACAATGAAAACGGCCATTAGTATGCATGCAGCAGCTGCATAACGAGTAAGTTTTTTATATAAAGGAATGATTTTGGTTTGCTTCTTAAGGTTGATATTTCGCCACATGCGAGGTTTCGCTTTCACAAAATCAGTACGAAAGGGTGTAGTATCCGTATCGTCTGTTTTCTTCAACCAGCTTTCCACCACTTCTTTTTCTGCGGGGTTGAATTGGTTGAGAGCGTATTTTGATGGTAGCTTTTTCGTTATTTGCATGCTTTTATTTTTTGCATTTATCTAGGTCGTCCAGCTCGGCACTTACCCTAGTGAAAAATTGATTTTTTTTAAAAGAGGGGAAAAATAAGCAGTAGTATGCACATTAAAGATTCTCTATTATGTTGAGAGGATTGGCAGTTGGTAACGGCTATATGCCGGCACACGAAGGTGATCCAGAATTATCAATTCGACTTTAGGAGGGATGAAGGTGGCTTTTCATAAAAGTAAGGGCCTTTTTCATGTGGTACTCCACCGTTTTTTCAGAAATAAGGAGCGTCGAAGCAATTTCTTTGTTCCATAATCCCTTTTCCCTACTTAGTTTAAAGACTTTTTTACATTGACAAGGCAGCGTGTCCACCAATTCAACAGTTTAGGTGTGAAGCCCTTGACAGGCAATAGTTTCTTCTGTACCATTATCTAAACAGCAATAATCTTCAAAGCCACAAGTCATGTGTTTTTCATCTCTCGCCTTTGACGAAAATGGTCGAATACTTTCAGCTTGGCAGCCCGCAAAAGATAATGTTCCAAAGACTCTTGGAGTTTGAGCGTACTTCTTCGTTCCCATAAGGAGCGAAAAATGTCCTGCACGATTTCTTCTGCAGCTTCTTTGTTATTGATCTGTTTTCGGCAGATGCTATACACCTTTTCTGCGCGTAAATAATATACCTGCTCAAAACTTTCGGAGGTTTGGATGTCGGATCGTTGTGAAACGTTACTTTTCTTTTTAAACAACAAGAGCATGGACATTTTCTTAATTTATTTAAATTAATTCTAAATAAACACATAACAAGATACTGGATGCTTTTGTTTAGGGTTGAGTAGTAAAATACCATAAAGCAGGTAGTGGGAAGGGGTTGGTTGGGGCATGAAGCTCAACGGTCTTGTATATGAGTAGTAGTGGACTTTGAGCAACTGCTTTTCAGATAGCAATACTTCAATTTAATGAAAAACGGTTCAAGTTTACACTTAAACTGCTATTGCTTATACACGTTGTTGTGTGCAGTTTATTTTTCATTTGGGTTCGACTATATTTGTTTAAATACTCTTAAAGCCGAAATGATTGCACCTTCCATATAGCCTCCAAATTCCGTAGATGTTTCCGTTCCTGAGAAGTATAGTTTATCATTCATATAACTATTCTGTAGCAAAGGATATCCATTGTTTTGATGTGGTCTAAGAATAGCTTGTTTTTCGCTCATAACGAATTCATTTGTCCAAACTTTATCAGAATATCTGCTGTAATTTAAAACTTCATTACCAAGAAGTTCTGCTAACTGCCGTAGCACAAATTCTTTTCTTACTTCTTGAGAATAAGAAATCGCACCACCATTTAAAAATCCTGTGAAACCAAATTTATTTTCTTCCGCATTTGTATGGTCGTGCATTTCGCTAACTATACCTGAGTGACTAAATAACATTCCTGAATATCCACTATTCCGCCAAAAAGGTTTGTCATACTCTAAAACAAACTTTATAGAACCTGCCATCCAAGTCTGGACAGTTGGCAGAACTTTCGAAACTGAATTTGGTAATTCAGGCAAAAATTGAATTTGCGAACCTACTAATTGTGGTGGTAAACATAATATGACTTTATCTACTTGTAATTTTTGTCTGTTAGAAGTTTCAGCCTCTAGTTCATGACCTAAATCTGTAATTGAAGTTACCTTTGTATTTAATTCTATGTCATTATTGTCTAATCGATTAGCCAATGTATCAATTAGTGCCTGTGTTCCGTCTGCTATTCTATAGGATGGACTTTGAGATTCTGGCACAAAAAATTCCTGCGGTGGCTCGAACGATTTGGTCTGAAATAAAGATTTGCCTCTAGAAAACTGTTCAAATTTCTTTAAACCTAATTCATCAATAAGTGTACATAAGTTTTGATGCATATCCGAAAACCAAGTTGCTCCCAATTCTAATGGTGTTTCAAGTGTTCCGTTTATGGTTTGAATACGCCCACCTAATCTTGGTGAGGCTTCTACAATTTTTGCTTGTATATTTCTTTTAGAGAGTAAATAGGCAATGGTTAATCCGCTTAAACCACCACCAACAATTAAAATTTGCTCTTTCAATACATTGTATTTTTGATAAAAAGAAGCTCTAATTGAAAATCAAATAGAGCCTCTTTGAAGTGATTTTTAATTTCTTCCTGCCATTACACCACCATCAATATCCCAAATGGCACCTGTAACCCAAGAACTTTGGTCGGTAAGCAAAAAATGAATCGTTTTAGCAATATCGTTTGGTTTTCCTACACGTCCTATTGGATGAAATTCGTTAAAGCCTTGTAGGGTTTCTTCAATTTTATCTTTCTCAATAAATGCTCCATAAATAGGCGTAACGACTACAGCTGGTGAAACTGCATTCACTCTAATGTTATGCTCTGCCAATTCCATTGCCAAGTGTTGTGTTAAGCTGTGTAAACCTGCTTTTGCCATTGAGTAAGCGGAAGAAGGCGTTGCCTTAATGGCTTGTTTTGCCCACATTGAACCTATGTTGACAATAGAACCGCCACCATTCTCTTTCATTAATTTAGAAACGGTTTGCGTAATAAAGAAGAACGCTTTATTAAAATTATGGTAGACATCATAATCTTGAGCTGTATGCTCTAAAAATGATTTTGGACTGAAATATCCCGCTGCGTTTACCAAGTATTTTACATTTGGTGCAATGGTTTTCAGTTCAGATATGAGGTTTTGAATGGATTCAGAATCGAACAAATCGATGCCTATTGTTTTTACATTTCCAATTTTAGATAACTCTTCTTTAGTTGCATCTAAATTTTTGTTTGGACGTCCTAATACGATTACTTCAACACTATCTTTTAGTAATAGTTCTGCTGTTGCTTTTCCCATTCCTGTTGTACCGCCAATGATTAAAGCGGTTTCGTTTTTTGAATTTTCCATTTGTTATATATTTAAATTAATAATAAACAGACAAGTCTGTCTTTTAGCTTCTAAATTTTTTTAGCTTATAATTTGATGACAAACTGATTTCATTTCTGAAATTGGCCAATCTTGTTGATGTAAGTGACTTTCGCTAATGGCACTTTCGTATAAAAGGTAAATTTTTCTAGCTATCGAATCTATGTTTTCTGCTTTCACATCTTCAAGGTTGCTAATAACCAAATCTTTAATGAAATTGATGAAATTGGTTTTTTGATTTTGTATTTCAATTCTAATGTTTTGATTTTCCTTCGGAATTTCCGCTACAGTTTTTATACACCAACATCCGTTAAAATCTCGTTCTTTGAAAAAGCGTTGTGTATAATCAAACAACGCTAGTATTTGCTCCTTTCCTTGTTGATTTGAAGTTGTGAATGCTTTAATATCTTCTAAAAATGCTACATTTTTAAATCTCAAGTATGCAATACAGATATCTTCTTTGGATTTAAAATGACTGTACAACGTTGCTTTGGCAATTCCTGCTTCTGAAATTATTTCATTAATTCCTGTTGAATTATAGCCATTCTTATAAAACAGGGAAGATGCTGTTTCAATAATTCTATGTCTTATTTCCGAATGTTTCACGCTGCAAATATAAAACAATTTTTCAAAAACAGACAAGTCTGTATATTATTTGTTTTCAAATTACAAACAATGGTATTTGTTATGAGTAGTTGCGTGGGTTAGCACGAAACTCAAAGCACTTGACGAGTGGCTGAGGAACCGTCTGGGATACGGCAGTCGGCAGGACTGGAAGAACCCTGAGCGCAAGGGCAAGCACCTCATCCGGTTAGAGATGGACAAGGACCGGGCGTACGCCTGTAGCAGGACGAGGAAGGGAGGCAAGGCGGTAGCTCAAAGTCCCCTCCTAAGGACTACTATCACACGATCCAGACTTAGAAGGAGGGGGTAGGAGTCGATGCTTTCCTATGACGGTAAAACCCAACCGCTTCGGCGGTCCGACTGAGATGCAATGAACCGCCGTATACGCGACCCGTACCTACGGTGGTGTGAGAGGCGCACCGTAGGCCTATAGCTCACGGCCGTCTACTCGATTGGTAGTCGTATTTTCAAAATTTCAGTTTTGATAGTTTATCTCCAATTAATTCTCTTTGAAGAGTTTGTTCTATTTCAGTAAAATTAGCTTTTTGAGCAGTTTGAGAGATCACTCCATTGTCCAAGTAATGTATGAAGTCGCATGACTCGTTGAGAGTAGAAAAAATATGTGATGAAATTATTACAGTCTTTCCTAATTCTTTCATTCTTAGCAGAAGAGCAGTTAAAATTAGACAGCTTTGGTAGTCCAGTCCGTTGAACGGCTCATCCAATATAAACACTTCATTCTGTTGGGCTAAAATTCCCATCAAAGCAAGTTTTTTTAACATTCCAGTGGAATAAGTTTCGATACACTCCTCCTGCACAAGCAAGTCAAAAATATTCTCAAGTTCTTTCCTATTGAATTTAAGTCCACGAGCTGAGCAAAGGAGTCTTAGATATTCTGTTCCGGTAATCTTGGTTAGAATTGGAGGATTTGTTGGTAAGTATCCCGAGATATCTTTCAGTTTTTTATTCGAATCTAGTTCGATTGTGCCTTTGCTTGATTCTAAGTTAAGCATGCACTTAAAAAGTGTAGATTTGCCTGATCCGTTCTTTCCTACAATTCCGTGAACTTCTCCTTTCTTAAAACACAGATTGATTCCGTCAAGAACTTTATTTTTTCCATACGATTTTGACAAGGAGTTTATTGAAATCACAGGTAATCCCTTAAGTTGTTAGTTGCCTTATTAATCAGATATGGAACCATAAAAAGTAAAAATGGAGGGAAAAGTAGACAGAATCCAATCAAAATTGAATTGATCAATTCTGAATGAGATGGAAAGTATGAATACTTATTCAGGATTCCCAGAATTGGTAAAGCTGAGCCTAACAGCAAAAGAAGTGTAGTGGCCATCCAATTCTCAGGAAATACCACATAGGTTGCAATACCTATTGGCATTGTTGAAAATAGGGAAAAAAGCAAAGCAGTTTTTACTTTCTCTAAAAGAAATTTTTGAGGATTCATTGAGTAGATCCATACAAAAAATTCATGTTCTGATTTAGAGTAGAAGGCACTAAAATTCAAATAAACTAATGCAGTTGAAAAAAGAATAAGGTTATAATTCTTAACTGTTAAAGCGATAGAGCAGAGGCAAAGAGTCACAAATAACATAGCCCATGTTTTTCTAAACCCAATAATGAATTCAAACGGACGCTTATAAAAAGGTGTAGGTACTCTTAATGAAAGGTTAATGTTAATGCAAAATATTGAGGAGACTGAAACAGAGAAAATCAATAATGTACCTTCCAAGTAAAATTGATTGACTAGGAGCATGATTGAAAAAAGGACTGAGAAAATAATTGCTTCAAAGAGTCGCAGTTTACGAAGTTCCCTATTTGAAAATATCAAGTTTACCATCGCAATATTTTGGAGTTTTAAGAACAAATAGATCGCTAGCGAAATATAAATCCAATGTCCCTTTTCAATCAAGTTTATTGTAAGGTGCGAAATGACAACAAAAAATGCCGCTAACAGAATGTATGCTACAGTCGGACGGAAGCCAGATTCCCTAAGTAGTCGATTAAATCTCAATAATTGTAAATGGAGATAATATTTCATGGTGCACAATACTGACTAACGTAAGCTAAGTTGCTGAATATCAGGGGTCATTTGCTGTGCGATTTTATCCCTCATGGCTTTTGAGAATCCAAGTTCATCAGGGTTTAGGCCTAGTTCTTTGATCTGTTTTCTCATTTTGCTTAC
>JBCDKO010000180.1:0-10210 GCA_038746525.1 Bacteroidota bacterium
CTGAAAAATCTCGATTTCCAGATTTTTCAACTAGTCACAGGTACATCAGCTACGTCGTTCGCTGCGGATCGAAGTATAAGCATACATCTTCACCTTGCTGCCTAGTATCTGATACACCTGTGACTTTCTCAGCAAGCCCTATTTAAACTTCTCTGAAAAACATCTGATGCCAGACATGAGCGGCAGGGCTTATTTAACGTAATAAAAGAATAACATAACAATCAACTTCCTTTACTGACTTGATAGTTTTCCTTTCGTTTTTCTGAGATCGAATTCAAATCTTTTGAGATTATAGTTTCTTTTTTTCAAAATATACTATTTTCCTAGTTTGAATAAACTATATCCAATGGAAAGCTGAAACATTCTGTTTTTGATATCTTGATCAAAAGATGAATCATTAATATCGCTTAGCCCAAGAACATATCTAGCATCCACTTTAAGTCTAAAAGGAAGATTCACCCCAGCGCCAAAAACTGCACTCAAATCCGAACTCTTTAACTGCTCGTTTATACCATCATTGTTTAAATCCTTCAAGTCATCAGTAAGTACTCCAAATTGAGGGCCTAATTGAAGGTTCAAACCCAAAGGGAGATAAAATTTGGCGATTATAGGAATATTTATATAATCAAGGTTGATATCTCCAACCCCTTCAACTTCAGAACCTTGACTAGAGTATAAAACTTCGGGTTGTATACCAATATTCGCTACTTTTAAAAGTAAGAATGCCCCACCATGAAATGCTGTTATTGACTCGGAATTACCAAAGTCTGTATTGGAAAAATTAGCACCTCCTTTTAATCCTATTTCAATTTTAGCTTGACCATAAGAAAGATAAGCTATACCTACCATCATCAATGAAAAAAGTATCTTTTTCATAATATCGAATTTATTTGTATGTCAATTCTATTATAAAATACACCTAAAAAAGCCATAAAAAAAGGGTGTATAAACACCCTTTTCTCTTTCTTATGCTTTTCCTTTCAAATAGATACTCCTATGAAGGATTTAAAAGCCAATCCCATTAAACCTGTTATTAACATCGTTATTCCAAGTCCTTTCAAACCATTAGGGACGTGCGAATATTTAAGTTTTTCTCTGATTGCTGCTAATGCCACAATAGCCAGGAAAAAACCAGTTCCGGAACCAAATCCGAAAGCAGTAGCTTCAATAACGGTATAATCCCTTTGTACCATGAATAGCGATGACCCTAAAATTGCACAGTTTACTGCTATTAGTGGCAGAAAAATCCCTAATGAACCATATAATGAAGGTGAAAACTTCTCTATGACCATTTCGACTAATTGAACCATTGCTGCAATTACCGCTATAAATATAATGAACTGTAAAAAGGTCAGATCAATTGACGCAAAATCATTACCAAGCCAAGCTAACGCACCTTCTTTCAATACATTCTCTTGTATAAGCCAATTAATGGGTACAGTAATGCTAAGTACAAAAATGACTGCCATACCCAAACCAAAAGCAGTTTTAACTTTTTTAGACACTGCAAGAAAGCTACACATTCCTAAGAAATAAGCAAAAACCATATTATCTATGAAAATTGCTTTAATTGCTATATTAATTGCTTCCATAACTATTTAATGCTCAACGTAACCGTTTTTAGTTCTTTGAATCCAAATAATAATACCCAAAATTACAAATGCACCGATCGAATCCACAAAAAGTCCATTTGTTCGAAGCGTTGTTCCAAAAAGATTCCCAAGAGATCCATAGACATCGAATTCTAAAGGTGTTCCAACGAAAATAGTGCCCCCACCTAACAACTCTCTAAAGAAAGCAACCACTAATATGATCCACGCATATCCAAATCCACTACCAAACCCGTCTAGAATAGAATCATAAGGTTTATTTGCCATAGCAAATGCTTCTAGTCTTCCCATCACTATACAATTTGTGATTATCAAACCTACATATGCTCCAAGTACCTTATACATGTCATAACTGTAAGCTTTTAAAACCTCACTGACCAGGGTTACCAAGGTTGCAATAATTGCAAGTTGAACAATGATCCTTATTCTATTTGGAATCAGTTTCCTCATCAATGATGTAATCAAATTGGAAAAGACAATAACAAATACCACCGCGATGGACATGATCATGGTTGGCTTAAATTGAACAGTCACTGCTAGTGCTGAACATATTCCTAAAACCTGTATAGTAATAGGATTGTCATCATTTAACGGATCTGAAATTATCCGTTTGCGTCTCTTTGACAAGAGTGGCTCTGATGCTTCTTTTACGGGAAGCGATACGACCGATTCTTCTGAAATTTCTGCGACATCCGAACTCATAGACTTGCTGTTTTTTGAGATTTTCTTTTTGCTATAAAAGCATGATAGCAACCTAAATAGGTTTCAAGCATAGCATTTACACCTTTTCCTGTTATTGTAGCACCAGACATACCATCAACTTGATGCTCATTTAAACCTGTATTTCCTTCACCTTTTAACATTTTAATGCTTACTAATTCACCTTGCTGATTATATATCTGTTTCCCGATATATCTTGTTTGTATTTTTTCATCAGTAATTCTTGCACCAAGACCAGGAGTTTCTCCTTTGTGGTCGAAAGCAATGCCTAACACAGTATTTAAATCTTTTTCTAATGCGATATAACTAGATATCCAGTCCCAAAGGCCTGAACCAAAAGTAGGAAATATATATGCGTCAACCCTATCGCCACTTTCACTGAACATAAATACTGGATAAAGCCTATCTTCTGGAAGGAACTTCGAATTCTTTTGAATATTTACTTTTTCCGCTGCTAAAGAATTTCCTTTTTCATCTTCTTTAACTTCATTTCCGTTGATATCAACGATAATGGAAGTTACCTTTTCATTGTAAAGATTGAGCAACTCATTGGGATCTGTGATTTTAGAAATATCCATTACAGCACCCAGAATTTTCTTTTTGGTGTCAATCTCAACTTGTTTTTCCTGCAGAGGCTTCAGACCTACAGAAGCAATCGATAAAGCTCCACCAAACACAATAGTTAAGCCTGCAGCGAATAATATTACATATAGATTAGACTGTCGCACGTTTTAATCTCCTTTTTTTGTTTGCTTCTACTACATAAAAATCAACTAGGGGAGCAAATACATTCATAAATAATATTGCTAACATAATACCTTCAGGATATGCTGGATTAATAACCCTTATCAATACAGTTATTACACCAATCATGAAACCATAAATCCACTTCCCTGTTTCTGTATGAGATGCACTCACCGGATCTGTGGCCATAAAAACCGCACCAAAAGCCAAACCACCTATCACTAAATGATAATGAGGAAGCATTTGCATAAAACTATTCGATCCAGCTAAATTGAATATAGCACCCATAAATAACGTTCCAAGCACAACACTTAAAATAATTTTCCAACTTCCTACACCCGTAGCAATAAGTATGATGGCTCCAATTAGACACATTAGCACAGAAGTTTCACCTATACTTCCCGGTATGGTACCAATAAACATGTTCCAGAAAGTAAACATTCCGTCGGCCCAGTGATTAGACGCAAGTTGCATCATATTTGTACCATTGGCTGCAGCTTCTGCACCATATGCTAGAATAGTGGCACCTGAATAACCATCCACTGGCGTTTTATCACCTAAATAAGTCCATACATCTCCTGAGATATCTGTTGGATAGGCGAAGTATAAAAACACTCTAGCTGTCAGAGCTACATTCAATATATTCATTCCTGTTCCGCCGAAAACTTCTTTACCGATAATTACTGCAAATGCTGTTGCAATAGCAACTTGCCACAAAGGAATGGATGCAGGCATAATTAGAGGTATAAGCATACCACTTACTAAATATCCTTCTTCAACAGGACGTTGTTTAATAACACAAAAGGTAAATTCTATAGATAAACCTACAACGTAAGAAACGACTAAGATTGGAACTACCTTCAAAATACCGATCCAAAATTTGTCAAGTAAAGAAGCTTCAACACCAGTCGCTAAAAAATGTTGATGCCCTACATTCCACATTCCAAAGATTAAGCACGGAATCATAGCAATGATAACTGTCATCATCACTCTTTTAAGATCAGCACCATCTTTTATCTGTGTTCCCTTTTTATCCGTTGTGAGGTCAGGAGCAAAAAATATTGTTCTGTTACCCTCATAAATTGGATAAAGTTTCTCGAACTTGCCACCTTTTTCAAATAAAGGTTTGATTTGATCAAACTTTTCCTGCAAAAATTTCATTTTTATCCTTTTTTCATTAAATCAATTCCTTCTCTTAAGATTTCCTGAAGTGGATTCTTAGAAACATCCACAAACTCACAAAGTGCTACATCTTCTTCTATTAATTCATAAATTCCTAAAGCCTCCATATCGTCATAATCCTCTGCCATAATTGCTTTGAAAAGATACATTGGTAATATATCCATTGGTAGTACATCTTCAAAACTTCCTGTTACTACGAAATTTCTAGGTTCTCCATAAGTGTTTGTAGTAACATGATATTCTTTTTTTCCATTAAGAAATGAAAACAATCCAAAAGCTCGGTGGAAACTTAATTTTCTGGTGGAAGGTTTAATCCACCCTAAGAACTCTTCCTGATTTCCTTCTGGTATTACTGACACTTGGTTATGGTAATGTCCCAAATAGCCGTCAAATCCCACACTTTCACCAGTTAGAACATTGCCGGAGATATATCTGTTACTTTCACCCGCCACATTATCTACCAAAAGTTTATTCAAACATGCACCAGAGTATGTTTTTACATAGGTTGGCGCTATAACTTTCTCTCCCGTAAGCGCTATGAGCCTTGACGTATCATATTTTCCTTCAAGAAAAAGTTTACCTATCTGAACTACTCCTAAGGGAGTTACCGTCCACACGATTTCTCCTTTATTTATAGGGTCAATATGATGTATTTGAATTCCAACATTTCCGGCAGGATGAGGTCCACTGATCAAGTTTTGTTGCACTCCACTAACCTGAGGGAAGATCTGAGATATTTCTTCTTTTTTACATATGTTGAGATGCACAGTACCCGAAGTGAGCCTTTTTAAAACGTTTATTCCTGCCTGGAAATTTTGATCTTCTGCTTTTAAAAGAAATTCGTAATCTGGTGCTAAAGGATTAGTATCAAAACAGGATATGAAAATTGATTTTGGATCATTATTAGGGTTTGCTATGATACCGTAAGGTCTTTGAATAATTTGAGACCAGCACCCTGATCTTTTTAATTGATCTAATATTGCCTCTTTGGATAGATCTACTAGCTCAGATATCGGGTATTTCTTGAATTCTTTAAATTCGATTTTTTTATCTGCAAGAATCTTGACTTCCAAGACTTTTCTTTTTTCTCCGCGTTTGATTTCAATGACCTCTCCACTAACGGGAGAAGTGTATAGAATCTCGTCCATGCCCCTTTCATAAAAGATAGGAGATCCTGCTTTTACATTATCACCCTCTTTTACCACTAGTTTTGGTCTTCCGACACCCATAAAATCAGTTGGTTTTAAGGCAAAGGTATCCGGTTGGGTAATTTCTTTGATTTTCTTATCTGCTTTACCTATGAGATTTAAATCAAAACCTTTCTTCAACTTGATCATCTGTGACATATTCCTTAATATGGAGAAATGCTTATAAAATCAAAATAAATATGAATAGTATAAAATTTGTTCAATCAAAGAACTAAAACACTCTTTAATAATGTCTTTGTTAACAAGTGAAAATCTTATTGGTTTGACCAATCTTCATGATAGTTTTCTCTTTTAAGAAAATTAGCTATTTGCTCCATAAGCCAGGTAGGAGTAGAGGTGGCACCGCAAATCCCTACCGACTCCCCATGTTTTATCCATCTTTGATCTATTTCTTTTTCGCTTTCTATAAAGTAACTGCGAGGGTTGTTGGACAAGCAAACATGGTACAACGCTTTGCCATTAGAACTTTTTCTTCCTGCTACAAATAAAATGACATCGTGTTTTTGGGAAAAATGCTCCATATGAGGTTCTCTATTAGATACTTGCCTGCATATGCTATCATTTGAATTAAAATCTTCTGTTAATGATAACATATTAGCATCTTTTATTTTTTTCTCAATAATCTCTTTGAGCTCGTAAAAGCCCTTAGTGCTTTTAGTGGTTTGTGAATAAAGCGTGATAGGCTTGGTAAAATCTACTTTATGCAGGTCTTCTTCACTAGTAACAATTATTGCTTCGTTAGCTGTTTGTCCTGTAAGACCTATCACTTCCGCATGACCAGGTTTTCCATAGATGACTAACTGCCCGTTTTTCTTCTTAACCTGATCATAAGAATTTTTTACTCTATTTTGAAGCTTTAATACTACGGGACAAGAAGCATCTATAAGCTCAATATTATTTTGCAATGCTGTTTGATATGTCTCGGGCGGTTCACCATGAGCTCTAATTAACACTTTGCAATTCCTTAAATCTTTAAGATCATCTCTTGTAATCGTGCGGAGTCCTTTATTATAAAGGCGTTTCACTTCCATAGAGTTATGAACTATATCTCCTAAGCAATACAATTCTTTTCCTTCTTCCATTTCATCTTCTGCCATTTGAATGGCAAACTCTACCCCAAAACAATACCCTGAATTTTCGTCAATCTCTATTTTCATGAATCATTCTGTTAGCCAGATTAACTATTTTTTCTACCTGATAATCTAATGTTAAATGAGAAGTATCAATCACTACCGCTTCTTTTGCTTGCTTAAGAGGACTATCCTTCCTTGTGGTATCAATATGATCTCTTGTGAGCAAATTATGTCTTATTACTTCTTCACTTTCTATAATCCCTTTTTTAGCTAATTGTTTCTTTCTTCTTTCTACGCGCACATCCATTTCAGCTATCATAAATAATTTCAATTCAGCTTTGGGGAAAACAACTGTACCTATATCTCGTCCATCCATAATTATACCCATACCCCTACTCATTTCACGCTGCTGCTCTACAAGCTTCTTTCTTACCAAGGAGACAGCACTTACATTACTTACGAACTGATTGACCTCCATTGAGCGAATTTCATCTTCAATGTTTGAACCATTTAAAAGAATTCCGTTTTTATTAAATCTTACTTCGCATAGAGCTAATGAATCTTTAACTCGCTCAGAATCAGTTATATCAATTTTTTCTTTCAAAAAGTAAAATGTTATAGCCCTATACATTGCTCCGCTATCAATGTAAGTATAGTCTAAAACTTGAGATACCATCTTCGCAGTTGAGCTTTTACCAGTTCCAGAGTAGCCATCTAAAGCAATAATGATCTTTTGCACTAACAATCTTTAATAGGACATGGAATAGGTTTCCCTTTCTTAACTTTTTTATTGTTCTTTTTAGTTGAGGATGGCCCTTTTCTGCATCCTTCACTTCCAATAAGGACAATTCCTAAAATAGATATCATTAAAATCTTGCTATGTTTCATGAAATACCTTGCACCTTTATATTTCTATCAATTTTCTTGATTAAGCCTTGAAGTACTCTACCAGGACCACATTCTATAAATAAATTAGCTCCGTCATTAATCATATTCTGAACACAGTGCACCCATCTTACTGGTGATGTTAGCTGTTTAACGAGGTTGTTTTTTAATAATTCAATATCTGTATATCCTACGGCATCTACATTCTGGTATATAGGACAGGTTGGATTGTTAAACGTTGTTTCTTTAATTGCATCAGCAAGCTCTTCACGTGCAGATTCCATTAAAGGTGAATGAAAGGCTCCTCCTACCGGTAAGATTAAAGCATGCCTTGCTCCTGCTTTCTTTAATGACTTACATGCCTTTTCCACTGCATTTGCTTCACCACTGATTACTAATTGCCCTGGACAATTATAATTAGCGGCAACAACTACCCCATCTGTTTTCTCACAAATTTCTTCTACCATTACATCATCTAGATCTAACACAGCAGCCATTGTTGACCCTCTTACTTCGCAAGCTTTTTGCATTGCAAATGCTCTTTTTGAAACTAAGGAAAGTCCATCCTCGAAGTTTAACGTCTGATTAGCTACTAAAGCTGAAAATTCACCAAGAGAATGACCTGCAACCATTTGAGGTTGAAAATTTTCCGATGTTAACGCCGCAACTACACTATGGATAAAAATTGCAGGCTGAGTAACCTTGGTTTGCTTAAGCTCTTTTGCAGAGCCTGAAAACATAATCTTTTTAATATCAAAACTAAGTATTTCGTTTGCACGATTAAAAAAGTCTTTAGCTTCCTGATGATTTTCATAAAGGGTTTTACCCATACCAGGAAATTGAGCGCCTTGCCCAGGGAATATATACGCTTTACTCATAGGTTAGCTAATTGAATTAGAAGGTAAAGAACAGATCAATCAATGAACCTTAGCTTCATTTCAGGACTTGGTATCATACATTGATCCTTTCTACCAAACCATCTGTATCTATTCCTGGCAATAAAATCGTAGATCACATCTCGAACAACTTTAGGGATAATAATGAATACATAGAGTATAGGCCACAGCCCTGATAGTTTTTTTGCAACCAATAAGGCGGCTGTACTCTTTTCGTAAATCTCTCCGTTTTCGAGCAAGACTATGCTTTGAAGATCATTTTCCTTGGTTAGATGCTCCGGAAGGAGTTCTTTCACTATATTGGATTGTAAAGAAGCAAATCTAAAAAAATCATTCTTATCATGTCTTATCACAAACTTTACGGAATCATTACACAGATTGCATACCCCATCAAAAAATAAGATGGGATATGTTACTTTATTACTTGTATCCACCCTTTGAGAACTTGAATTTTATCGTTGGAGTTCAAAGTTATGAAATCCACCTCTGCTGAATAGAAATAAACTCCTGACGGAAGCTCCTCACCTCCATCAGTCTTTCCATCCCAATTGATAAGAACAGTATTCCCTGAAAAGGCACCGCCTTCGCCTCTTTCTGATTGATTTGAATCATAAGAAAACAATTCAACTCCTGCTCTATTAAATACTTTAAAAAGCACTGACTCTACAAACCTGGGACATTGACCATCCCTTTGAATAGGGACGAAGGTATCATTTACTCCATCATCATTGGGAGTGAAGACATTTGGTAAAATATATTGAGGACAGTTATCGTTACAAATAATTTCAGAGATTTGACTTTCGTTTCCTGACCGATCCACAGCGGTGATGTAGTAGCAAAAGGCGAGGGAATTGAGTGGTAGATTCCGATCAAAAATATCTTCATCATGAATGAATTCATTCTCGGTAGTTTCTCCGAGCACAACAAACGATTCAATTTCAGAAGGTCGTGATACATATATTCTGAAAAAAGCAATATCATCATCGCATTCAGGTGCATTATCTGATTCCCAAGTAAGGATATTGGACAACTCTTGTGCATCATCTTCACAGGAGAACTGGGCTTCACAATCGAAATTGTTGTCACTGCTAAATGAGAATGCCAAAGGTGTGCATGGCGGAATACTATCACTAGGCTGAGCACAAATAATCTGTGAATTATTGACTAGTGGCTCAGGAATTGAGTCATTGCCGTAAGACCCTCGTGTAGTCACAAAATAGCAATATTCGATTTCCTCATCTAGCTCAAGACCATTAAAACGTCCATCATCCAGATAAGCCAAACCTTCCAGGGTCACATCCACTGAATCAATCAATTGTAAAGCGGTAGGATCTGTATTTATCACGTTATCTCGGTAGATACGATGGTAAGGAAATTCCTGCACGATATTGGACCATGGGACATTTGCATTCCAGTTTAACACAATTGCTCCGATTTGAGAACTCGGTAACAATCTAACGGTGGAGGCTTGTTGTGACGTATCAACTATCGCATTTGTGGCATCTCTTAGAACGATTCTGTATGAATACATCAGATCTTCGGTATTCAAGCTTGTATCTAAAAAAGTAGTATCCATGGTGTTAGTGATGGAAGTGAACGTACCCCCTGGCCCTGGACCTTCTGTTCGGATAAGTTCGTAGGTATAAGCCGGTGGGAACACATCTTCGTCAATTTCGTATGGAGGTGTCCAAGTTACTCTCACTTGACCTTCGGTCTCGCTGGTAGACACAATATCCACATTAGTAATCACTGGTATATCGATCATCAGATTATCACAAGCTTCCTCGGAGGCTATACTCAGACCTCCCAGGAGTGGTGGAAAAGTAGCCACAAGTCTGTAACAGTATTTAGATCCTGGGGATAGACCCATCAAGTTATTCGTGTCAACATAA
>JBCDKO010000181.1:0-10162 GCA_038746525.1 Bacteroidota bacterium
GCAGGAGTGTTGGTGTTGAAGCGGTTAGAGGATGCGGAGGAGTCGGGGGACCGGATCTATGGGGTGATCAGAGGCAGTGGGATCAATCAGGATGGGAAGACGAATGGGATTACGGCTCCGAGCATGCATTCCCAGGCGGCTTTGCTGAGGGATATTTACGATCGTTACCGTATTGATCCGGGACGGATCAGTTATGTAGAGGCGCATGGCACGGGGACGGTGTTGGGGGATCCGATAGAAGTGAAGGCGTTGCAGCAGGTGTATGGAGGGGGTTCGATGGAGGGGCATAGATGTGGGTTAGGGAGTGTGAAGAGCAACATCGGTCACACTTCGGCCGCGGCGGGAGTGGCCGGGATTACGAAGGTATTGCTTCAGCTGGAGCACCGGAAACTAGTTCCCACGCTCCACTACGAGAAGCTGAATGCGCACATTGATTTGGAGGACAGTCCATTTTACATCAACACGGAGTTAAAAGACTGGGAAACGGAAGATGATCAACCCAGGAGCGCGGCAGTGAGCAGTTTTGGGTTCAGTGGCACGAATGCGCATGTAGTGATCGAGGAATATCGAGATAAATCGAGGATTAAGAAAGAGGCATTAAAGCTGTCAGGGCCATTTATTGTTCCTCTATCGGCAAAGAACGAAGAGCGGTTAGAGGAGATGGTTCAGAACCTTTCCAGGTACCTGGAAGATCCATTGAAGAGCGAACAGCTTCAATTGCAAGACCTGGCTTACACCTTGCAAGTAGGCCGAGAGTCCATGGAGACCCGGCTGGCGATGGTGGTGCATGAGGTGGAAGAACTGAAGAAACAATTAGCAAGCTATCAGAAGGGGGATAGAAAAGACCTTTTGATTGGGGATGTGAAAAAGGACCATTCTGACCTTTTACTGGAAGGAGAAGCAGGTAAAAGTTACATAGAAACAGCTATTAAAAAGAAGGAATCTAAATCCTTAGCCCAATTGTGGGTGAAAGGGGTCATGATTGATTGGAACTTGTTGTATGCAGAAGGTCAAAGACCTAGCAAGATCAGTTTACCGACCTATCCGTTTACTCGGGAGAAGTACTGGCTACCGGAGTCGGCTAGAAAAGAACTGGAAAATATAGGCCAGCCTCGCTTACATCCGTTGATACATCTCAATCGTTCAGATTGGTTTTCTATTTCATATACGAGCTTCTTTACAGGAAACGAGTTCTTTTTCAGAGATCATGAAATCAATGGTGGAAAGACGCTTCCGGGCGTCGCTTATCTGGAGATGATTCAGGAAGTAGGAAAAAGAGCTTTACACCAGGCTATAACCAAAATATCGAATATCGTCTGGTTATCTCCAATCGTAATAGGTCAGGTGGAAGGTGAGGTTGTTACCCGATTGGAGGAGGAAAATGGTTTCAAAATAGCGATATTTTCAGGGGAGAATACCATTCATTGCACCGCAGATGTACATATTAAAGCTCATCAACAACCAGCGAGAAGGAACATTGAAGAGCTATTGCTAGCTTGTGATGAATCGATGCCAGGGGAGGCATTAGATAGGCTCATGGTCGAAATGGGATATGGATACGGGCCCTCTTTTCTTTGTTCGGAAAAGTTAAATTATGGACCTTCCTATTCGCTCTTATCCATAAAACCCATCAAGGAGAAACGGGATGATTTCTATTATCACCCTGCCCAGTTAGATACCTTATTACGTTCATCGCTTGGTTTGCAATTGGATTCGTCAAAGAGAGAGCTTTTGATCCCTTTTAGCTTATCGGATTTCAAAATCTATGGTCATCCCCAAGAGATCATTTATAGTTTGTGTTGGAAGGATAAAGGGGCTAGCTCATCCTCCATTCAACGGGTTCATTATGATTTCATGGATGGTGAGGGGAATGTAATTGCAGAATTAAGGGATTTTTCGGTCAGATCGCCTCAAAGGCCAAGGGTAAAAGAAAAAGCTATTGGGGAGCAGATCCATATGGAGTACCGATGGGTGAGGAAAGAAGTACCGGTTTCAAAAGCCATCGAAGCGCAACAAATCCTGATTGTTCCTGAGTGTTCTGAAGAGCTATCTTCTTTTTTTGCGAATAGGTTTGATGGTGAGGTGATCTCTGTAGCCTCGGACGTTGATTCCACTACATTTTTCATTACTGTTTATTCAAAGGTCAGAGCGCTGAAGGCATTGAAAGTGGCAACTTCGATAACACTTCTGATCGAATGGGAAGATTGGAGGGTGTATGCATTCATTGCAGGACTTTTCAGGACTTTTACTCTGGAAGCGCCTTTTTTGAGGGGGAGAATTATTGGTATTGATGAGCTTTCCCTGGATAAGGCCGAAAGGTTGCTAGGTTATATTGAGGAAGAGAAATATGGCAACACAATAGAAATACGCTACCTAGGTGATCGAAGAGAGCTACGAGTATTTGAAGAAGTGAGCATTCCTGAGATGAAGCTTACAGAACAGTTAATGCCACGGATATGCCTGATTACCGGAGGACTGGGGGGTATAGGTCAGGCCTTTGCGAAGTACCTCGCATCAGCATGGGATTGTAAGCCCGTGCTGATTGGCAGGTCCCCCCTGACCGCAGAAAAGTTGGCGATGGTAGAGACGGTTCCAGGGGCTGTCTATCTACAATGTGATCTATCAGATGAAGGGTCCCTTCAACAGGTTTTGGAACAAATTAGAAAGACTTATGGTCCTATTGGTGGCATTATTCACTGTGCAGGAGTCTTGGGGAGTAGACCTCTTGCGGAAAAAGAGGAGGCGGATATCAGGAAGGTGTTGGCTCCTAAGATAATGGGGACCACCAATTTGGATAAGTTGACTAAAGAAGACCCGTTAGCGTTTTTTGTGATGACATCTTCTGTTTCGGGTCATTTAAATGGGATGGCAGGTCTTGCCCTGTCCGATTATGCTTCGGCCAATGTTTACTTGGACAACTACTCGTCCTATCGAAATGAGTTGGTGTCCAAGGGAGAAAGGAAGGGGGTTACTCGCAGTATTATTTATCCATATTGGGAAAGCGGTGGGATGAGTACTTCGGAGGAAAATATCCAATGGCTGGGTGAACAATTCGGAATGGCTCCCTTACGAGAATCTCTGGGGATTGAGGGATTTATGGATGCGCTTACCTTGTCATCAGATCAGTTACTTGTTCTTTTTGGGAATAAGGAAAAAATGTTAAAATCGTTTTTTCATGAACCTAAAACGATAAAAGACGATACCTCAAATACGTTAGGGGAGCCTATCAAAGACAAAATTTTAGACTACTTAAAAGAGGTACTTAGTGGTGTCTTAAAAATACCTAAAGACGCCATTGACGAGACGATGAATTTCGCAGGGTACGGAGTAGATTCCATACTCGCCATTGAGATCATTAAGCAGCTCGAAAAGGATTTTGGCACATTGCCAAAGACCCTTTTGTTTGAACATGGAAATTTGGCTGAATTAGTTGATTATCTTATCGGAGAATATCCATCAGATTTGATGAAGATTACCGGGATACAAAAGGGAGAGGACTCAGGGATTTCTTCACCTTTAAAGGCTTCTTTACCAAGGGTTAACCCAACAGGCAGAACAAGATTTACGACATTATCATCAAAACAATTCCCTGTTGATGGATTGAATCAAGAATCTGTAGCGATCATTGGGATGGGCGGTCGATTCAGCACTGCAGACACAGAAGATCAGCTTTGGGATTTGTCGGAGAGGGGTATTCGGGAAGATCTTACTCAAAGGAATGCATTCAATTATGGACAATTATCCAATGGAACTATTAAAGAAGAAGGGTTGCCATTGTTGGCGATGGATGCTTCCCGAGTAGCCGCCTTATCCAAACAAGAGCGGATTCTCTTTGAAGTTTTGTCCGAGGCGATGAAACAGTACGATGTGACACGGCAGGATTTATCCGCTAAGTCGACCGGTGTATTCATCGCGGCCCAACAGGTTTCTGTTAATGGAAATGAGCAGGATAATGAAAATCAAACCATGGCTTATCTCATTCCCAATAAGGTTTCGCATTATCTGAACCTTCAAGGACCTAGTGAAGTAGTCAACACTTATTGCAATAGTGTTCATGTGGCCATTCACAGAGCGATCCAGAGTATCGGTATGGGTGAATGTGAACAGGCCATTGTGGGAGGGGTGAATGTGATTTCACCGGAAGAAATGCGGATGTCCGAGAATAATGTATTATATGGAAATTTATTGAGTAAAGATGGCTATACCCGAAGTTTTTGCGATGATGGGAATGGTTTTGTTCGTAGTGAGGGAGTAGGGATCGTGATCATTAAGCTGCTGGAAGCTGCTCAACAAGATAAAAATTCGATTTTAGGCTTAATCAAGGGGAGCGCGGTGCATCATGGGGGCAAGGGCTTTTCGTTAGAGGCTCCAAATGCTAAGGGTCTAAAAACAGCGATAGCAAACAGCATTGAAAAGTCAAGGGTAGATGTGGATACGATTGATTACATCGAAGCCCATGGCATCGCCAACCCGATGGCGGATGCGATCGAGCTGAGTGCGATCAGTGGAGCCTATAGGCATCACTCCAAAACTCCGGATAAGAAATGGTATGTAGGCAGTGTGAAGCCGGTGGTGGGTCATTCGGAGCTGGCCTCAGGCATGGCTTCGCTGATCAAAGTGTTGAAAGCCTTTGAGCACCAAACCATTCCTGGCATTGCAGGCTTGGGAGAAGTGACTAAAGAGCTGGCTTCGGATCATTCATTGATTTTGCCAAAGGCATCGGTTGCCTGGGAAAATGGTGTTCATCCTCGCAGGGCAGCGCTGAACAGCTATGCGGTAGGAGGAGTGAATGCGCACGTCATTTTGGAGGAATACCCGAGCAATGGGAAGGGGTTATTTGAAGAAGTGCCCACGCTTGCTGAATCTGAGTCAAGCCCTGCATCGGAAATGAAGGAGGAAACTCAGAAAGGCTCCACAGAGAGTCTGCGAGCGCAGCTCCTTTCCCTGGCAGCGGCAACTTTTGAAATGGACGTTGAAACAATGGATTTAACCTCCTCTCCCATCGACTATGATTTCGATTCGGTCAAAGTGATTGAATTTGTCCGTCGGGTGAATGAATACTTTGGGATAGAAGTAAAGCTGGGACAGGTGTTAAGTGCGGATGATTTTGAGTCGATGTTTCACTTGTTTGAGCAGGCCATTGCGGTATCAAAGGCTTTTACGAAGGATACTTCCGCAGTTTCAGAGGAAGAACTCCCGATGGTTTATCCTTTGTCTGAAGGTCAGAAGGGATTGTATTTTATTCAGGTATCAGATCCTCTATCTGTGACCTACAATGTGCCCATCGCCATGGAAATGGAAGGTGAAATGGATGTGGAAAAGATCTATGAGATTGCTGAATGGCTATTGGAAGCCCATCCGGTGTTAAGGACTACTTTTGGCACGGATGCTGCCGGTGAATTAAGGCAAGAGATACAAACAACCTCAGGTTACCTTGAAAGGAATGTGCAGGACTTGGAAAAGGGGGAGACATTTCTTCAAGCATTCAAGAGGTTGCAAGGGGTTCCGTTTGAGTTGTCGAAGGGAGTTTTTCGTTTGCATGTTCGTACGGATCAACGGGAGCAGAAAACAGGCATTCTCTTTTTGATCCACCACATCGCCATTGATGGGACCTCTGCTGCGATATTCTCATCAAAACTGACGAAGTTACTGCGACAGTTGCAACAAGGTTTGAACCCTACGCCACTTCTGGTAGATCGGCATTACTTTGATTTTGTTCTCTGGGAGCAGGATTATCTTAAAGATAAAGCCGCCATGGAGGACTTGGCTTATTGGAAAAACAAGCTATCAGGAAATATCGAACCTTTGGCGTTGCCTTATGATCATGTTCGGGAGGAGGAAGGGGAAAGCATCACCGGAGTGGTGCAATCGACCTGGGCAGGGGAAGACCTACAGCGCTTAAAAACGACGGCTAAATCGCTACGGGTCAACTTGTCGGTGCTGCTTTTAACCGCTTTTAAGGTGCTCTTATATCGATTAACAGGGATGGAAAACCTTACGGTGACTCTTCCCACGGCCGGCCGTCCCAAAGCGCAATACGCCGACAGCATCGGGTTTTACATCAACATGCTGCTTTCGTTTGATCGGATATCGGCAGAAGAGTCCCTTTCGGCTTTGGTTGATCGGGTAAAATCTGGATTTACCAGTGATATTGATCACCTTGGTTATCCTTATCCCAAGTTATTGACCGAGCTTAAGCTAATTCAGGGGGATGAAGAGGATTGTTTCCCGGCCTCTTTTGTGTACCAGAATATTTTTGACAGGGTACTGGAAGAAGAGACGGCAAATGGTATCACCTTGCTTGAAGGGATAGATCAGGAGATCACGGGTGCTTACACCTTAGAAGTGATGGATGTAAGGGATTGTCTGATCATGAAGTTAAAGTACCGAAAAGATCGTTTTTTGGAGGAGTCGGTGCATCGTCACTTAGGATATTATGAGCAGATTTTAACAACGGTCATTTCAGATCCAACAATGATTATCCAGGATATAGAACTGCTTTCTGAAAAGGAAAAACATCGGCTTCTGTATGACTTCAATGACACTGAAGCAGATTATCCAAAGGATAAGACGTTGGTCGAATTTTTTGAGGAGCAAGTGCAGTCCAACCCTGAAGCGATCGCGTTTCAATATGAGCACGTTGCATTAACCTATGATGAACTCAATAAGCTGAGTAATCAGGTAGCGTATTATTTACAAGAAGAATACATCATTGGCAGAGGGGATTTTGTCTGTTTGCTAATGGACCGATCCGAGAAAATGATGATCGCCTTATTGGGTATTTTGAAATCTGGAGCTGCCTATGTGCCCATTTCGATTGACTATCCTGAAGCACGAATCAAATATATCCTTGAAGATACTAAAGCAAAATGTGTGATTCATGATGATGATTTAGGGCTAAGTTTAGCGTTTGGAGATGCTACTTCCATTACTCTTGCGAGTTGGGAAACCATCTCCACCTACCCGAATGATAATCCTGTCAGTAAGCCTTTATCCTCGGATTTAGCTTACGTGATCTATACATCAGGATCTACGGGTGTGCCCAAAGGGGTGATGATTCCACACCAAGGCGTGGTCAATCGCCTGGATTGGATGTGGAAACAGTACAGTTTCACCTCAGAAGACGTCATACTACAGAAAACACCGTATGTTTTCGATGTATCAGTTTGGGAACTTTTCATGCCGGTAATGAATGGAGCCAGGCTGGTGATGTGTAATCAGGAAGTGGTTTTCAATGCAAAGGAGTTGATCGGCTGCATCGCCAACTGTGGAGTAACCACCCTTCATTTCATACCTGGAATGCTGCAAACATTTCTAAACTGTTTGGATGATAAATTTTTACCAGAGCTCAACACTATTAAAAGGGTCATTTGTAGCGGAGAAGCTCTCCCGAGTTCGCTAGTAAAGCGATATTATGAAAAACTAGATGCTGAGTTACATAATCTATATGGGCCTACAGAGGCAAGTATAGACGTGAGTCATTATCACATCCAAGTGGTTGATCAAGTCATTCCAATCGGTTGCCCGATAGCAAACACTCAGATCTACATTGTAGCTGCAAACATGCAGCTAGTTCCGGTTGGCGTTTTTGGTGAATTATGTATCGCCGGAGCTGGTTTAGCCAGGGGTTACTTGAATCGACCCGAGTTGACGGCAGAGAAGTTTGTGAAGAATCCTTTTGGAGAGGGAAGGCTGTACAAAACCGGGGACCTGGCCCGCTGGCTCTCGGATGGAAACATCGAGTTTTTGGGTAGGATGGACCATCAGGTCAAGATCCGAGGCTATCGCATTGAATTGGGAGAAATAGAAGCAGCGCTCAACAGTCATGAGACTATTGAGAATGCCGTAGTCACTGCGAAAGAACATGCAGGAAGCAAGCAGCTGGTGGCTTATTGTGTGCCAAAAAAAGAGGATAAAGAATTAGAGGTCCAGAAGCTTAAAAGCTTCTTGTCGAAAAGCCTACCAGAATACATGGTTCCTGCTTTTTTCATCTTCATAGTGGAGATCCCTTTAACCTTTAACGGCAAAACTGATCGTAAGGCATTATTAGAAAGAAAGCTGGAAATTTCAGATACTTCAGAATATGTACCTCCGAGAACAGAAACCGAACAACATCTAGTAACTATCTGGCAAGAGGTATTGGGAATAGAACAGGTGGGGATTCATGATAAATTCTTCGAACTGGGAGGGGATTCGCTAAGAGCCATTCAGTTATTACACCAAGTAAAAAATTCAGGTTTTGATTTCACGCTGCAAGACCTATTACATTACCAGTGTATAGCTCAACTGATAGAGAAAATGCAAATGAATAACTCAGAAATCACTAAAGAAATGACTCCATTGGATCAATTAACACTTCCATCTAATATCTTGAGTTTAATACCTTACTCTTTTTCCGACACATATCCTGCATCTGAACTTCAGAAATTTTTCATCAAAAAATATAGTGAGGACGCCCAACGTGAAGGAAAATATCACGTGGTTAGGCTTCAAAGAATTTTATTTCATGAATTTGGCTTGACCTACTCTAAAGAAATAATAAAGCTATCTATTACTGAAATCATCAAAAAACATCCTGTATTAAAGACTGTCTTTTTCCAGGTCCCTTCTTCAGAAACAATAGTTCAAATTGTATTGGAACATCCGATGTTTGACATTACTTGTAAAGATATAAGTATGCTATCTGGAAAAGAGCAATACAATTTTATTGAAAATGTTATAGATAATGATATAATTCAACCCTTCGATCCTTTTGACGAAAATAAACCACTGTGCCGATTTATAGTTTTAAAAACTGCAAATAATGTTGTTGAAGTGATTATTTCTGTACATCATGCCATTATCGATGGATGGTCTATTACTGAATTATTTAATGATCTGAAAAATACGTATAAGAGCCTTCAAAAATGGTCTAAGCCTTTTCAAGGAGCTAACAAGAAAAAAACTATCAACAGTTTTAAAGAATTTATTGCATTAGAAAATGAAATTATAAAAGATCCAAAGGCCATTAAATTTTGGAAAAGTCAGCTAAAAAACATTGCCTATAAGCCATTGGAAACAAAATATAAAATAGGAGAAGGAGAGAAGCAATTTGGAACTTTAAAGGAGTTTATTGACAAAGATTTATCTCATAAACTGATTCAAATTGCGAAAAGTAAGAATATTTCTATTAAGGCTATTTTACTAGGAACTTATTTGGAGATGATAAATATGACGTTACAAAAAGAATTTGTTATTGGAGTTGTATCAAATGGAAGATCAGAACGACTTTCAGATCCCTTTCATTCCTTGGGGCTATTTTGGAATATTATTCCTTTTGTTTATGAGTACAATATAGAAGAGAGCATTTTATTGGACCTCGAAAATATGCAATCAAAACTTAACGAAATAGATGTTTATGCCAGATATCCTATGTCAAAGATATTGAAAGATACTTCTACGACAGAGATATATTCTTTTTGCTTTAATTTTATTCATTTTCATAATACAAGAGAAACGATGGAATTAGGTGATGAAGGTGAAATGGGTGAATTGATTATGGGGAGTGATATATTCCATTATCCCATGACATTAACTATTGGATTAACCCCAACGATACCGCAGATAATGGGACTTCGTTTAGTCTATAACAAATTATACTTCGATAATAATAAAGCTACTGAAACAATAAATTTTTATGTAAAGAGGCTGAATGAGCTAGTAGAAAAAATTTGACTACACTTTTAAAAGGTAATAGAAGTATGGCAACTAACTGTAGAAATCTGCTACGAAATAAATCAATTGAAGTAGGCACTTAGTAAATATGAAAAATGGGATTTAGCATGCATATGATCACATTCGGATTTAGAAATCTGCTGATTCGTAGTGTTTGCTTTATCTTAATGATCCATTTTCCCTGTTTACAGCTTGCCAGAGCTATTTATTAAGAGCCTAATTCAATAAATCAAATCAACCCAGTGATAAGAACTGCCTTTGGGGACATTTGGCTTAAATAGGGCCTGCTGAGAAACGTTTTTTCAATTCAAAAAACACGTTTATGTGGTCAAAAGATACTGTTTAGTAAATTTCTTTTTCAATAGGTGTAAGGTTTTCGAGCAGATGCTTCCATTTTCGGTGCACTGAAAAATCTCGATTTCGAGATTTTTCAACTAGTCACAGGTAC
>JBCDKO010000182.1:0-9970 GCA_038746525.1 Bacteroidota bacterium
ACGCCTGGAGGGTAGCTTTGGCCATGAAAAGAACCACTATGGCTTACGAAAGGTCAAAGCATTGAGCCAATCAACCGAAAATGTTTGGGTATTCTTTGGTATCATGACAGCAAATGCGGTATGGCTTAGTAAACCAAAGGCTGAGCCTCTTCCACAGGACCAAGCGGCTTTAAAATAGTCCCTCCTACTTTGCACAGGAGAAGTCCGTCTATACAGTTCTCCATGAAGGAAGATTAACCAGAAATGGAATTATTTTTAGATTTCTCATGGAATTAAGTGCAATGTCGTGATTTGTGTTATCCCCAAATCACTTGTTTGAATAAGGGAAAACTCAATTCCATCTGAATAATGCTTATTTCAAGGGAAGCCTATTTAAGGTTGCTAAATTTCGTTTTTGACGTCTTGTCTGAGAAAAAAACGCTATCTCAAATTCTTGAACTGAGTTTTTAGAGGTGCCCTAACGTCGAATGCTTATCAAATAGCACAAATTAGCTGTTTTCTAAGAAATACTCAATAGATTCATATTGACTTTTTCTGCAGTTTTTCGAAATACTTTTCAAATGCTATTTCTATGATATTGCTTGAAGCACATGATTTTTAGAGACTTTCCAGTTCTTCCAAATATCCTCCATTTAAAATAGGAAATCGATACCAAGACCGAGGGTCAATGTTGAAATCATCGAAATGAAAGCTAGGCGCATAGCGCTCTCTTTTCCATTGATTACGTGTCCATAATTGATAAAATTTTTTTATCCACTCTTTTAATGATTTAGCATTATACTGTCCTATTAAAGAATGATAAACTTGCTTAGGAGACTTTCTTTCAAGAATAGCGGTTTGCTCAATACGCACCATCACTTCGTAAGGCATAAGATCATCTTCGTCTGTCTGATGTTGATCAGTTGGCCTTAGTTCGGCCATAGGCGTAAGCAGATTAACTGATTTTAGTCCCTTAAAACCTAGCCGTTTTTCGGCAAACTGGAGCCAGTGAAGTAAAAAATGTTTGGACACTCCCGCAATAGGAGAGATGCTTCCGCTGGTATCACCATCCATTGTAGCATAGCCTACATCACCCTCACTTCGGTTACTAGTGGCCGTAAGTAGTTTATTTTCCAGGTTTGCCAGCATCCAGATAATGGGGGATCTGGCACGTGCCTGTATGTTTTGTAGCGTAATGTCATCTTGCTGCCAGTTTAACTTGCGATGGATAGCTCGTTCAATGGTACACGAATAATTGTTCACTATCTCATCTATAGTCCATTCGTAAAAAGTAGCACCCAGGCTCGCAGCTAAGCGCTTGGCAGAGAGATAAGTAGTCTTTGATGAGTTTTTGGTAGCCTGATAAGCGGTTGTTAATAGTTGGTTGGTAATCTCCTTTTCATTCGTTCCCTTTAGTTCAAATCCTAGCTTCTTTTCAAATAACTCTTTTCCCAATTGTTTCAAACCGGTGCGAATTGCAAAGGCAATTAAAATAGCGATGGTGCTACTATCAGCTCCCCCGCTCAAAGATAGCACAAAGCCGTTACTTTTGCTTTTTCTGCAGTAGTCAAAAAGCGCAAGGCCCGCTGCGTGGGCAAACTCTTCGTTTCTGTCATTGTAATTGGGTTTTATGTTAGTTGCGCTCATATTATGCTCAAAATCAGCCTCTACGGTTAGTATTTTAACATCACGAAACCACAGGCGATGATTTCGCCCGATCAGTTTTCCTTTTTGCGCGATCAAAACATCACCGTCATAGATCATGCGACCTGCTTCATTTCCCAGCAAATTGGCGTAGAGATAGACACAGTCGAATTGTTTAGAGCTATTAATTACTAATTGCTCACGAAAAGCGGCTTTGCCAAACGCAAAATGGGAAGCACTAGGATTAAGCACTAAGTCCACTTTTTTATTTAGATGCTTACATGGACGATCTGGCTGCCAGGCATCCTCACATATTTCAAACCCAATGACAATCCTTTTATGTGCTACCGTAATGTGGCCAAAAGGATAATCTTGTCCATGAATACTAATAAAATCAACGCGATTTGATTCCCAAGGAGTAAACCATCTCGGTTCATAATGTACCCCATCATTAGCAAGCTTTTGCTTAACATAAAATCCTTTGATTTCCTGATCTGAAATGAAGCAAGTAGTATTATACACCTTTCCTTGGAAGCGGATAGGTAGTCCTACTGTTACCGCCAAGTCTTTGGTTAGAAGAACAACGGAAAAAAGCTTTTCTAGAGCAGATTCTGGTAGCCACTCACTTAAAAAAAGGTCTTCACATCCATACCCTGTAATACACAACTCTGGTAAGCATAAAACGTCAACCCCTTGCTCTTTCGCATCCGAGATAGCATCGGAGATGTTTTTCAGGTTGTTTTCCCAATCAATCGGTGTTTGATTGAGACATGCACCTGCAAGCTTTAGTTTTTTCATGTATCCAAATTAAGCTGTATGTACGTTTTGCCTGCAGCATCTTGCTCAGCCTTTTTTTTACTGAATCCAAATCCTATTGCCATAGGCTCATCATTCAAAAAGACTTGAGCAGTAAACTTTTTATCATCTTCATCTATAATCTCAAAACGAAGCTCTTTGTTTTCTTTTTGTGACCACTCAAGGAGCTTACTTTTATAGTTAGTGATAGTAGAAATCAACTCATCGAGATCGTAATGTGGTTGGATTAATCGTTTGACCACAAATTTTCTACAGGAGTGAAAGCCATGGTCCAAATAAACGGCACCTATTAAGGCTTCCATACAATCACCATAGACGGATCGGTGCCTTCTCTGTCCTTGATTGTATTGTACTAATTCCCGCAAGCCAATTTTTTGAGCCAATCTGCTAAGTGATTCTCTGTTGACTATCTTGGCTCTAATTACAGTTAGAAAACCTTCTTCTTCAAACGGGTATTGAGCAAAAAGATGCTCTGCAACCATCATTCCTATGATGGCATCACCTAAATATTCCAGACGTTCGTAAGAATCTTTGATTCCCTGGTCTGTCATATTAGCAACACTACTATGCCTCATGGCTTGCTTGTAAAGTGCCAAATTTACAGGTGCTAAACCTGTAATTAGTTTAAAGGATTGACGTAGTTTTTTTTCGGATTTGAATGGAGATAAAAGCGAGCCCGATAATTTTTTCGGAAACAAGGACACTTATTCGTAATATTTGCCCATAATAATTGAGGTGTTGTGGCCTCCAAACCCGAAGGTGTTGCTCATGGCAATACTAACTTCACGTTCCTGAGCCTCATTGAATGTCAGATTCAGATTCGGATCCACTTTAGGGTCATCAGTAAAATGATTAATTGTGGGTGGAACAATACCCTTTTCCAAAGCAAGCAAACAAGCAATAAATTCTATAGCTCCGGCGGCTCCTAACAAATGACCAGTCATAGATTTTGTAGAGCTAATATTCATATTTATCGCATGATCTCCAAAAACACGTTGTATGGCTTTGACTTCCCCAGCATCTCCCAATTGTGTAGAGGTGCCATGCGTGTTTAGATAATCAATTTTTTCGGGAATAAGACCTGCGTCTTCTAACGCGTTTTTCATTACTAACTCTATTCCGGTTCCTTTAGGATGTGGTTGAGTAATATGGTAGGCATCTGCAGACATGCCACTGCCAAGAACTTCTGCATATATTTTAGCACCTCTAGCTTTTGCATGCTCTAGCTCCTCTAATATAATAGCTCCAGAACCTTCGCCCAACACAAAACCGTCGCGGTCTTTATCGTAAGGTCTTGAAGCAGTTTCTGGAGAATCGTTTCTTTCGGATAAGGCCTTCATGGCGTTGAAACCAGCTATTCCAGATTCAATAATACCCGCTTCTGATCCTCCAGTAAGAACCGCAGTTGCTTTCCCTAATCGAATGTAAAAAAACGAGTCGGTTAAGGCGTTATTGGAAGAAGCACATGCTGATAGGGTTGCAAAATTGGGTCCCATGAATCCATGTTTAATAGAAAGCAATCCAGGTGTGATATCTGCTATCATTTTAGGAACAAAAAATGGATTAAAACGTGGCGATCCATCTCCTTTGGCAAAGTTCATTACCTCTTCCTGGAAAGTACTGAATCCGCCGATACCTGATCCCCAAATAACACCAACCCTTGATTTGTCTATAGTATCTAAATCTAACCCGGAATCAACAATGGCTTGCTCACCAGCTACCATTCCGTATTGAGTATTAGGATCCATCTTACGAGCTTCTTTTCGATCCATAAATTCCTCGGGATCGAAACCTTTAACCTCGCAAGCAAACTTTGTTTTAAATTTTTCGGTGTTAAAATGAGTGATAGGAGCCGCACCACTTACACCTTTGCTCAATGAATCCCAGTAATCTTCTATGGTATTACCTAAAGGTGTAATGGCGCCTATTCCGGTTACAACGGCTCGCTTTAATTCCATAAATATTGCTAGTTAAGTTGTTGTTACTTAACGTTTTTCTCAAGATATGTGATGGCATGGCCTACAGTAGCAATGTTTTCAGCTTGGTCATCTGGGATGGAAATGTTGAATTCTTTTTCAAACTCCATAATTAACTCTACAGTATCAAGTGAGTCAGCACCTAAATCGTTAGTAAAGCTAGCTTCTGGGGTGACTTCAGATTCTTCCACACCTAGTTTATCAACAATAATTAACGTTACTTTTTGCGCTATATCAGACATTTTTGTAATGAATGTTTGGTTTAAAATGAAATGCAAAGAAATAGATTTAGCGACTAAAAACAAATAACTATCAATCCCTGCTAATAAAATCGGTAATTATGAATTTTAATATTAGAATTGAATGAAGAAGTACCAATTGGATAACTATTTCAAGGTAAACTTTGAACTTTTCGGACTGGTTTGTAATAAGAAAGAATACAAGCTGGCATGGTATTTAAATCAGGTATTTGGGTTCAATTTAGTGAAACAGGATGATATCAAGATTGAATTTTCAGATCGTTCTTTCATTTTAATTTCTAATTACCTTCATCAGACCGAACATATAAAAATGGAATTGCTTCACAACAAACTTGAATGTTCTACGAACTTTCGACATAACTACGTAATCCCCGAACTTAACCAAATTGATTATCTAATAAAGTTCAGCGATAATTCTGAGGAGATGTCTTTTGAGGATGTTCACGTGATTATCAAGCAGATCCCTATTGTAGAGTATGTGATGCGACTTAACTTTGATGTCTTGAAATCAAAAGAAAACCTTCTTTACTAAATCATCAACCATATGATCTCAACAACGAAAAGAACGAAAATAGTAGCTACTTTAGGACCATCAAGTACGGAAAAGGAAGTAATTACTAAACTCATTGAAGCAGGGGCCAACGTGCTGAGGCTCAATTTTTCACATGGTTCTCAGGAGGACCATTTGGAGAGAATGAATACGATAAGGGAAATAATCGAAGAAAAAGATTATCATGTCGCTATGCTTCAAGATTTACAAGGGCCAAAAATACGAGTTGGTCTGATGAAAGACGGAGGTGTTGAAATAGAAGAAGGTCAAAAGTTGATCATAACCACTGAAGAGGTAGAAGGCAATAACAAAAGAGTAAGCACAATATATAAAGAGATTGTAAATGACGTTGTTGTGGGCGATACTATCCTCATAGATGATGGAAATATTGAATTGAAAACTATAGCTGTGAATGGAAATGCGATTACTGCAGAAGTGGTACATGGAGGCTTGCTAAAATCCCGAAAAGGGATTAATCTTCCGGATACACATGTGTCTACCCCTTCCCTGACCGAAAAAGACCTTAAGGATATAAAATTTGGATTGTCCCAAAACATAGACTGGATTGCTTTATCATTTGTGAGAAAAGCGGACGACATCCGAGAGTTAAAGAAAATAATAGCCGAAGCAGGAAGTTCAGCGAGAGTAGTAGCTAAGATAGAGAAGCCAGAAGCACTTCGAAATATTGATGAAATCATTGACGAAACGGATGCCATTATGGTGGCGAGAGGAGATTTAGGGGTTGAGATCCCTATGCATAAAGTACCTCTCTGGCAGAAAAAGATAGTGGAAAAATGTAATAGGATGGCCAAACCAGTAATTATTGCTACTCAGATGATGGAGAGTATGATTGAAAATCCTCGTCCTACAAGAGCCGAAACCAATGACGTAGCAAATGCAGTAATGGACGGGGCCGATGCCTTGATGCTATCCGCAGAATCTGCAGCCGGTAAATTTCCTGTGCTGGCAGTGCAGAAAATGTCAGAAACCATTAAAACAATAGAGCAGGATGATGAAACTATCTATTATAGGTATTACGACAAATATTTTGAGTCTAGCACCAGAATAAATGATTTACTTATCCGTAGTGCATGCAGGTTAGCAGAAAATACCTCTGCTAGAGCACTTGTTTGTATGTCAAAGTCAGGATACTCAGGCTTTAGAACGGCCATGCATCGCTCTAAGTCAGAAATTTATCTATTTACCAATAATGAAAAGCTCCTAAAGCAAATGTGCCTTGTCTGGGGTGTTAAAACTTTTCTTTATCACGAAAAGGAAAATATAGATTTGACTTTAGAAGAAATTGAAAAAAAACTACAACAGGCAGGTCAGCTTGATAAGGGAGATATTTTCATAAATATGGCCTCAATGCCTGAACACTGGGAAGGTCACACGAATATGTTGAAAGTAAAGACAGTTCTATAATAGAATCCTTTGCAAAATTGGATTTTTGGTTCAAATCGAAGCTTTCGGAATTTCAAAAACGTAGTTTACCGATCGTAAATGAGGCTTTTGAAATTTTGAGTAACGAAGAGTTGGGCCAAAAATCCAGTTTTGCAAAGGATTCTATTATATTAATGTTTCTTATGAGGTGCTACCCAATCGAAGTTTTTTGCGACTATAGAAGCTTTATTTTCTTCTATGAATTTTACTAACTCCTGTTGAGCAGGGGTTAGATTTTTTCCCTTAGAGAAGATAAGATTCCATCGGGTTATAATTGGGAGTCCTTTTAAAGGATAGATCACTATGTTTTCATTTTTAAGCGCAGTTCTTAAACCTATTAATGGAACAATAGAGAAACCTATTCCTGCATTTATAGCCTGCTTCACCGCTTCATTGGAAACTAATTCCATGGATTTTCCAATTCTAACTTGATGGTCTTCCAGGAATCTTTCCATAGCTTTCCTGGTAGCCGATCCTTTTTCCCTGAATAGTAAAGTAACTTTTTCGAGGTCTTTAGGTTTGTTTACTTTTCCTTTATGAATGGTGCTACCAACTAGATATAAGTGATTTTCCATTAAAGAAAGTGCTTCTACCTTGAGATCTTCAGGTAAAACAGAAACCAGAGAAAAGTCACTTTCATTATGAATCAAACCTTCAATCACTCTATTTTTATTGGATACATCAACAGAAATATCCACCCCGGGGTATTTATCTATAAATGATTTCAAAAAGTAGGGAATTACATATTTTCCTGTGGATACAACAGATATCTTGATTTTACCAGATACAAAACCTTTGTATTGGTCAATGGTGTATTTAATACCATCTGCTTCATCTAAGATTCTTTTGCTTCTAATCGCAATCTCCTTTCCAAAATCTGTAATATAAAGCTGCCTTCCTATTACCTCGGTTAATGGCAACTCGAATTGATCCTGTAGCTTTTTTAATTGGATGGAGATAGCTGGCTGGGTTAGATGCAGATCTTCCGCTGCTTTAGTAATACTTTGATAGTCTGATACTTTAAGAAATATTTTCAATTGATGAAGTGTGTAATGCATTATATATAGTTAATGTTTTTCATAATAAAGTTAAATAAAAATTAATAAATAGTTGCTATTACTTTTGTAAAAAAGTTAAGCATGGTATCATTAATTAAAATACACGTTAAGAAGAAAAAACTTAATAAGGAAACTCAACGAAATGGTGCCGATTTAACCTTGAATGGACCAAACGTATATACCGAAATTAAAAAGATAAAAACAGTGTGATGTCTGATTATATCAGGGCACGAAAAAAGAAAAATGCTCTTGCACTTATGTAAGAGTTCTAATAATGATTGAAAGTGAAGGTGCATCCGGCCAAGTATAAACTAAAGAACTTGAACACAATGAATACCGAATACTTTGTTGAAAATCTATTCCAAAAGACACTTCAGAATTTCATTTCAAACTCTGAAGAACCGGGTAAAAAATCAGTGACGTTGTTATGTTAAATGTGAAAATTTCTGATCGATCCTAATGGATTTTCAAGCCTTGATAGAAAATATCACCAATCCAGCACTCTTATTTTTTGTGCTTGGGATTATAGCTGTTCATTTCAAAAGTGATCTGGAGATCCCTGAAAATAGTTCCAAATTCATTTCAATCTATCTTTTGTTATCCATAGGATTTAAAGGTGGACAAGAGCTTTCTCATAGTAAGATTGGTGTTGAGATTATTTCCAGTTTAGGTTTGGGTTTGTTTCTGGCTATCCTTATTCCTATTGCTTCGTTTTTTATTCTGAAAAGAAAATTGTCTGTTGAAAATGCGGGCGCCATTGCTGCTTCTTACGGTTCAGTGAGTGCGGTAACCTTTGTAACTGCGACCTCTTTTCTTGATTTTGAGGCCATTTCGTTTAATGGTCATATGATTGCGGTAATGGCGCTTATGGAAGCACCGGCAATCATCGTAGGAGTGTTGTTGATCAATTATTTTAAAAGAAGTCGGGAAAATAAAAAAACAGGATTGTCTAATATTTTATGGCATTCTGTTACAAATGGAAGTGTGTTTTTGATACTGGGAAGTTTATTGATTGGATATCTTGCATCGGCGGAACAAGCAGAGGGAATTAGGCCTTTCACAACGGATATATTCAAGGGATTTTTGGCAGTGTTCCTTTTAGATATGGGCATCACAAGTGGAAAGCAACTATCTATCATTCTCAAAAAGGGATTATATCCTTTTTTATTTTCAAGTTTGATGCCTTTTATTAATGGCTTATTATCACTTTTTATAAGTATGCAAATAACCGATGTGCACGGTAACCAATTGCTTTTTGCAATACTAGGTGCGAGTGCATCCTATATAGCTGTTCCTGCAGCTATGAAACAAGCTGTTCCGGAAGCAAACCCAGGATTGTTTCTCCCAATGGCTTTAGGAATTACTTTCCCAATTAATGTAATGATCGGTATCCCTTTTTATTACTCAATAATATTAATGAATCCTTAATTATAATAAATAACATGAAACTATTTAGAATGATACTTATTGGAATGGTCGTATGTGGAGCTTTTGGAGCTAAACTAGGCGCGTATTTAAATGTTGTAGGCCTCACCTTACAATCAAGCTGGTCTTCGATCGAAATGGGATTTAGTGTTGGCGCACTAATAGGCATAGTAGGTGCCTTGATCATTTCAATCGCTACTAGTCAGGTTTGGAATGAGGAAAGTCAACGAGAAACGCAACCCGTATCTCATTACTTAGCTACTCATAGAGCAAGGTAAGCGTCTTAATATTTTAAATTAGGGTCATGAGCCATGAGCTTATAACCCTAATTTATTTTAGAATCCAAACCAAAATCAGGCTATAAAAATTAGTGATTAGCATCACTATTCATGTGTTGTAGTAGTTATTTCTGAGAAGGCTTCCTGGCAAATAATATCTATGAAGAGATGTTTCCCTTTTTTACAGATTGATACTATTTAGCTCATCTCATTGAAAATCCACTTAAACAAAATGCACGTGCTAATGCTCTACCCTAGAGCGACGGTTTTTTGTTTTAATGTATTGCGCAGTAAGCGATAATCTTGGAAATCACTCAGTACGCACAAGTGAATATAAACTATGCATCAGCAGAATAGAATTGAGCATACTCAAAGTATCCATTAGCAGACTTAGATTAAATAGGGCTTGCTGAGAAAGTCACAGGTGTATCAGATACTAGGCAGCAAGGTGAAGATGTATGCTTATACTTCGATCCGCAGCGAACGACGTAGCTGATGTACCTGTGACTAGTTGAAAAATCTGGAAATCGAGCTTTTTCAG
>JBCDKO010000183.1:0-9940 GCA_038746525.1 Bacteroidota bacterium
AAGCCTATCTAGACGAGTATTGTTACCGATTTAACCGCCATCTGATGAAGGGTAAAATATTTGACCGTCTGATGGATAGAATGGTGGCTCATAGCCCGGTCTACTGCAAAAACTTGACCATTTACTAAGTGCCTACTTCAATAAATAGTTTTCATGGGAAACTTATCCCTGGTATATCAAGTAACACATATGGGTTTACTCCATATTGTTGAAGCTTATATTTTAAAAATCCACCACATGAAAACAAGTCTGCACCATAACTATAACTATTTTGGCATGTGTTAAAAGTCGTTGTAGTAAGAGCCAGACACTGTTCTACTATATCTGCCACCGCACCAGCAGCGGCTCCTCCAACAATACAAACTCCCCATGCTTTCCAACCAACAGGACCTAAAAACCTCGTAAATCCACATGCCGTTGCACCAGAGAAGGCTCCTGACACTGCTTTTATGCCAACGTTTCTCCAAGAAGTCACGCACATGATTGTTATGAGCTTAATTCATTCAAGGTTCAGAAAATCTTTTAAAAAACGTTTCCCTAATATCCTTAAATTTCCATAGAATGAATGGATAGCCAATTGTCCTGTTTCTAATGCCTACTATCGTTATTATTAATAGGACATGAATCCATAAAAGCCATGTTGTTGTATCAAAGGCTATCAAGAAAAGTGCAATTACAACTGCAAGATAAATTAACATTATATAGGTTTTCCTAGACATGGTCGTAGTAAATTAATATGGTAAGTGGGTGACTAAGTTGAATGTGATAGATCCAGAGTTAGTTAGTCTATCTTTTGCGATACTTCTACTACAAAGTACAATGTCAGTACAATTATTATAACTAGTGTTCCAATTCCAAACACAAGGGATCGCTTCTCCAACACCACAACCTACAACTGCTCCTACAGCTATAAATGCACCATAACCTCCAATTGCACCTGCCACTGCAACAACCCTAAAAGTATTGTCACTAGCTAGCCTTTCAATACATCCAACAAAGTTGCTACCCACTGAGACCATCCACATCCTTGCACACGACCTCCATCTGAATCATTTAAGGAAATAGGAGTATTATTTTCATCAATCATAAAAGTAATCTCCATCATTTCTTTCTCTCCCTCAAGTTGCATAAAAAGATAATTACCGTCAGGACTAAGATAGTTTATCTGAAAGTTACCATTTTCTAATTCAATTTCTTCTATTAGATATGACATTCCATTTATTGATTCATCATAATAAAGGGTAAGGTTCATATTTTCATTCGGGTTCTTTAATTGAATTCCTATGATAGACATTTCATTATTTTGATCATCAAGAAATTTGACCTCCTTCATGTCTTCAATATTATTGCCTAAAGTTCGACCATTAGGTGAATTTAAAAAATTTTGTAGACCTTCAGGTACAGATTCCAAATCAGATATAGCATTCATCGTGATATCAGCATTAGAGATTTGAAGTGTCTCTTCTTTATCACATCCTACTAATAATTGATACTGCCAATAACATTAATAAAACAGATTTTTTCATTTCAATTTTTCTCATTTTTTCTCAATTTTAATTATTAAAAGCGGAAAATTATGATTTAATAATATGGCGTATATACGTATTATACGCATTTTTCATATTACATACTTTATGGAGTAATGTATAGCATTTGAATTATCTTATTCACTTTGTCAGCTTTAACAGATTCAATTTAAAAAGTCAATTGTGAAATGATTTTATTGAAATAGGCACTTAGTAAACAGCAGGGATTAACCAACCCTATGCCGTTAAAACCATCACCGAGGCCGCACTCTCAGGTGCGCTTATGGAAAAGGGAATGGAGGAGATGGTCTTCTTAGGTGATGATGCGGGGCAGTTCAATATCCTTACCCATGCTTTATGTTGGATACATGTAGAAAGAAACCTGCAAAAGATCCACACCTATACCCCCTCCCAGCGGCAAGCACTCGATCAGCTACTCACGGCTTTCTGGAAACTTTATCAACCACTCAAATCCTATTCAAAACACCCTCATCCCACACCCGAAAGCGCATCGAAGCCGATTTTGATCACCTCTGCAACTGGCAAACCGAATGGATCGCCCTGAAAAAAGGACTGGACAAACTCAAAACGTACAAAGAAGAACTGCTTATCTGCCTTCAATATCCAGCCACTCCCCTACACAATAACCAGAGTGAAAGGGATATCAGAGAGTAGGTGAAAAAAAGAAAAATCAGTGGATCTACCAGAAGCCCCTATGGAAGAAAGGCCAAGGACACCTTTGCTTCCCTGAAAAAAACGTGTAGAAAGTTGGATGTCTCCTTTTGGGATTTTCTCTATGACCGACTGACGGGAAGTAATAATATTGGCTATCTGCCTGAGTTGCTCTCCCGTAAATTAACCTCCGACTGTTGAGAAGTTGCAATCCGCCACACTATTTGTGGTGAATAATGTGGGTTAGGACAGGTTATATAAAATAAAACCGCTTTTTCAATTCATTTCGAAATGAGTTAAAAAGACGGTTTTATTATAGTTGATTTAAAGAAAAAGTAACGACCTAGTAGCGTTTAATCTCCTCCTATAATTAGAGGATCAATTTTATTTTCTTTCATGGTCGTTTGCATAGAAATCACTTCCTGACTTTTAACTTGATCCCAGGCTTTTTTCGCTTCCTGCCATTCAGCATGCAGCTTATCATACACTTCCACGTACTGATCTGCAGGCTTAAAGTCGGCTATTGCGATGGTAGAAGCTAAGTAACTTAGTTTTTCCATTAATTTACCGGGTAACCGGATCGCATCCTGTCCTTTACCTGAATGCTTCAATTGAATCATCTGATTTTCTACTTCTGTTGCTACGCTATCCAGTAATTTTACTTTTTCCAGCACATCGCCGGAGACCATCGGCATCATATCTCGTAGTTGCCTTCGCAATTTCTCAGCTTCGTTTACGGTAAGAGCTATTTCTTCAAAATCTGATCGGATTTTGTCCAAAACCAACTTCTGTTCTTTAATATCACTTAAATTTCCTTCCGAGTTGGGGTCCTTTATTAAAGTAAAACTTTGACTCTGGTTGACATCTCCGGCATTGAGTGTGACGGTATAGGTGCCGGGATTGGCCATCAATGACATCGGATCAACTAATGATTTGCGTGTTCGATTATCATCTAGTTCATACCAGGAAGCATAACGAGGCTTTGTTCTCATCACTACCTCTGTAGTTGGGTCTTCGTTAAAATCCCACCATACCCGGTTAATGCCTGGTTTGCCTTTATGTTTAATAGTCCGTACTGTTTCACCTGCTTCATTTGCTACCATCAAGGATACACTATCTTCCATTTCTTCTGACTGCCAATAATGAAGAGAAGTGCCTGCCGGTGGGTCATCACCAAAAGAAGGCTCTTTGAAAAACTGCATGATCCTGGATACAGGGTGGAGTCTATAGGCATCCTTTGGATCAAATAAGTGTAAGGATGCTTCAGTAACTTCACTAGTGATCTGTTGCAAAGGTGTTAGATCGTCCAGGATCCAAATTCCTCGTCCGTACGTGCCTACCACCAGGTCATTAAAGTGTTCCGGAATATCCATCCAATACATAGGACTCGGAGGGAGGTTTGTCATCAGTGATTGCCAGCTACTGCCCTTATCCGGGGAAAAATACAAAGCATTCTCTGTGCCTAAATATAATAGGCTCTCATTTATAGGATCCTCTTTAATCATACGGCAATAGCTCAAAGGGCTATCCTCTATGCCTTCAGTAATTTTTTCCCACGATTTTCCATAATCGGAAGTCATATACACATAAGGTTTGAAGTCACCCATTTCATGTGCATCAACGGTGAGATAAGCGGTTCCTTCCGAATGTTTCGAAGCTTCAATGTTACGAACAGCTCCATAGGTCGGTATTTCCGGAATTTTTGAAGTTACATTACTCCAGCTTACGCCATTATCCTGACTTACATGTACTAGCCCATCATTAGTACCTGCCCATAATAATCCCTTCTTCAAAGGCGATTCTTCAAAAGCATAGATAACATTAGCATACTCTACTCCGATATTATCTCCGGTCAATCCTCCTGAAAATTGTTGTTTTGACGCATCATTCAGACTAAGATCCGGACTGATTATTTCCCAGGATTGACCCCCATTAGTCGTGCGGTGCACATATTGGCTGGTAACATACACGGTATTGTTGTCGTGCGGCGAAATAAGCAGGGGAAAGGTCCATTGAAATCGATACTTCACATCAGCAGCCGGAGCTCCTGCGGTCAGTTCGGGCCATACTTCCACTTGTCTGAATTGACCTGTTTCCTCATTATATCTTACTACCACTCCACCAAGTGCACCAAATCCTGACGCGCTAGACCATACGATATTTGGATCTGATGGATCTGCCGTGGCAAATCCACTTTCACCTCCGCCTACATCGTGCCAAAGGCCAGATGGAATAAAGCCTCCGAAGAAGCCTCGCATTCGGCTTCTGCTAGGGCCTTTCATAGACGGGCCATCTTGTCTGTTTGTTAACAAATTATATGGTACTTCTGTATCAGTGGTCACATGGTATAGTTGTGCTATAGGAAGCTGTACCCGATGCCAGGATTTTCCTCGGTTTTGACTAATAGACAATCCTCCGTCTCCCACAACAATTTGCCGGTCCCCGTTGGTAGGATCTACCCACATTTCATGATGATCCCAGTTGGGGGCTGTGCCTCTCGCAGCAATGGTGGTTGTTTTTCCACCATCGATGCTTGTTGCATAACTGGCAGAGAAAAAGTAAATCTCGTTAGGGTTGTCAGGGGAGGCTTTGCATCGTGTATAATATGCGCCGCGTCCGGTAAGGTCACGATCAGAGTTGATCAATTTAAAGGTTTCACCACGATTTTCAGATCGCCATAATTCGCCTGTATTCGTAGGTTTTCCATCTAAAGGAATGCCGTCACCAGTCTCTATGAGCGCGTAAAGTCGACCTTGCTGAGCAGCAGTCATGGTTAATGCAATTTTACCTACTTCCCCTTCTGGTAGGCCATCTTTTTCTAATTTTTTCCAGGTATCTCCTCCATCTAAGGAACGATAAATGCCACCACCAGGACCTCCGCTTTTTCTTGTCCACGGGCGAAGTTCTAACGACCACATGCCAGCAAATAAAATACGTGGATTAAATGGGTCCATCACCAAGTCGGAAGCTCCGGTATTGTCATCTATATGAAGTACCTGATTCCATGTTTTTCCACCATCAGTTGTCTTGTAAATACCTCGTTCTTTTTGAGGGGTGTAACCGTGGCCTAAAGCTGCGACATAGGCAATTTCAGGATCCGTAGGGTGTACCACAATGCGACTGATACGCCCGGTCTTTTCGAGTCCCAGATGTTTCCAATTGGTTCCACCATCTGTTGAACGCCACACACCATTGCCAATGGAAACATTAGATCTGATGAATGATTCACCAGTACCTGCATACACAATTTCAGGTTCGCTTGGAGCCAAAGCCAATGCACCGATAGAGTGTACTCCCGTCTTGTCAAATACAGGTTGCCACTGTAAGCCGCCATCTGATGTTTTCCAAATGCCTCCAGAAGCAGCTCCAACATAATAAGTCATCCGATCATCGGGTACCCCGGTGACGGAAATAACTCTATTTCCAACAGGCCCTACATGGCGAAACTCTAACTGTGCTAGTTGCTCTTCAGTTAGCGTTTGTGCGAGGATAACGCTGCAGAAAAAAAGAGATAGTAATGAAAATGAATAAATTAATAATAAACGCATAGGTTGAATAATTATGAAAATTTAAGTTAACATTTTTTTTGGTTAACCCCATCAAAATCGCTTTTTATTTAGAGTTTTTAAATCAATCATTTTTCAGTAAAGTAGGGTTAGACGATCTAGCATGAGATCAGCATAAAGGTTCAAAGGGCGAATGCATACCCAAACCAAGCATGAATAAGTTTAAGGTAAGTTCACGTGTGCAATTGAAAATAATCTAGTATACATAGAAAAGTCGGTTTGTCGATACAACGCTCTGATTGATGTCCAACCTGCTTTTCAGTGGCAAACCATGGCTATTAGTTTAAAGATTAACCGTTTGGTTATGAAAGGTATTCAAAAATGACTTAGCTCTCTTTTAGAGAAATAGAGAAATTAGAATTTATCCCTTTATTGCGCGTCTTAATAAATAACAAGGTGTATTTCTGAAAGAAGCTTTGGGTTAAGTTTCTTACGTCAGAAATCCTGACCCGACGTAAAAATCAATGTTGCGAAAACACCATAATGACTGAGGCAAATTTCCCTTTTTAAACTATAAAAGATGTTTTTGAACCTTAAAATGATACCGGATTACGACAAATATATTTACGAGACACACCTATTTTTAAAGAATTTAAGGGGTCGAGTGAGGAGTTCTGACGTTTCACTTTAGTAAGCTTAGGTAAAATAATTGAAGTAGGCTTTTAGAATCCTTTGAAAAACCCGCCTTTTGGCCCAACTCTTCGTTACTCAAAATTTCAAAAGCCTCATTTACTATCGGTAAACTACGTTTTTGAAATTCCGAAAGCCTCGATTTGAACCAAAAATCCAGTTTTGCAAAGGATTCTTTAATAAATAGCTCTGACAAGCTGCAAACGGAGAAAATGGATCATTCAGATAAAGCAAACACTACGAATAAACTGATTTCTAAATCCAAATGTGCTTGTATGTATGCTAAACTCCATTTTCCATATTTTTTATTAAAGGCCTACTTTAATAAAATAATATAGCAGTGTTAAATAGTAACTCTAACTGATTATTCTCTACTGAAAGTCTCATGGATCTAATCTAATAAGTTCCCAACTTCTCGCTAAGCTCCGATTGAGCGTCGATAATTGCTCTGGCCAAATCGATAGAAATTTCCAATGGATCATGTTTAATTACACTTTTTTCTAATTTCCCCAATCTCCACATTTCTTTCATTCGCTCCGGATCAAACAAGAGAGAGGTTGGGAATTTGTCAAATCCATTGGCGCCTTCGTCAAACTCTTTACGATTCATATAGTAAAAATTCATTTTTACAATGTCAATAGGTTCATCATCGACTTTACTTATTGGTTGGCTCATCTTGTTCATTTCAGATCTTACGGTCGGTTCATTTAAAATTCCTCCGGGGATAGTCACATCGTTTGATCGAGTATCATAGCTGAAAATATCTATTGTTCGAAACAGAGAAGGCAAAATGCGTGCTTTGAAAGGAGTTAGAACAGCATCTTCGCTGTTATTCACAATTACATCAATTTCAATGATATCTTTCTTTCCATTTTCTGAAGCCAACTTTCCAGTATTTGGATCTTCCCAGTTATCTATCTTCTCCACTGCCTTTTCTAATGCTTTAACAACGGCAACGTTTTCACGTATGCCACCATCAATCCAGTATTGTCTATCGCCCTGAGCATTAACGGTCTTGTATAATGACATGAATATAGGTTGATTGGCTGAGGCCCAGATCCAATCAAGCATTTGTTCTCGATTATCCATATAATCATTAGATGATTGATAATGAACTCGACCACTTTCAAACTCTACCACTGTGGCGATGAATTCACCTTTTGCTATCATCAACTTGTATTTAGCCGTATCAAGTTCTTTTCGAATGAGTTTTCGAAGATTCTTGGATTTTCCTGCGGTTTCATTTCCAAACACGATTCTAAGACCCAACTTAAAATATTTGATTTGTCCCTTGTTCTTTCCTCTTGTTTTAAAGGGGTTTACACTAAAAATTTGCTTTTGAGTCACATTAGTATATGCTTTTTCAAGGCTTAAGCTGTCTTCGCTTAAAATAAATGGCGCAATTAAGCTTCCGGTACTTGTGCCAATAGAAACATCATAATCATAACTTCTACATAATTTCATGGCCAATGATCCTCCCCATGCACCTCGTGCACCTCCTCCTGAAAGAACCATTATTCGTTTATCCAGATCCTGTGAGTGTCCTGATAAATATGCTATGAAGAGAGCAAAAATTAGTGAGAGCCTTTTGAAGTAGTCCATGTTTAATTCAATTTTAAATATTTTGAAGTTTAATAGAAATTAATTTATCTCAATATCTGACGAAGAGTATTTTTCAATAAAAAAACTTTTTTAAGTAAGGATTATAACCTTTCAAGCATGGCAAATAGTTATTCATCCTATGATCGTTTTCACGAGCATTCGTTCATCTCCAGCCAGCAAGCTTTTATAACATGTGCATTGGTGTTAATACGAAATCTTTACAAAATCCACTGTTCTTAGCGAGACGCTAAGAACAGTAGAGGGTAGTCGCTGTGCAGATTGTAGATGCTGCTTTCCGAAAAACGTTTTTGAGTTTCTATTGCATTTAATGACTAATTTTTTTGCTGCTGCCAACAACATACTTTGGGGTAGGTTTTCGCTCGATTTTCCAAATCATTCAACTTATTGGTGTGCTTTACGAACGATTCTATTGCTTCAGCCAAGCAGGTATTTGAAAGCCTCGGCTTACTTCATTTTCAAGATTAGCCTTATGATTCGACTTGTGAGGTTATCTACTCTTTTTTGCAGATTATTTCGGTATACACAAGTACTGACTTCATTCCACCATTTTTTACAAAGTAGGCACCAAATACGATATGAATTTAATAGGTTGGTCAAGCTCCACTTTTGGGATTCATTTGATAAAAATACACAGAACTCACACTGGTTAAGTTTAAGCCTGGTGGCTTTATATCAAGCACTTGATTAACCCTAAACATTTGTTGTTCCTTAGGCACCTCAGGAAGAACAGGAAATAGTGTATTTTTATATCATGGACACACTTAAAGTGGCAAAGCGACTTCAAAAGCAAGGACTTTCTCAAAAGGTAGCGGAAGAACTTTCTGAGATATTACAGGAATACGCTTCTTCAGACCTTTCCTCTAAGCAAGGCCTAAAAACGCTGGAATATGCCTTCAAGGTAAACCTTGAGGAAACCAAAGCAGACTTACTAAAAAAGTTACAGGAAACCAAAACGGAGCTACAAAAAGAGCTACAGGAAACCAAAGCAGAATTACAAAAAGAGAGCAAAAATCTGGATATTAAAATAGAGCACACCAAAACAGAGCTACAAAAAGAGCTACAGGAAACCAAAGCGGAATTACAAAAAGAGCTACGGGAAACCAAAGCAGAATTACAAAAAGAGATCAAAAATCTGGATATTAAAGTAGAACAGACCAAAACGGAGCTGCAAAAAGAGCTACAGGAAACCAAAGCAGAATTACAAAAAGAGATCAAAAATCTGGATATTAAAGTAGAACAGACCAAAGCAGAATTACAAAAAGAGATTAAAAATCTGGATATTAAAATAGAGCAGACCAAAGCGGAGCTACAAAAAGAGCTACAAGAAACCAAAGCGGAATTAAGAAAAGAAATTAAGCAAATAGATACCAAGATTTATGGTCAACTAAAATGGGTTGCGGGTATGCTTGTCGGGCAGACGGCACTTTTATTCACGCTGATAAGGCTTTTTGGCTAGAGAGCATCTTAGTCATTATTTTTTGTGTGTTTCAATCTTCAATAAGATCAAATAATTGCTGACCATCAAGAAATGGCTCACGGTCACCGAAAAATGATTACCGGAAAGAAATCTCACTTGGTCTAAAGCCTTTGCTATCTGTCTTATCCAAGTAGTTAGATAGTTTTCAGAATCATGGAAAGATTAGTAGGTTAGTTTGATAAATACTTTTATAATACATATTGCAATGTCGTTTAGTTAAGGGTATGTAATAAGTAACTGTGTTTTAATTTTTTTCACTACTTTTAGTACTCAGGTATAAGGGGGGTATTTCTTCCCATTTTTCTGTTAAAACTACTTCATACAGAGAACATTTATCAAACGATATTGACTATGAGATCGACGAATCAACTTACAGAGGCCGTGCAAAATTCGGCCATGAAAGGGTATTCACTAGAGAGAGAAAGCTGACCTTACGCCGCCTGTTA
>JBCDKO010000184.1:0-9852 GCA_038746525.1 Bacteroidota bacterium
ACGTTGATCGTTGAGGACATAGTTCCAGTCATGGCTGCGGGCATGTTGAGGGGATTCAGTAGTTCGCCAGGACATGCCCACTCCCAGATGGGACTGCACGCGGTGGAGAGGGGAAGCCTCAAAGGTGGTCTGGGAAAAGGGCGCGAGGTCTTTTGCCACTCCGGGGGGTGGGTTGGCGTAGAAATCGTGCGCAGCTTGATAGGCATCTGCTACATATTGGCCGGGCTTTGCCTGCTTTTTGGCGTAGCCCAGGTAGGTCCGGTCCTGCTTGCCGGTGACCGGATGGTAATAGTAGGGTTGCACCACATCTTCAAAGTTGGGTCCTGCCTGCACCGCAGTAGCCATCACCTTTCTGCCCAGCCCGTCGAAGTAATAATAGGTGGTGGCTTTCTCTTCCGCCGAGAGCAGGGTTAACTCCTTCTCGCTGGAAACCCGTAATCTGGGCCGCTCCACCCTGATAAAATTTTGACCCGGCGAGGGAGGCGGTTGCGCCGAAGCAACGAGACTGAAGAGGAGAAACAGCGGCAACGAGAGACGATGTAGGACTAAAGATGAAGCGTTTTGCATGGTGTTAGGTTTTGGGAGTAGGCATGTGAGCACTAATTTGGTGCTACAAAAATAGTGTGTTGTTTCTTTTCATCATTTTTTCGGATGGCGCCTTAGGTTGTCCCCGTTCTTGCATCTACATCCATCTTTTCATTTCTGGCTGTTCTCAATTAATGCGGAAATTATTTCTGCATCTGACTATAAGTTTGATCTTTGGCAATCCTTCCTCCTAGCATAATCAATTGCACTACTGCCTACACAAGCTAATGCTCAGATTCATTCTTTGGATTTAACCCGAAAATTCGGGTGTATTCATTGAGATGATGTAACACGTTGAATATAAGGTAATTGATTTCGAATAAGATGACAAAATCGTTCCCCAAATTTGAGGAATCAAAAATCATTCAGTATGAATATTAAACTACTGTAAATCAATTACTTGAATCAACTCACCACTATTTGCGGTGAATAATGCGGGTTAATCAGGATGGTTGTAGATGTACTCCAATTGTTGCGGCATTATTTCAGAGGTTGATTCATTCAACCAGATAATTTTATACTTTTCGCTCATGCCACCAAGAACAAGTAGCACTTTACTGCACGGATGTAACTTCCCTACTAATTGGATTTTCTGAGTAAGCACTTAGGAAAAATGAGGTTTAGCATGCATACGAGCACATTTTGGATTTAGAAACTTGCTGATTTGTAGTGTTTGCTTTATCAGAATGATCCATTTTTCTTCATTTCTAGCCTGCCAGAGCTATTTATTAAGAGCCTAATTCAATAGATTTTCTTTATAGAATCCTTTACAAAACTGGATTTTTGGCTCAAATCGAGGCTTTCAGAATTTCAAAAACGTAGTTTACTGGTCGTAAATGAGGCTTTTGAAATTCTGAGTAACGAAGAGTTGGGCCAAAAGGCGGGTTTTTCAAAGGATTCTTATAGTTGCACTGACAGTTATTGAAAAAAATGCGCTGAAAAATGAAATTTCGGGTGATGTTAACCCATTTAAAAGAACATATTAGTAAAAAGAATTTATATAGTAATTGTAAAAAGGCCTATGATGTTGGTAATTGAAGACATAGCGTTACAAAATCGGGAAGCGATGATTCTAAAATGGTATGAAGAAGTTTTCCCTAAAGCGGCAGCTTACATTCAGCAGATGGGTGGTAATTTGGAAGAAGCCAAAGAAGTCTTTCAGGAATCTTTGATAGTATGCTATGAAAAACTATCAACAAACAGCTTTTTTCCTGAAGTCAGCACTGAAGCTTATCTTATTGGTATTGTCAAAAAGCGGTGGCTGAAGTATCGTTCAAAAAGCGAAAGCAACATACGTCTGGAAGGACTGGAAATAACGGAAGAAAAAACACAAAAACCACTTTCAGGGAAATTATTGCAATATCTGAAGGAGTCAGGGGAACGATGCATGGACCTATTGCAGTCCTTTTATTATGAAAAACTCACCATGAGGCAATTGGCAGATCGGTTTGGCTACGCAAACGAACGCTCAGTCACTGTTCAGAAATATAAATGTTTGGAAAAAGTACGAGATCGGGTGAAACAAAAATCTTTAGCCTATGAGGACTTCCTTGACTGAAACAAAACAAATAGAGGACTGGCTGCTCAAGCAGGGAGCTATTCAGAATCGACTGCTCCTGGAAGCAAAAATGCTATCCAACCCAAAAGTAAAAGAAAACGTTCAGTGGCAATCTTACACGTATGATCTGATTCGCCTCTATGGCAGAGAAAAGCTTCGGGAAGAAATCAAAGCAATACAACATACACTTTTTCAAACTCCAAAGTACCGATCGTTCCAGGATCGGATACGATCAATATTTAAACATTAAATAAATGCAAACTCAGTCTAATCTGATCCCAATGGTAATTGACCAAAACAGCCACGGAGAGCGTGCCTATGATATTTTTAGTCTACTTCTAAAAGAACGTATTATATTCCTAGGCTCTACTATCGATGACCAGCTGGCCAATGTAATTGTGGCTCAGCTTCTTTATTTAAATAGTCAAAGTACTACGCAACAGATAGACATGTATATTCAATCGCCGGGAGGTACGGTATACGGAGGGCTGGCCATCTATGATGCCATGCAAATGATCTCAGCTCCGATCTCTACTGTTGCGGTAGGTTTTTCTGGTAGTATGGGTACAGCCCTGCTTACTTCCGGGGCAAAAGGCAAGCGGTATGCTTTAGCCCAAGCTACGATCCATCAGCATCCTACCGGCGGTGGAGCTAAAGGATATACGGAAGATGTACGTATTGCCACACATGAACAAGAGCGACTGCAAGCACAGCTGTTTCACATTATGGGCAAGAACAGTGGGCATTCCTGGAAAGAAATCGAAGCATTTTTTCGAAGAGATCGTTACATGAATGCAATAGAAGCCAAAGAGTTTGGATTTATAGATGAAGTCCTTGGTGACACATCGAATCTTATTAAATTGAACAATAAAGATGCTGATGTGAGTTTTTATAAGGATACATAGAAGTAAGAGAATCCTTTGAAAACCACGATTTACTACATAAATGGTGAAGCTTTTCAACTGTTGAATAACGAAGGGTCGGGCCACGAGGCCGGACCGCGTAGGCCGGACCGCGTAAAGCCGCATAGGTTGAGTCGGTCGCGTAGGTTAAAAGGTGAATTTTGTTAAAGAGTGCTACTACTCTTCTTCTCTACAAAAGGTTCAGAACCACTACTGGTGCTATACAGCGCTGTATTTTTAAGGGCACCTCTAAACTCCGTTCAAGAATTTGAGGTAGCGTTTTTTCTCTGAGACAAGACCTCAAAAACGGAGTTTAGCAGCGTTAAATAAGTATTTTGATAACGAAGTATCAGGAAAAAAGATCCTCTCAAAAATTGAAAGTAGGTTTTTAGAGGTGCCCTTTACTAATTAGGTGTATTGGGTTATTCTTTTATCATATCATTGATCCAACTAAGTACTATCTCAGGAACCGCTGGGTCCCATTCTCCTTTTCTAAAAAAATATGAATCACTTGGTTTTTTATGGATCGTATTCCAGTGATCTAACCCCGGATAGATCAATAGTTCATGGTCTTTATGACCTACTCGTTCAAGTTCATCAATGATCATATGATTATCAAATTCAGACATAATCCAATCATTGCTTCCATATAAAATTCTAACAGGCACCTTCACTTGAGACCATTCACCTGCCAAATCCATATCCTGAAGCTGATGATAGTATTCTACCGGCCTGCCGTACATATGCCGTGGAGCATGATAGTTATAATCCTTCAGCGCCGGATGTTTTTTAATCACCTCCGCATAAGATTGCTTTTCGATGAGCATACCGTAATAAAGCGGGATGTATCCTTCGTTCATTTTCTTTGCGATGGTACTTTGATCATCCCCTTCCATTTCCCGAATCCTTCTTTCTATCTCCAGCATATGTTCATACCACGTTTTGAAGAACGTACCATCTGAAATGATTCCGGCTAAGTTGAATTCGTTGACAAGTAAGGGAGCCAATGCACTCCCCATACTGGCACCATAAATCACGATACGTGTAGTGTCTACATATTTCTTACTTTTTAGTGATCGAATCGCCGCGCGATAGCCTGAAAGCTCTGTGATGAAATCCGTTTCACTACAGTCTCCTTCACTATCACCAACTCCAGGCTTATCTACCCGCATCACAACCATCCCTGAGTTTTCGACGATATAATTGATCTGATTGACCCAATTACCTCCCCTTCCTGAGTATTTCTCAATGGTGCTACAGCTCAACCCCTGAATAAGCATAATTGCCGGCATCCGCTCAGACGTGCCCTTTGGTTTCGTGACAATCGTTCGTTGACGTAGGCCATAATCACTTACTATTGATTCATAATACGTATCCAATTCCTGGTGCTTTTCTATGCCCAATGGATTTAGCTTCACTAAGGCGATTGCAGTATTACTCCCTCTCCGATAAATGAGTTTAGTGGACTCATCTCCCTTTATTGCAAAGGTTACAGAAGTCCATTTTTCAGGCGAATCAATTAATTGATCATTCACACTCAGTAAAATATCCCCTTCTTTTAATCCGGCTTTTTCCAGCGGGCTTCCCTCCGCTATAGATGTGATTTGGGCGCCTACTTCCAGGTTTGTTCGAACAAAATTTGCTTCCCAGGATGCGCGCCTTTTGATCTCTTGGGAAAAAATCACAGAAATTTCAATGAAAAATGTAAAGAATAATACGGTGCCTTTGATCATGTTTTTATTGACCAAAATAGACCTTATTATCGTCCCAAATTGGGCTTTTATGTAAACTTCGCTTTTCCCGATGCGTAAGTGGTAAAAATGATGATGATGAAAATCCTACGGAAGTATAAAGTACTTGCCCATGTATTATTCTGGGTGATCTATTACTTCGCCTTTTCGCTCATATGGGCTAAAAATGGGAAGTATTATCCATCGTTTTTCCTTGAGTTTGCATTAATGCCTGTCCGAATTGGGTTAAGCTATTATACCATTTATTACCTTATTCCAGAGGTATTAAGAAAGCGAAAGATCCTTCTATTTTTCTTTTACTATGGGATTGCACTTTTCGCAGCGGGAAGTGTCCAGAGTGTTATCACTTACTTCTTTTACGAATCCGTATTTCAAACAGCACTAAGTTATATGCTAAGCATAGGGTCCGTATTTCGATCTATGCTTCTGGTCAATTCGACTGTACTATTTCTTTCTGCATTTAAGCTTTATCAGCTGTGGCAAGACGAACTGGTAAAAAATGACCGGCCTTCCATGCATTACATCAATGTAAAAGCGGATAAAAGAACGCACAGAATTAAAACAGACACTATTCTATATTTAGAAGGATGGGGCAACTATCTGAAACTGTTTCTCGAAGATGGAACCCAATTGATTTCATACAGCACCTTAAAAGAACTTGAACAGGTGTTGCCCAAAAACTTTGCGAGAACGCATAAGTCCTACATAGTTAATAAGGATAAGATCAGCTCTTTCACCAAGGAAAATTTAGCGATTGATGATAAATTCATTCCGGTTAGCAAAAACATAGCGCTAGAAAATCTCTTACAAGTCCATCAGTAAATCTTTTTGCAAAACTTAACCTCTTAATTCAAATCAAGATTTTCAGAACTCCTTCGCGCAAAGTTACTTCCATACCGCGCGATGAATTTGACCTGTGATGACCTCTATCGGTACATTTTGAGGATACATTATCAAACGCATAAAAAATTACTGTAAATCTCACTTTCCGAATCCCGGCAGTTTGAATTTCATGGTCACCTCTCCCGTATCTTTGTCAATATTGATTTGCTGCTCTTCGGCTCCCATCTCCCGACCGGTAGCCATCTGATAGAGCCCCGATAAAAAACCCATACCTTTCTGCAAAACCCCTTCTAGTTGTTCGGTTTGGACAGGATTCTCAGACGCCTCTAAGGGCTGAGTATTATCGGTTTTGGCTCCGGAAGATTCTTTGACAGTATCATTGATAAAGGCAGGTTCGTTATCGGAGAGGAGTTCTGCGGCGAGGAGGTCCGAATCTTCCTCTTCTACCGGTTCGGCTTGTTCATGCGGTTCGTTCGGAGCATCAAAGCCAGCTACCATTTCTTCCAGATCACTTAAAAACTGAGATCTTCCTTTTTCAGAAAAGTCTACCGCATCTGTGCTTACTGTATCATTCAGTACCCCTTCAAAAAGATTTTGCTTAAGCATTAAACCCGAAGCTATGCGCATTTCAATAGAGTCTTTGGTGATAAGATTGATTACAGTCAAATACATTTTTTCCTGTCCCAATCGATCTATCCTTCCAATACGCTGATTTTTCTTCGCAGGATTCCAAGGTAGTTCAAAATTGATGAGCGTATCTGCTACTTGTAGATTAAGTCCTGCACCTCCGGACTCAGTGGAAAGAAAGAACTTACAGTTCGGATTATTTTCAAAGGTTTCGATTAGCTTCCCTCTTTTTGCAACGGGTACGGTACCATTAAATTCGATGTATTGAAGATCATATTTGCGAAGCAATTCTCCGATTAGCTTATGTGTTTTGATCCATTCTGAAAAGATAATAATCTTATGATTCGCATGGAGAACATCCAATTTTTCCAGGAGTATATGCTCCAACTCCATCATTTTAGTGGATTCATTCGTTTCGTCATCTACCAGAAAAGTAGAGTTGCAGACCATTCACATGCCAGCAAGCAATTGATGGATCCTGGTGTGATCCGCCGGAGTTAAAAATTTCTTATTCAGAATTCGATGGAGGCCAGAGGCATAACCTGCATGATACTCTGCTTGCAATGGCCCCAACTCTATCATCACGTCAACTTGGTTGATATTCGGGAGTTCTTTGATTACTTTCCTTTTTTCTCTCCTGAGCAAGACCGGTTTCAGTCGCTTTTTGAGGTTTTCCAGATTGTAATAGCCATTGATTTTATTGATGTTTTCATGATCAAAGAAGCAATGCTGGTAGGAAAACTCCCAAAGGGGCCCCAGGAAGTGTTCATCTATAATTTGCATCAATGAATACAAGTCACTCAACTTGTTTTCTATTGGTGTACCGGTGAGAATGAGGCAGTGCTTTTTCTCAATTCTTTTGATCGCATTCGCAGTCTTGGTCTCAAAGTTTTTAGCTCGCTGCGCCTCGTCCAGCACCAAAAAATCTATGCCCGCCTTGTTTATAGATAAAGTATCTCTCAGTACCAGTTCATAATTTAAGATGAGAAAATATGCTTCAGATGTCAGGTATTGTTCCAACCTTTCTCTCGGACCCCCCTCTACGATATGTGCTTGCTCGTTGGTAAACCGCTCAATCTCTTTTTTCCATTGTTCTTTTAGTGAGGCAGGACAAACGATTAATATTTTCTTAAATCCAAAAATGTGTTTTTTGGCTACGGAAGCAGCGATGGCTTGCAGCGTCTTTCCTAAACCCATCTCATCGGCTAGAATCATCCCTTTTTTGTAAGTGATCTCCTCTACCCCTTTTTGCTGATAAGGATACAAGTCAGCTTTTATTTGGTTATAAGGAATCTGATAATTTTGTCGTACCCAATTCAACATTTCTTTTTCATAGGCACTATCCACTTTTTCGATGACTTCCGGACGTATTTTTACGATCTCAAGGGTTTGAGCTTGATCCAGGAATGGCAAAAAATCCTTCAGATACTCATCTTCAATACGTTTTTCGCCGTTGAAAAAATCATTGATCAATGGCGATACTTCGTCAGGAAGCTGTTCGGGATATACCCACGAAACGCGATACTCATTTCTTGGGTCAAGGTAGATTTCAACGAAAGGAAACTTTTTGCTGAGTCTACTCATCAGCGCCTCATCGCTTTTCAATTGATGAAAAGCTGCCATAATATGTTTGGTCGTGCCTAACTTATTAGTCCTGGCGTCCGGACTATTGCTATAACCTGTCTCTGATTCAAAATCTCGAAGAAAAACACGATATTTTGCACCTTTTTGATTGTAGACCCAGTGATCGCCATAGATGTTATCGGACCATTCAATCCTGAATTCTCCTTTAGATGCCTTTAAGGAACGCTCGGCCAAGACTCGGTGAATCATCCCCTCTCGTGTGTATTTTCGGTGATCAGGATAAGAGCCAGCACCTGTATGACTGACTTGATCATAAAGACAAAGTAACGCTGCGATTTCTGTACTATGCCAGCCGGATTCGGATCGATAAGCGTCAGGCAACACAAGATGATCATCGTTGTGTAATTCAATCACGATTTCGCCATCAGGTTCTTCGACCAAGACCTCAAACTTTGAGGAAGAATAATACAGAACCAAACATTTGCCTTTATCAAAGCATTCTTGCCCTCTTGAAAAGTTGATAGCAAGTGTATGATCCGAAGTAATGGTATCTAGAGTGTTTTTAATCGTATCTGTCAGTTTCTTTGTTTCCATGGGTTAGTTTTAGCTTGATTGAAATAGTACATAAGCAAAGTTTTTTGACAAAGAACAGGATTTACCTTGTGCTGGAAGCACTTTCAAAAAAATCATAGGCTTATTTCAAAATTAACCTTCAATTTATTAAGGGCACCTCTAAAAACTCAGTTCAAGAATTTGAAGTAGCGTTTTTTTTCTGAGACAAGACGTCAAAAAAGGAGTTTAGCAGCGTTAAATAATGTCTCTAAAAAAATTTGTTTTTTGAAAGAAAACGATGGTTTTAGCTCATAGAGCGTGTTTTTTTGAAATTTCGATGCACAAATAAGCCTTGAATCTATTTTAAAATTTTAGTGAAAACGCAATAAAATCACAGGTTTACATTCAATTCGTTCAAAATTCAAATGAATTTTTGAGGAATTGAGAAATTGATTCCAAAGTGTAAAATAGATTCGATTCATTGTTTTGCTAAAAAACTACGCTACAGGTGTCAATAAGCGTATTTTTCATCTTTTCTTAGAGACACTAAATAAGTATTTTGATAACGAAGTATCAGGAAAAAGATCATTTCAAAAATTGAAAGTGGGTTTTTGGAGGTGCCTTTAATAAGAAACTTACTCTCCCGAACATGAAAACAAGATTGATCCGAGACCTAATGATGACCGTTAGCACATAGTTTAAACATTCCTCTTTGAAGCTTTCGCTCAATATTGATAGCTCTATGGCATCCAGATCCGACGCTGCAACGAATTCCAGAACGCTCGTTGTTAGATCTTTTTTCGAGGCTATATGACTGATTTATAACGATTTATTCTAAGGCTTGAATATGAATACTTGTGCTGATAATTTAATCTCTATTTTCAACTCATGTAATTTTGATAAAACCATTTAGAGGAGATACCCGATCTGAAAGAATCTTCATGACTTGAAAGTACATTAGTTCTAAATTTACATGATCCTTACCCCGCAAAATTCGAGTGTTATTCATTGAGATGAAGTAACACGCGGAATAGGAGAATCCTTTGAAAAACCTGCCTTTTGGCCCAATTCTTTGTTACTCAAAATTTCAAAAGCCTCATTTATGACCAGTAAACTACGTTTTTGAAATGCTGAAAGCCTCGATTTGAACCAAAAATCCGGTTTTGCAATAGGATTGTCTGAGGTAAATTGATTTCGAATGAAGGACAAAATCATTCCCCAAATTTGAGGAACCAAAAATCATTCAGTATGAATACTAAACTATGGTAAATCAATTACTTGAATCAACCCGCCACTAGTTGTGGTGAATAATGCAGTCATCCAAAAAAGGGTTTTTCCCTAAAACAAAATACATTGATAAGTTTGAGTTATCGTGCAGTAGAGGCCGTTTTTAACACGGTTAGGTAAATAACCTTGATGCAGTCAGGCTCTGGCTGTCGGTGACCCGAAA
>JBCDKO010000185.1:0-9843 GCA_038746525.1 Bacteroidota bacterium
GCCAAACCTGAACAAGGAAGAAGAAGGAATCAAGCGAAACTCTCTGAAAGGCACCCCCATGAAAAAGCGCTTTTTCCTAAATGGGAACGTGGCCATCCAATCTACCGACCCTATCATCGCAGATGCCAACCTGCAGCTGGGTTACCAATGGACGAAGCAATTTTCAACGGGGGTGGGTTTGCTCTATCGTGAGCAATTCAATCAACGAGACAGTGCTTCGTCCCTTACCGGAGATGCGCATGGATGGAGTGCTTTTGGTAGTTATGACCTCGCGAAAGGGTTCTTTGCGTATGGGGAGTATCAAAATGTGATCAACAAGCCGATTTTTGGAGAGTCCAAACGATCGGCCACCCATGAATCTGCTTACTTGCTAGGTGCAGGCAGGAAGTTTTCTCTAGGAAAGAAGATCAAGCTGAGTGTATTGATGCTCTACGACCTCAACTACAGAAACAATAACCTCAACCAACGACCGTTTGTGCCCAGGATTGGTTATTCTATCAATTTCTAGAGGAGTTGTTATGCATTTCAATGCACAACGCTCCGTCTGGCATCGGACAGCATTCGTTTTTAAATCATCCGGAAAACCTGGATGTTTCTTTTTGAGCCTCCTGCTCTGATTCGCCTGCATTATTCACCACAAATAGTGGTGGGTTGATTGAGGTAATTGATTTACAAAAGTTTACTATGCATACAGAATGATTTTTGATTCCTCAAATTTTGGGAACGATGTTGTCCTCTCATTCATTCGAAATCAATACCTCCTATTCAACGTGTTACATTATCTCAATGAATAACACCGAATTTTTCGGGTTACTCAAAAGATGGTTAGAAGAAATATCCCGCCTAGTGAAGTTATAAGTGAAGCCAATACAATTGGCAAAATGTTCTTTTTGAGAATAGATGTGTAGTTTTTCACATTTGCAACAGCGGCTGCAGCAATAATATTTAATAGACATACTGCATTTCCCAGCGAAGCTCCGTTGAGCTGCATGGCAAGTATCACTTCCTGAGGTAGCGTTAGATTTTCTGCCGCATTAAACTGTACCGGGCCAAAGATGATGTTAGAAACCGTGGTGCTTCCGGTAATGAACGTACCTATGACTCCAATAAAAGGACTAAGGACGGGATACACCGTACCCGTCTTGGCAAAAAGGATGGACATGGTTTCTACCATAGAAGGCATACTGGTACCACTAGAAAGCATGAGTTGTGTGATCGCCAACGAAGGAAATAAAATCAGAAAAACTGTCAGTGTTTTATTTACCACTGGTTTTAGGTTGATCTTAAAGTTTTTACTGAGGTAAACGGCAAAAAAGGAAGCAACAAGGAAAGGAACGAACGGAGACGTAAGCGGCTGAAAAGACGCACTCACAGAGGAGCTAAATAGCTCGTTGAAAGACCATTCCCACAAGATGAAAGATGCAAGTGGGGCGAATAGCTTTGGTAATAGAAGTAACATAAGGAGGACCGCATAAGGAATCCAAGGCTTCCATTCTATCTTTCTGTTAGTAAAAAGAAAAAAGTAAGAAAAGACGCCCATCAATGATGAAGCTATTACGCCCGTAAGCTCTTGAAGAAAAAAAGATAAGCAAACGAATGGTACCGCAAGGCTAAAAAACAATTTCCAGCTGTTACTACTGGATTTGGGACGTTCATGGTTTACGAAACGTTGAATAAAAAAAAGCACCATACATCCGGAAATCACCATGAAACACGACGCATACATATAGATGTATTTGACTTGATGGGATGTTAAATTTAGCGTGCGTTCTAATCCTACTGTAACAGGTGTGCCTATCGCTCCGGTGATAGCAAACAGGCCGTCAACAAGTAATACGATCACAATAGACAAAACAGGTGGAAATCCCATAGAGATGAGAAGGAGAGGAACAATTGCTCCCGGAGTGCCAAAACCTGCCACGCTCTCAAAAAAAGCAGTCAGGAAAAAAGCTAAGAAATAGAACTGAAACCCTACGTCATCATGAATGCCTCTGAGCGAATGTTTGATTCGGTCAATAAACCCAATTTGTTCCATGTTTTGATGAAGGAATAATGCGCCAAAGACAATCATCAGTATGGAAATAGTATCGATAAAGGCGGCTACTAAGGCCGCAGGAAATGCCCTCCATTGGCTATCCCAAACAAAGAAAAGCACAATCGTAACGGCCAGACCAGAATAGACGCCTGCTTTAACTCCTCGGAGCAGGCTTACTGCCAAAAGCAGAACAATAGGCATCAACGAAAGACCGGAAAACAACATATCCATGATAGGAAAGCATTACCCTTAAATGTTATCTGCCTTTACCTCATTTTCTAGTGTGCCCCCTGCCAAAAACTGGTTGATGTTCATCACTGTCGTTTCTGCAATGTTTCTTAGTGCATTTTCAGTGAAAAAAGCTTGATGCGCTGTGATCAGGACATTGGGAAAGGTGATCAGCCTCATGATCAAATCATCTTGTATAATCTGGTCACTCAGGTCGTTAAAAAAAAGGTTCTCTTCCTGTTCGTATACATCTATACCCAGGAAACCAATTTTCTGAGACTTCAAACTTCTAATAAGCGCTTCAGTATCAATGAGTCCTCCCCTGCTGGTATTGATGAGCATCACGCCATCTTTCATCTTGCTTATCGAATCATCATTGATCAAATGCTGGGTCTCATCTGTCAAAGGGCATTGCAGAGATAAAATATCAGACTGCCTGAAAATTTCTTCAAATGTGTGGTATTTAACGCCAAGGGTCTGCATTTCTTCGCTAGGAAAAGGATCAAAGGCAATGACCTGGCAGTTTAGACCCAGCATGATCTTACAAAATATTTGTCCTATTTTGCCTGTGCCGATCACCCCAACCGTTTTTCCATTAAGGTCAAAACCCATGAGGCCATTTAAGGAAAAGTTGTTCTCTCTCACTCGATTAAAGGCCCGGTGCGTTTTCCTGTTTAATGTCAATATCATAGCTAGTGTATGCTCGGCAACGGCATAGGGAGAGTAGGCAGGTACTCGTACCACCTTGATACCCTGCTGGGCGGCTGCCTTCATATCTACATTGTTAAAACCTGCACAGCGTAGCGCAATAAGCTTGACATTTTGAGAGGCTAGCTTTTCAATTACAGGTTGGCTAACCTTATCATTGACAAACAAGCAGATGATCTTAAAGCCTCTGATAAAGCTTGCCATGTCTTCTGAAAGAGCATCTTCGAAAAAATGAAATTCCAGGTCGTGGCCTTTACCGGCTTCTAACAAGAATTTTTTATCATAAGGTTTTACACTGTAAACACCTATCTTTTCCATGTATCGATTATTTAAGGTGGAGATTGATCATAGCAGTCGTATTTTCACTTTTTATGCATAGACAACTGTAGTAGTCTATGCCCTAAAGTATCCGTTTATAAGGCGTATCCTGACACTTGAATCGAAATGCTAAATTAGTGAAGTCTGATGGTGATTTCAAGTATGGCGCTTATGGTAATTCCAAAAATCCCGCAAACTAAAGCACCAAACCGTACTGAGCCTTCCAGGCAGCAGACGAAACGAGCAAATCCTCGATGCAGTTTATGAGAAGCACTTAATCAATTGACTGAATGGGTTCTAAACATTTTATCACAATGATATTTGTTTTAGAAAATTCAACGCTTATAAGCCGTTGAATGCATCTGACTATTTTTACTTACAAACAGTAAAATGAAGGTTACATCCTTTTTTCAAAAGAAAATTGAAAATCCCAGGTATTAATTTTATTGAAGTAGGCTTTTAATAGATAGCTCTAACAAGCTGCAAATAAAGAAAATGGATCATTCAGATAAAGAAAGCATAATAAATCAGCAGATTTCTAAACCCAAATGTGCTCATATGTATGCTAACCCCTATTTTTCATATTTACTAAGTGTCTACTTCAGTAATGTTATTTTTAATCCAACGTTGAGATTTAGGTTCACTGCCGCTTTGGTAGTATAAAATAAGATGGTTTGAATAAGAAAAGCGTCTTTTTGTGAATTAATTCCAAAGGGGAACGTTAAATATAATTATTAAAATAGCTACATATATGAACATCAAATAGAATGATAAAATCAGATTTTATAAGCGTTGGTTTTGTACTCTGTATAATCATGCTAGGTGTATGTTTTGGAGTTCTTGTTTATGATCACCAGGTTCCAGAAGTTGAACTTATTGACTACTCACTTGGCTTGACACTAACGTGTATTACTTTTTTTATCACTAGCATTGCATTTTATATTGAGTTCATAAAAAAGAGAAAAGATCAAGTTTAGTAGATATCAAATTTTTCGCCGGCAGCCTAAAAATCTTATAAATTTAATAGTGAGTGACATTCCTACTTGGCTTTTGATTTAGAATATTAGAATCCTTTGCAAAACCGGATTTTTGGTTCAAATCGAGGCTTTTGAAATTTTGAGTAACGAAAAGTTGGACCAAAAGGCGGGTTTTGCAAAGGATTTTATTACTATTTCCAACGATCTAATGGAAAGGCGAGAATTTATACAAAAAACATCTTCCATTCTTCTTGCATCATCAACTCCATCATGGGTGGAGGCAAATCGATTGCGAAATAATATACCTGGAACAAGTAAAAAAATCCTTATCGTTGGCGCTGGTGCGGCAGGGCTCTATGCAGGATTTACCTGCAAGAAAGAAAATATTGATTTTCAGATTCTGGAAGCATCAGATAAGATCGGTGGACGATTAGGTAAACTAGAAGGATTTGCAGATTTCCCTATTGACCTTGGTGCTCAATGGCTGCACGGAAAAAGAAACGTCCTTGGTAGATTAGTTCGCTCCACAGACACCATTATTACCAAAGATCAATCAGATGAATTTACCTGGTTTAAAAATCAAATCACGAAACGCCTACCTAAGAATATATATAAAGCACTTAAAGGCAATAGTAGTTCTCCGGATATTTCATTCATAGAATATGCAAACCGAATAGGTTTTGATAATGAATATAGATACATCATAGAGCAAATTGCAGGGGATAGGGGAGCTGATGCTATGGATTTGTCGGTTAAATGGAGTGCTGTCGAGGAAGAAGAATGGAGCTCCGGAAACATTGATTTCAAATTTGAAAAAACCTATTTTGACCTGATAAATGACCAAATTACCCATGATCTTTCTGAAAAAATAAAACTGAATACAATTGTAGATTCCGTTGATTATAGTAATGATAAAGTTTTGATAACCGATAAATACGAGAATATCTATGAGGCAGATAAGGTGTTAATTACTGTTCCAATAAGTATTCTCCAGGATGGTGACATTACGTTTAACCCTCCTATACCACATAAGAAAATAGCCGCTTTCCATAAGATTGGCATAGGCCCGGGAATGAAAGTATGGATGAAGTTCGATGAACATTTTTATCACGGAAATATTTCAGGTGGTTCAACCTGTGCGTCTTATTCTGATGAAAAAGAAGGAAAGAGAGGAAACGATCATATATTAATGGCATTTGCAATGGGTCATCAAGCCAGAAACCTTACCGGTTTAGGAAGCAATCAGGAAATTACAAAGGCTTTATTGATGGAACTAGATGAAATGTATAATGGTAAGGCTTCCGAATCCTTCATAGATTCATTTGTACAGGACTGGAGTTCAGAACCTTTTATAAGAGGAGCTTACTCTTATAGCAAATTAGGGATAGGTCATTCTAGAAAGATTGCGGCTGAACCAATTGCCTCCAAAATCTATTTTGCTGGAGAAGCCATGAACTTAAACGGGCATCATCAGACGGTTCATGGGGCAGCGGAAACGGGGATAGATCAAATCAATAAAATTGTTGAAAGCTTTAAAATTAAGCCATATTTCGAGCTCACAGCTTAGCTGACTTCACTATTAACACTCATCAACTTAGTAAGTAATAAAGAGGACAAGATGGGATTTAGAGAGAACCAAAAAAGACAGTACCCAAATCCGTTAATTTCTGTTGCTTCAATTTAACAAATAGCGCTTCATATTTAGCAAAAGTTAGGACTTAGAGAATACTCCATTCATACAGCGAAAGTATGCATTATGTTTGAGGGCTTTATCAATCATTTTCCAAAAGCAGATGATTTGATGAGTTCGGTAGAGGTGGAAATTCGATCTTATTTACAAGAATTAGTACAGAAGAGAGATCAGATAGCTATATCTATCTGGTGATCAACTCTATCAATTTCTACCATGAGGTTTTTCAATGGTCTTCTCAATCGCTTTCATGAAAAATTGAGAAGCCTGAGAGGAAAGAAAAACCCTTATCCATGGTCTTGTGGCTCACATTTATATTCCATTTCATGATTGAAATGGTATTTCAAAATCTGATTTACTTATCGTCTTTAAGAAGAGACGAACAACACGCTTATTGACACCTGCAGTGTAGTTTTTTGGGAAAGAATGAGTCAATTTATTTTACACTTTGGAATCAATTTCTCAAAAATCAAATGAATTTTGAATGAATTGAAGGCGAACCTGTGATTTTATTGCGTTTTCATTAGAGTCTCTAAAATAGATTCAATGCCTATTTGTACATTGAAATCTCAAAAAAATACGCTCTATGAGCCAGAAGCATCGTTTTATTTTAAAAGATACTTTTTTTCTTAGAGACACTACTTATTCAGAATTGAAAATCGAACGCTATCTGAATGAATAGTAAGAAACAGTGAATAATAAGACTAAGACATCCTGTAAATCTTTCTGGTATTATCCCCCCATAATCTCAGCTGCTTTTTCAGAGGAAGTAACCGGTGCATGATCAGGCTATCCGATTTCCCTTCCCCGAAATAAATAATGAGTTTTACCTAATCTTTTAAAACTCTCTGCTACTACTTCTGCTGGTGTTTGAACCCTTGGAGCAAAGATGGAAGCTTTCTGAGGATTAATTTTGATGTAGTTGGGAGAGGCTGTAGCACCAGCGCAACATGCCAACACCTTTACCCCTTTATCTCTCCATTCATACCATAATTTCTCTGCTAACACAGTATTGAATGCTTTGGTTGCTGCCAAGGTTGTAAGAAACCCACTTCCTGAATCCTGCAAGTGAAGAAATCAGCATGATGTTTCCATATCTTTATGAAGCATTAACACACCCAAAATATCAAGTTAATAGCAGTGGAGTCATCATATTTTGTATTCTTATAAATCTAAGGCTTCAAATCTTCCAATAATAGGAGAGGGCGCGTTGTAGATCACGTATCAATATTCAAGGATACAACTTCTGAAATTATTCGATCGCAAGCCTGATCTATTAATAGATCTAATGCTAACGTTCGCACGTCGACCTTAAACTCACTTCGCACATCATTAGCAAATGATTCCAACTTTTCTATGCTCTTGGCAACTAATACCAGATTATTCTCCTTTTATGCCGGTGATAGGAAAAGCTGCACCAATCCCTTCTGAGCCTCCTGCTATCAAGGCGTAAGCAGATTTCTTCATGATAATAGTATTTTACTCAACCATATCTTCTGTCGGAATTAGTTTTGAAAAAAGAAAGCTACGAAATACTCTATGATAGGAAGAATTGGTCTTTTAATACTTGGTGTTATCACCTTTACACGTTTGTTTGGCCAAACTTCCTGGAAGCTTAGAAAAGATAAAGATAACATCAAGGTATATACCAGGGATGTTGAAAACTCAAAGCTGGATGAGTTTAGGGGAGAGGTGACCATTAGCACTTCTATTGATCGGATCATTGAGTTATTCCAAGCAGTGGAATTAATGGAAAAATGGGTGCCTGACTGTAAAAAAGCAACTTTGATCAAGCTAGAAGAAGAGCACCAATATCACTATGTTGAAACCCATGTTCCATTTCCTCTTTCAAACAGAGATACCTATGTGCATTATCATTACATAAGATCAGATAAAGATGTAAGAGTGGTCTTTGAAGGACTCCCTGAGTATGAGTCAAATAAAAAGGGGCTGGTACGCATTCCTTATCTGAAGGGATATTGGTTGCTTCAGTTTCTCGACGTAAACCAAACTTCTGTGACCTATCAGGTACACGCAGACCCAGGAGGCATAATCCCTAACTGGCTAGCTAATTCAGAAGCAATAGATAATCCTTTTGAAACCCTCAAAAATTTGAAAGCGTACTTTCAATAAAATACCTAGAAAATTTAGTCCGTAGAGGAGTTTACTTATGTAAAAAGAAAGTCTTCGACCAAGACGTTTAAACGTGGCTAAATTGATCCATCTCTCGAAGGATTGATAAAACTTCAATTTGAGAACTCCTGACTCGACTTAAGTTTTTCTGTCGTAAACACACACTAATGACTGACAAAAAATTCTTTCCTAAACTATAAAAGATGTGTTTTGAATTTGAAATAATTCAGGATTACGACCTAGTAGACTTACGAGATATACCTGATTTTTAGAGAATTTAGGGGATCGAGTCAGGAGTTTTGAATTTAATCTGATTAATTCATAGGAAGGATGTAGTATACCTGGCAACTCAGCACAATAATAGTTCTGGTTGGAAGCCTGCCACCGTTCCTATTCATAGCAAATAGTTTCTGCCTTGATTTGCAACTCCTAGCAAATACATCGGATGAGATGTCTTTTAAATAAAATGGTGATTGCATCTATCTTCAATAAAGACTTTCGAATACCTTCAACTTTTGAGGAGTTATGAAATTACTTCGATTTAATTGAAGTAGGCACTTAGTAAATATGAAAAATGAGGTTTAGCATGCATATGAGCATGTCTGGATTTAGAAATCTACTGATTCGTAGTGTTTGCTTTATCTGAATGATCCATTTTGTTTGTTTGTAGCTTGCGAGAGCTATTTATTAAGAGCCTAATTCAACGATTTAAAATAAGTAATTGATTCGCCGAGAGTTGATATTTAAGCCATCTAAATTGTCAATTCCCTATCCGGGAGAAAGAATTTTGTTGTCCATTTGAATCGATTACCATGACATTCATGAAGTCACATTTTCTTCGTTAATATTCAGGATTATTCTATTTAGCAAGAATCCACTGGTAACCAACACCCCTGTCTGGATTTTGGTTACCACGGAGTTCACAGTCTTTGCAAGACTGCCAGCGAATGTTAACTCCCATGTTACATTAAGTTTGTCAAAGCAAGCGTAACGTCTTGAAATTTAGTTGAATAAATTATTTACTTAAGTAATCCAATGTAAGCCCCATCATTGCTCTCATACCTAATTTCATTCCAGCATCATCAACGTAGAAGTCCGGTGTATGATGTCCAGCTACGGTAGACGGATCGGTTCCTTCAGGACATCCGCCAATAAAGAAGAAAACCCCTGGAACCTGCTCTTGAAAGAAAAAGAAATCCTCTGCTCCAGTAACCGGCTTCATAATCTGTACATTTTCTTCTCCTGCAGCTCTTTTTAGAGAAGGTAGCATTTGCTCATAGAGCGATGGTTCATTGTAAGTGATGGGATATCCGGGTCTAGTGTTCTAATGGTTCCTAGCATGTAAAGATCTTCGGGTATAATATTGTACCTTACTCCTCCATGGATTGCACCGATTGTGATAACAGCTGGTGCCTCGGTTAGTTGCATGTTTCTACTGACAATACTCTGTAGGTTATTAATGATTTGAGCAGCCGTAACAACAGGGTGAATACCATCCCATGGGGCAGAACCATGTGCTTGCTTTCCTTTAATATCGATACGCATTGAATTCACAGCTGCCAGAATTCCTTCTGGCTTAACTTTCAATTTATTGACAGGGGTCTTAGAATTGATGATATCGTATCAAACTTAGTTGGAATTTAAGAGGGTTCTACTAATTCATTAACATAAGGAAATTAAAACCAAAAAAAGTAGCACCTATGATTAAAAGTAGTGAAATCAATCGAGAAAAGATGAGTTGGCTTATGACCCAA
>JBCDKO010000186.1:0-9814 GCA_038746525.1 Bacteroidota bacterium
CCTGTGACTAGTTGAAAAATCTCGATTTCGAGATTTTTCAGTGCACCGAAAATGGAAGCATCTGCTCGAAAACCTTGCACCTATTGAAAAAGAAATTTACTAAACAGTATCTTTTGACCACATAAACGTGTTTTTTGAATTGAAAAAACGTTTCTCAGCAGGCCCTACTTACTCTTATGTTGGTTTTGTAGTCTCGATTGTTTCCGTTGCGCTGATCGAACTGAAGTACACCAGAAAACACATTATCATATTGCGATCCAAAAGAGCTTGTAAACAAAGTAATCTTCAAAAAATGAAACATTTAGTAATCCTACGGGTCCACCGGCACTTCCTTGTGTTGCAAAGTGATTAATGTCGGGAATCTCTATGCCGTCCAGGTAATAAACATTTTCATTTGGCGCTCCTCTCCGGATGATGATATAATTTCGGAAACCACCCACAGATCCACCAACACCGGGTATGACCTGTACTACCTTAGCAATATCATTATTTCCACCCGGGAAAGTGGCGATTTCTTCGGTAGACAGCCGCTGAATAGAAAGTGGCGTTTCCTCTGACTTGCGAAAAGGGCTTGTTGTTACTACAACGTCTCCCAATTGATTCACATCTTCTTTTAGACGAAACATTAAATCAGGAATACCTCCCGACCTGACTATTACATTGTATATCACATCCATGACAAACCCTACATATGAAACTTCTACAGAATAGGTTTGAGGAGGAATTTTATCAATTGAGAAGAACCCATTTAGGTCTGTAATAGCTCCCAAATCCATGCCTGATAATTTTAAGGTAGCACCTATTAATGGCTCTTTTGTTTTATTATCTATCATATGTCCGGAGAGTTTTCCAATATTTTTCCGGGCTTTGGCTTCTGAGATGGCTATCAGTATCAAACAACTAATACTGAATTGTAATATTTTTTCATTGTTTTGTATTAATTATCAGTTTCGAGCCAAAATCGTAATAAATACAATTTTGTTTTAATTTTATTACAAAAAAATAATTAATTGTGGGAAGGAAAAATTATACTAGAGCTAATGGGGTTGTGGGTAGCCTACTCAGATAATCAATCGGACCGATCAATTAAGTCATTTGCGAAATGGCTTAACAATAAGGTGAATCCGCAAGAGGGACTAGATGCCACTGATATGCACGCTAAAAAGATGGAGTTAGGGGAAGTATTTGGAAGGCTTGTTAATTTCATTGAATTATGGGCGAAATTGGCTTTTAAAGATTTGCCTATCAGGCATTTTGAGGATTATGGGATATTAACCGGGGCAAAATACATGCATAATCCTTCAAAAAATGAGCTAGCGAATATTATTCTGGATCAAAAAAGTACTGTATTTGAAATTATAAAAAGATTGAGAAGGGACGGACTTTTGGAAGAAGAGGTAGAAAAAGAGGACAAAAGAATGAGGAGAGTTAAGCTTACCAACTATGGAAATGAAGTCTTGGAAAAAGCGCAACAGCAAGCTGCGAAGGTTGCAGATTTATTAATAGGCGATCTGAGTGATGCGGAAGTGATTTGGATCTTAGAAAAGTTTAAAGAGTTAGATAAGTTTCACACAGCAAAATATGAAAAAGGAGGTTTTGAGGAAATTGATGACTTGCTAGAGTAATACAGTTATTATTTCCAAATACGTGTTGAATAGTTGCGAAAGTGATTGCCTAGGTTTTCTTGTTTCAGTCTATCAAGCCATTGATCCAGTTATCAGAAAGAGAATCAATATTGCTTTCCAACATTTCTTCCCATTTCCAACCGATTTCCTTTAATTCTTCATAGCTGAAACGTTGTTCTACAAGCTTGTAGGTTCCTTCTTTATAAACCACAAGATCTATAGGATATCCTACATCATTAGCGCTTACGCGGGTAGAATCAAAAGAGAGGAAACTTGCCTTCACAGCAAAACGAATGGTGGAATCGAATGTAATGACTCGATTTAAGATGGGCTGACCATAGCCTGCATTTCCTATGATGGTAAAAGGTGTTGCAGGTCCTATTTCAATCCAGTTTCCTTCAGGATAGAGCAGAAAGAGCTTGTGCGTTTCATCTCCTTCCAATTGTCCTCCAACAATACCATATAAATTAAATAATAACCCGGCTTCAATTAATGCTTGTTTGTCTTCTCGGGCCACTTTTCTTAGCTGATCACCAAATGCATTAACTACCTTATAAACCTTATCGTATTGAAAAGATTTTTCATTAATAGTTTCTTCAAAATAGGTTACGGCTTTATCCCTTACAGATCGCAAACCAGAGGTCATAATGAATAAACTGTTTTTACCAAACTGGTGAGTAGTAATCTTTTTTGAGGTAGTCGTGTGAGAACCTGAAGTAATGCGTGTATCAGCTAAGGCGACTAAACCACTTCTCACTTTGATGCCTAAGCAATAAGTCATGAATAAGAAAATTTGTTGTAACTTAAACCAAAAGGATAAACTAAAATTTGCTAATCGAAGAATTCTTTGTGAATGATGTCATTAAGGACCATCACCTGACTTTGTATATAATCTAATAGTTTGTTGATATCGATGTTGTCCTCGGAATAGTCTAAATATTTCAGGTAAGAAGCAATTTTGGACCCTTTGAATTCCAAGGAATTTTTATCCTCATTCAATTGGACCGAAGAGTTTTTGATTTTTCTGACCAGCGAATTAAAACTATCAAAGCAAAAGGAAATGGATCTGGGAAAATCGAGATTGGAAATCAAGAATTCGCAGGTATTTTCTAGTTGTGCAGTTTTCCTGAATAGTTTCCGGGTCATGTCTGTTGCCTCAAGTGTGCTTAAGGTGACTAACCAATGATAATTTTCCATCGCCTGGCTTTGACCTTCTTTTTTAAGTGCTTTAATGTCTATGAGCGTGTTAATCAAACATCTGGATACTTGGTAGATTCGTTCAATTTCTATTCCGATTTTAATGAACGCCCATGCATCATCATGGAGAATGGTACTATCAAGTTTTGCATGGAAAGAGGTAATATTTTCTTGAATGCCGTGAGTAAATTCGTAAAGCCCTCGTGTCCTAAAATACTCAGGATTGTAATTATTCGTAAAGTGATAGTTTTTATTGACGCTCTCCCAGATTTCATTAGAGATAAGATTTCTTACCCCTTGCATATTATCTCTGACCGCATTCACATAACTGATAATTGAGGTAGATGACTCAGGGTTAAGGGCAATTTCCCAAAGCACGTCTCCTTCATTGCTCATCATCTCTTTTGTTGGGATTGTGCCGGAAGTCATGAAAAGAATCGATCGCAAGGAAAAGTCTTTGTAGTCTAGTAAAGTAGAATCCATGGTAGAGAAGTACTTCACCTGAAGGTATCTGGCAAGATAATCGGCTCTTTCCTGGTATCGGCCGGTCCAATAAAGGTAGCTAGCGTGTCGTGAGAGCATAAGTATGTTTTAGCTTAAGACCCAAGTATCTTTAGAACCTCCTCCCTGAGAGGAGTTAACGATCAAGCTTCCCTTTTTCAATGCAACTCGTGATAGTCCTCCTTTTAAGACATATTGATAATCTTTTCCTACCAAAGTATAAGTCCTTAAATCTACATGACGTGGACTAAATTGACCTTCTGTATCAATATAGGTTGCATGAGTAGTTAAAGCCATAATAGGCTGAGCGATGAACTGACGCGGTGAATCCTTAATTTTCCGCTTACATTCATCCAGCTCTTCCTTGCTCAGTTTGTTTCCGATACATATCCCATAGCCACCACTCTGATCTACCGGTTTAACAACCAGATTTTCAAGGTTGTTGATTACGTAATCCAGCTCAGAAGGATTCTCACAGATATAAGTATGCACGTTGTTTAAAATTGGATCTTCATTTAAATAGTATTTAATGATCTTGGGGACATAACTGTAGACTGCTTTGTCATCGGCAACACCGGTTCCAGGTGCATTCACTACGGTTACATTTCCTCGATTATAAGATCGCATCAATCCTTTGACTCCCAGTACGGATTCTTTATTGAAGACTTCAGCATCTAGAAAGTCATCATCAATTCTTCTATAGATCACATCTACTTTAATCAATCCGTCAGTAGTTTTCATATAGACATAGTCATCTTCCATCACTAGATCATGCCCTTCTACCAACTCTATTCCCATCTGCTTAGCCAGAAACATGTGTTCATAGTAAGCTGAATTATACATTCCAGGAGTCAAGACAACACAAACAGGCTGATCTGAGGTCTTAGGTTTTACTGATTGCATCATAGCAAGCAAAGACATAGGATAGTCCCAGACAGGGAGAATAGCGTAGCTTTGAAAAATATCACTCATGGTTCTTTTCAATGCTTCCCGATTAGATAAAACATAGCTTACTCCTGATGGGGACCTTAAATTATCCTCTAATACGTAGTTATTGCCGTCTCTGTTTTTGATGAGATCGGTTCCGTTGATATGACAGTAAATGCCACCCGGGGGCGTAAAGCCTACCATTTCTTTTCTAAAGTTCTTAGAACTTAGAATCATTTCTGCCGGGACTATCTTGTCCTTTAATATCTTTTGATCTTTATATAGATCTTCAATGAATAGGTTGAGCGCTAAGGAGCGTTGAATGGTACCTTTTTCGATTTGATCCCATTCTTTTTTTTGAATCAGCCTGGGAAAAGGATCGAAAGGAAAAATGTGTTCCTTCTTTTCTTTTTCCGAATAAACCTGATAAGTGATCCCTTGGTTAAAAAATGAAATTTTGATCAGATCATTGAGTCGTTCAAATTGTTCAGAAGATAACGAGTTAAAAACCGAAATAATCTTATGATAGGGCTCTTTTACTTCGTTTCGTTCACCGCTAAAAACTTCATCGAGACACTGATTAGGTATAGAATAAGTTTCAAAAATGCTCACAACAGACTACTGTTTTTAATGAATTAATAGTACATTTCGTGTTAAATCTAAAATTGACAAATAAGTTCTTCAAAAGCAAATAAATATCTCTATTACAACCTATTAGCAACTATATCTTCATGTCTATACACATTGCTATCAAACACAGTACTACGTATACTTATAATAAGCCTGTACAAATGTCTCCACAGGTTATCAGACTAAGACCTGCACCTCATACCAGAACACCGGTTTTGGGTTATTCATTAAAAATCGCCCCGGAGAACTACTTTATTAATTGGCAACAAGATCCATTTGGCAACTATCTCGCCCGTATAAATTTTAAGGACTTAGTTACTGAATTTAAAGTGGATGTGGAGGTTATTGCCGATATGAAAATCATCAACCCATTTGGTTTTTTTGTAGAGGATGCGGCGGAAAAATTTCCTTTCGAATATAATACTCATCTAAAAAAACAACTTTCTACATACTTGGAGGTCAGTGAAAAGGGACCAATCTTAGATAAGTGGGCAGAAAGTTTAAGACCTTATTATGGTCAAACAACGGTTGATTTTCTGGTAGCGGTTAATCAAAAACTATTTAACGAAATTGAGTATAATATCAGACTAGAACCAGGGATTCAATCTCCTGACGAAACACTCAAAAAGAAGATTGGATCGTGTCGCGATTCTGCCTGGGTCTTGGTGCAAGCGCTCAGAAAACTTGGCTTGGCTACCCGGTTTGTCTCCGGATATTTAGTGCAGCTTAAACCGGATAAAAAGGTGATTGATGGTCCCTCAGGACCAGAAGAAGATTTTACGGACTTGCATGCATGGTGTGAGGTTTACGTACCCGGTGCTGGATGGATAGGCTTAGATGCTACTTCCGGTCTGCTAGCGGGAGAAGGTCACATTCCACTTTGTTGCACCCCGGAGCCTTCCAGTGCGTCACCTATTACTGGATATACCACCCCCTCAGAGGTTGAATTTAGCTATTCAAACCGCGTATTTCGAGTGTACGAAGATCCCAGGGTAACCAAACCTTATTCAGATGAGCAATGGGAAAAAATAAATCGATTAGGTGATGTGGTTGAGCAGAAACTACAGGAAGGAGATGTCAGATTGACTATGGGAGGGGAGCCTACATTCGTCTCTAAAAATGATATGGAAAGTGATCAATGGAATGCAGACGCAGATGGTGAAGACAAGCGGAAGATGGCCTATGAGTTAGTGCAGCAATTGAACCAAAAATTGACCAAGGGAGAGGGACTTGTCCAAATCGGGCAAGGGAAATGGTATCCTGAAGAGCCCCTTCCCCGGTGGAAATATGCCATCTATTGGAGAAAAGATGGAATGCCGTTTATCCAAGATCCGAAATCATACGGAGATCCTAATGAAAATAGTGGATATACCTTTCAGGACGCAGAAAAGCTCATGAGGGCTGTTGTTTCCAGGCTAGGTTTACTGAATACCAATATCCAACCAGCCTATGAAGACATGTTTTACTATCTCTGGCAGGAGGATAATCTCCCTGTAAACATAGATCCTTTGAGGGTCAACCTGAATGACTCGCTGGAGCGAAAAACCATGTCTGCACTAATGAAAAAGGGTCTAAATAACCCCATTGGATTCGTACTGCCATTAGAATGGAATTTTAAACTTAATGCCTGGGCCAGTTGTGCCTGGGAGTTTCGTCAAAAGCACTTGTTTTTGATTCCTGGTAATTCTCCTATGGGCTTAAGGCTTCCTTTAGAATCTTTACCCTATATGGTACCTCTTCAACGAAACGAAGAAGTGGAGAGGAGTCCATTTGAGAAACTGGAAGGCTTACCGGATTATCATTCAGCCATCAAACAACAGCAACAGTCCAATACCCAACACTTGGATAAGGTCCCGGAGGATTGGCTATATCCAAAAGAAGTGGAGTACGAGGAAGAAAAAGAAGAAAAGGACTTTTTTGTGGTGAAGAAGAAGAAAGAGGCACAAGATGCCTATGAGCCGGAATATCGGGTACATACCATTAATACTGCGTTAGGGATAGAAGAAAGAGAAGGAGCAATTTATGTATTTTTCCCCCCTTTGAAGTACATTGAGCACTATCTTGAACTTCTTGCTATCATCGAAAAGGAGGCCTCTAATCTCTCACTAAAAATCAATATTGAGGGGTATGATCCTCCTCGGGATAACCGAATTGAAAAGCTGGTAGTCACTCCTGATCCCGGGGTGGTGGAGGTAAACATACATCCAGCTAAATCCTGGGATGAAGTGAAGCAGCACTATCATTTATTATTTGAAACTGCGGATCAGGTGGGATTAGGTACGGAGAAGTTCATGCTTGATGGAAAACATATAGGGTCAGGTGGTGGACATCATATCACGCTTGGTGGGGTTACTCCGGCAGATAGTCCTCTACTGAGAAGACCTGATGTGCTTAAAAGTTTTATTTTATTTTGGCAACACCATCCCGGACTTTCCTATCTTTTTTCTTCTGCATTCGTCGGTCCAACCAGTCAGGCGCCCCGAATAGACGAGGGGAAACCGGATCAGCTATATGAGTTGGAGATAGCTTTGGATCAGATTCAGCCTGGAATGGATGTACCTCTGTGGCTTACGGATCGCTTGCTTCGGAATTTATTGGTAGATATTACAGGAAATACCCACCGGGCAGAATTTTGTATAGACAAATTGTATTCACCTGATTCTTCCACTGGTAGACTTGGGATTCTTGAATTAAGAGCTTTTGAAATGCCTCCTGAGGAAAAAATGTGCCTGATTCAGCTTCTTTTTATTCGCACACTTATGGCTTGGTTTTGGGAAAAACCCTACAGCGGTAAATTGATTCGGTGGGGTACGGAGCTTCATGATAAGTTTATGCTACACCACTACGTAAGAGAAGATTTATTGGATATCTGTGCACAACTTAATAATGATGGATTCTTCTTTGACGCAGCATGGCTAGAGCCTTTTTTTGAATTTAGATTTCCACTAGTCGGGAACATAAAACAAAAAGGAATTACTGTCTCCTTAAGAACGGGGATAGAACCCTGGCAAGTGTTGGGGGAAGAAATGGCGAATAATGGCACTGCAAGATTTGTCGATTCTTCTTTAGAGAGAATAGAACTTAAGGTATCCGGGATTAAAGAAGATCGCTACGCCATTTTATGCAATGGGCAGCGTGTTCCTTTAAGGGAAACAGGTTATGCAGAAGAATATGTTGCAGGAATCAGGTATAAGGCTTGGGCGCCTCCTTCTGCAATGCACCCTTCAATTCCCGTAGACGTTCCTCTTGTTTTTGATGTGTATGATCTTTGGAATAAGAAATCCATTGGAGGTTGCACTTATTTCGTTTCACATCCTGGAGGGCGCAATTATACAACTTACCCAGTCAACGCTTTTGAAGCCGAAGCCAGGAGGGAAAGCAGGTTTTTCAACTTTGGTCATACCCAAGGACAAACCAGTAATGTTAAAACGGAATCTCAAGGAGGAAAAAGTTATCGATATGTGGTAAATGATTATCGATCAACAATAGATGAAGTACCAGCAAGTAAACCTGCTATCGATAAAGAATTTCCTTATACGCTAGACTTGAGGAGAAGGAGGTTTTAGTTCGATATGAGATAATTGCTTTCTTGATGATCATTTTGACTAAGTTCTACCTCATTTTTTTGCTTTATTATTAAAGCGCTATTTATGAAAAATTTACTTTTAATTTTTTTGCTGATAATTGTTTTGTTCAACTGCACCAATATGTCTCCCATTAAGCAAAAGCACTTCAATGTGGCTTATGCAAATGATTCGGATAAGCAAAAGATGGATATTTTCATACCAGAAGCGGAAGGCTTACCTCCCTCGGTCGTTCTTATTCATGGATGAGGTTTTAAAGCAGGGGATAAGAAAATGGAATATTTCAGGGCAAAGAAACTTGTGGAGAACGGATATGTTGCTGTTTCTGTTAATTACAGATTATCTGCGGAAGCTGTATTTCCTGCAGCAGTTCATGACGTTAAAGCAGCAATCCGATTTATAAAAGCAAATGCTGATAAGTATGCCATTAATCCTAATAAAATTGGAACTTGGGGGCATCTGCCGGAGGAAATCTTTCTGCCATGATGGGAACATCAGCTGGGAATGATTTTGCAGATGGAATCGTTGGGAATCTTATGAATGAATCGACCAGAATACAGGCTTGTATAGATTGGTTGGGGCCTATCAATTTTGCCACGATGACGCCTCATGCAAAGCAATTGCGTTTCAACAAAAGCTTTGATGTAACAATAGAAAGCAAATGCAGCTGATCCGGTTAATAATTCGTTGGTACAGAGCGCTAACCCCACTACTTACATTGACGAAAATGATCTTCCTTTTTATATTCAAGTAGGCGATAAGGATCCATTGGTGCCTTTCTTACAAAGTCAGGAATTTGCCAATGAATTATTGGAAGTTTTAGGTAAAAAAAGAGTGAAATTTGACATTCTTGGAGGTGCCAAGCATGGCGGATCTCACTTCAATAGAGAAGAGAATTTGAATAAAGTTATTGAAGTAGGCACTTAATAAATATTTAATTTTTGATGGCGGTATTTTTGGTTAAACCATTGTTTTTCAGTAACTGAAAGTAATATTTAACGATCAAAATTATGGAGAAAAAATACCAAAGCCTCACCCTCTTCCGGTTCCAGCAACAATTTCCTGATGACCAGGCTTGCTATGACCACCTCGCTCAACTCAAATGGCCCGATGGCTTCATTTGTGAAAAATGTCAACACACTCACTATTGCCAGGGAAAGCTGGGGCGGACTCGTCAGTGTACCCAATGTGGCTATCAAGCCACTCCCACCAGCAACACGCTTTTTCATCAAGTGAAGTTCTCCATTCTCAAAGCCTACTACATCGTCTATTTCATCGCCACCAATAAACAAGGCATCTCTTCTACTGAATGATGTCGTAAACTGGGACTGAGACAAAAGACATGTTGGC
>JBCDKO010000187.1:0-9636 GCA_038746525.1 Bacteroidota bacterium
GACATGAACGATTCCGTTCGTTTTATGCCTTTGATAGTAAGTATTTTATTTTGGTATACTTCACGAAAGTGAATTGCATCTTTAGCATGGATTTTTATAAAAACACCATACTTCCCGGTAATATGATGGATCTTAACCACCTCAGGCACTTCTCTAAGAATCTGTATCACATCTTCATATAGCGCACTCTTCTTTAAAAAAATACCAATGAACATAGTCAGCTTCCAGCCCATTTTGGCATAATCCATACTTAAGGTAGTCCCTTTTATTATGCCTAAATCTTTTAGTTTTTTTACTCTTAAGTGCACTGTTCCACTGGATACATCAGCCAGCTTGGCTACCTCAGTGTATGCCATTTGAGCGTCTTTGGATAAAAGCGATAGGATTTTAAAATCAGTACTATCAAGTTTTTTCGACATATCTCCCGGAGTTTAGGATTAAGATAATCAGGAATCACCCCAAAAAAAATAGTATTTTATTTTAAAAAAAAATCTCTGTCATTTCCATATAATTCACACGCAATACAGCGGACCGGCTTGCATATTCTTAAATAACCAGCCTATAATTATCATATCTTTATTTTTCTTCAAAACGCACTTTTTAGGCGCTCTGGACATCATTATGAAGTATTTTCAATTGCAAAAATCTACTGTTATCATTGTATATGTTGCATAAAAAGGCATCATGAATTTCAGGACTATTAATCAAATCTTAGCAGCATGAATACAACGAGACGCAACTGGCTTAAAACAGGACTACTAACTGTGGGAGGACTTACAGTAGCCCCTCACCTGAGTCTATCAGAATCATGGAGACACTCCGTTCCTTTGGATCGCTCAGGCAATGCACTTTATAGTCCGTTTTTCAAGGAGTATCTGCATGAACCATTTGCTGAACCTAAAGGTATATTGGCAAAATTAAATGCCAATGAAAACCCTTATGGCCCGTCCCCAAAAGCCGTTCAGGCGCTAAAAGATGGCGCTGTCAAAGGGAACCGCTATGCCTGGAAGGAGTTATTTGCACTGGTAGAAAAAATTGCAAAAAAGGAGGGCGTTGATCCTAAGAACGTGATAATGGGACCAGGCTCGTCCGACTTATTGGAAAAGACCGGTATGGTATTATTCTTAGAGGGTGGAAATGTAGTATCTGCGGACCCGTCTTACATGTCATTGATTCGCGTAGCCGAGGCTACCGGGGCCTCCTGGAAGGGTGTGCCTTTGAAGTCAGACTGGTCTCATGACCTGAACGCTATGGAAAAAGCCATAGACGAAAACACAAAACTTGTTTATATCTGCAATCCTAATAATCCTACCGGCAGTCTGACGGCTACGGCGGAGTTGCGCGATTTCTGTGCACGTGTTTCTGAAAAAGTGCCTGTGTTTGTAGATGAAGCTTACCTTGAATTTTTGGATAACAGCCAAAAGCAAAGCATGGTTTCATTAGTGGCGGAAGGCAAAAATGTGATCATTGCGCGTACCTTTTCCAAAATACATGGTATGGCGGGAATTCGGGTGGGTTACATAGTTGCCAAAGAAGAAACGCTGCAGCAGATTCAGAAAATAACGCGTGCCGGAATGGGAATAAGCTACCCGTCAGTAATGGCGGCGTTAGCCAGCATGGAAGATGTTACTTTTCAAGAGAAATCTAAAAAGCTCAACGCACAGTCCAGAAATTATGTGTGCACAGAATTGAAGAAAATGGGATTTGACTATGTTAAATCACACACAAGTTTCGTGCTTTTTCCAATCCAGATGGAGGGGAAGGCTTTCTTGAAGAAAATGAAATCGCAACAGGTGGCGGTTAGAGCGTTCGAAATAAACAAAAAAAACTGGTGCAGGGTGAGCATGGGTACAATGGAGGAAATGAAAATTTTTGTGAGTGCACTTGGATCAGTGTTAAGCTAAGCCTTATCTAAAAACTACCTTTTAAACATTGGAAAAAACACTAGGGCTATTATTAATGATAGGTTTAGGGCTCATTTTGCAGCGCAAGATCAGCTCTTCAGATCAGCTTAAAGGCATAAAAGTAGTGATACTCTGTGTAGCGTTGCCTGCCACTATTTTCGTAGCGCTGCTAAAAGTAGAATTAAGTGGTATGATGCTGGCCTTGCCGCTTTTAGCTCTGCTTATCAACATAATATTGTTAGTAGCTTTTAAGTTTAGCGCTGGGGCATTGGTGAAAATTACACCAGGTCGTAAGCGCACGTTAATGATGTTACTACCGTCACTTGCTCCTGGTTTATCCTGCTTTCCTTTTATCTCTGAATATCTTGGTGACGAATCACTTGCTCTTGCTGCTTTGGCAGATGTAGGCAATAAGCTCTTCGTTTTAATATTACTCTATTTGCTCGCCATGCATTGGTACTATAAATATAATGGCGCCAGCACTACAGGTTCAAAAAGGAAGTTGAAAAGTATGATTATTGCTATGATCAGCGAACCCATTAACCTGGTAATGATGGCCGCACTGGCGTTAATGGCGATGGGTATTAATTTATCCTCCTTACCCGAGTCTTTATCTTTAGTCATTCTTCGATTAAGCAGTATAATGGCGCCTCTCATTCTGTTATTTATCGGTCTTGCTGTTCGTATAAATCGGAGTGACTTTGCCATTATTTTGAGACTATTATCCTGGCGTTCAGGTTTGATGCTTGTAATAAGCGGCCTGGTACTACTGTTTATCCCCGGCTTTAGTACCGCTACCGCCCTGCTGATCATTGTTTTTCCCCAGAGTTCATGTAGTTTTTGGCCTTTTGCACACATGAATACGGTTCAGAACCTTGAAAATGAAGGTAGTCACCACACTTTTGATACCAGCTTCGCATTATCACTTCTTGCCTGTTCATTACCCTTTTCAACCCTGTTAATAATGGGCGTTTTTTCTTTTGAGTCTATCATGATCAATCCGGTATACGCGCTTTTCACAGGATTTACATTACTCATTGGTGCTTTTGTTCCATATCTGCTCCAAAAATTACGCAGTTTGTTTAGTGCCGGCGATGCTACACTTGCTACACCGCAAGAAAAAGAAGTTGAGGGTCATGCTTCAATTGCAGCCGAAAAAATATTGATTGATACTAACTAAGCATCGGTTATTTTTATGCCCATGTTTTCCATGAGTTTGCTGGCGTTAAAGCTTCTGCAAATTCCGGCGGATAATTTATAATCAAAATTGATCTCATCTCCGGTGATCTGACTGTTAAAGCTATAATTCACCACTTTATCCATAGCGTTTGAGAGCTCGCCAAGCTCCAAGTCGTGCGTAGAAACCAATCCAAAGCCATTTTCATTGGACAGTTGTTTTACCAATGAGGCTGATCCTAAATGGCGATCTTTCGAATTTGTCCCTTTTAGAATTTCATCCAGCAGAAAGAATACCGGCCTGTTTCCTCCCTCAACAATATCTAACAGCTGTTTTATCCGTTTCAGTTCAGCATAAAATGAGGATACGTGCTCTTCCAGGTTATCCTGTGTTCGCATGCCGGTAAATACATCGAAATTAGAGAGTGATATTTCTAACGCGCAGCATGGCCCTCCTGCAAACGCAAGCGCCGCATTGATTCCTAATGTCCTTAGGAAGGTGCTCTTTCCGGACATATTGGATCCCGTAATTATAGCCACCTGGCCACGACCGATCAGACTAAAATTATTGGTAATCCGCTCTGCTGAAAAAATGAGGGGGTGGCCAAGGTCGTTGGCCTGGTAGTGATAGTCTGCTACAACTAACTGTGGATAAGCATAGGTAGGATTTGCCTGAGAAAAAGATGCCAGACTGTTAACCGCCTCGAAGTCACCAATGGCTTCAAACCACCTGGAGACGTGACTGGCATTCTCCCTTCTCCATTTATTCGCACCCAGCACAAGATGAATATCCATTAATAAGGCCAGATCAATGATAGCATAGAGCATATTGGCTCTTGAATTCAGGAAATCCAAAAGTCGCTGTAACTTTAAAATAGCCCTGGAAGCCGAAAATCCATTGGATAAAAAATGTTCCTGACGTTTTGTAAGATAGCCGGACGTAAAGGTGGATTTTTCAATATAAGCAATCAGTCGGCTATATGATTTAAGTAGACCTACATTATCGTTGGTGTCATCGGTTATCACTTTCACCTGATCTGCAAACCGCTTTAGTACCAGCCCGTTAACCGCGAGCATTCCAAAAAAGAAATATATACTGATGCCTATGGTCAGCTTAAGGATGAGTAATGTCATCGTAACGATTGGTAATAGTAGGGCTACTGCCTTTAAAATATTTACGTTATGATCTATCCTAGATTCATTCAACCAGGCGCTTAGCTTTTCATAGTCACGTTTGACATCATAATCATGCATCCCCAGCGCTTGGAATTGCTGCCTCCAATCCATTTTTTCTGCCAATTCCTGGCCGGCTTGCTGCCGTTTCAATATTTCCTTATCGGCCGCACCGTTTAATAACCATTTGGCCAAAGTCTCTCTGCCCGAAGGGGTGACAGCCCTGGACACCAATTGAAAAAGTGAGTTCCGGCCAAATATGTCCAAATCGTTGCTGTAAGGATGCGCTTCATCTTGAAATTCAACTCCTTCATCAAAGGCGCGCAGCTTGCCGTTCATCCTATCTATTTCATGCCGGTTGATTTCGGACAGGAAACGGAGTTGGTCCCGATCAAACTTTACCCGATTATGTTTTTTGACAACCATCCCGAAAACCAACGGAAACACCAGGATAACACCACCTACGAGCTGGTATTCACCTGAGTTGATCCACCAAAAACCAAGCCCAAAGAATATTAAAAAGAGGAGCACTCTTAATATTGAAATCTTGTTGTAGAGCTTCCCCTTCAGATCGCTAAGATCACTGAATTTGAGTTGTCTTTTTTCGTATACGTCCTTTATCATTTCCAGCCTATGATTCATGAGCAATATTAGTGCATTACTTGTATGAAAACTTACCTCAAAGCACTGATATTATTCTCAATTACATTTTCAATGACCAAACAGCATACTTTATAAAAGCCATGAGGAGCTCAATAAGGTAAGGACAGTGAGGCATCCGAACGGCGTGGTTTCGCCACAGTGCACAGGACGGCCCGGCATGCCTCTGTTATTGGTTAGCTATGAAGTGAAGAATGCCTTGAAATATACCTTCCCTAAAGATAACTCCTTGTTTACGCGAAGATAATTACACAATTAGCTCTGCTCAAAAATTACTTGTAAGAAAGACAATCAGCCATTTCAGATGTATAATCGTATTCGACGGCGCTCAGAAAAGGGGAGCTTACCTTGATCACCTTCCAATCATCCACTTTTTCAACGGTTCCTGAAAGCTTGACTGGAGTTCCCACAAATTGCTGCACAGCTTCGTTTATGGGCTGTCCGTTTTCATCAGTGACAAAGTAGTAATCTGAAAACTCTTGGCCATCCCGAATAGCCAACACGGGAGGAATACCTCCTGAAATACAGCGAATGGCACAGCTCCGATGTATTTTGTTGTAAGCCGGATTCATGACACCAAAAAAACACTTTGGATCTACTATTTCACCGCTAATCATTTGAGAACCTACCGACTCGATCTTGATAGGAGGAAAAAGTCGATCTTCAATCAAAAGTATGCTCTCCATTCCCTCAGTCAATTCCATCCAGACTTTGTCCTTATTGTAAATTAGGGTACCACGGAGCGTCACTTCAATTTCATTGAACTTTTTTTCCCTTGATTGTTTCTTCAATTCATTTAATACAGGTAAGGCATCAAACTTTCCAAAACCCACAAGCGGGACGGTTATTACCTGACCTTCTCGTTCCGTTCTGATCCCAAAAACAGGATATTCCACAACCTGCCCTTGGATTTCGGTAAGATTGCCATAGTCAAAGTAGCTGTCAACAAACTTTTCTTCCACAAGTAAATAGGTCACCCCAAAGATTACCAGTAATAACACCGAACTGATGAAAAACCATTTCCTGGCCTTTTTAAAACCTATAGAAGCCCCCTCTTGCCAGCCGATATAGAATTCCTCGTTATCCATTATTCATAGTTACAGGTTGAACAGGTGTACCTTCCGGTAGCGGCTTGGGATCAATCCATACTTGGTCACCTTCAAGTTTTAAATGATATGTCTCCACTTTTTCTGTGAAGGGTGGTGGCGACTGACCATCTTCCGGTCGATATTGATAACCGTGCCATGGACAGGTAATGCACCCGTCAATGATCTTCCCTTCGCCCAAAGGCCCTCCTTGATGACGACAGAAATTATTAACAGCCGAAAGCTTTCCGTTGTACTTGAAGATGGCCACCCGCTCACCACTTACCGTCACGATTTTTGCTCTATTCTCTTTGATCTCTGATGTATTGCAAGCGCGTACAAAGTCACTTTTGGCATCGTCAATGGCCACATCCGCTGGTTGCTCCTTTAAACCGGAGAGGACATGAAGTGATGCAATGATCACAAACCCTAAAAGGACCACACCAAAGAGAATAGGAGATGTTTCATTTTGGAGAGCCCCTAAAACTACGTGTAGAATAATTAATGCATAAGCCAGATAAACTAACATATGCAGTGACTTCCATACTTTCGGCCCCAGGTTCTTCAACCAAAAATCATGACTGGTGGTAGCCATTAACGCCAGAAGGATCAGTGCGAAGAATCCCAGAACCTGGAACGGGAAGTTTATCAATGAATCATATTGGAGATTGGATAAAAAAACCGACTTCAGGGGATTGGTATTGCTGAGTGAGTGAAAATTTAAAATACTAAAGATGCCATGTATGGCAGCCATTATAAACATGGTCACTCCAAGGTGACGCCTGTTATAAAGTATGATCAGAAATTTCGGATTCAGTCTGGTCAACGGCCCAATCACTAAAATGAGATGCAGCATTAAGAATGCTAACAAACCAAAATTTCTGATTAGAACGGTCTCAAATGTCGCGTTTGGATGTAGCACAGCATGCCCTCCAAAAAACAAGACGGTAAAGCTTAAAACAAATATCAGGACACCGATGTCATACGCCTTCTTTTGTTTATTCCAGAGTATAGATGTATAAGAAACACTCACTGCGCAGGAATATTTAAATAAGCATAAATAATCAGTGGTAGAACAATAATCAGAGTGATCACCCACCACATCAAATGTCTTTTTCTCAGGCCTCTATTCATCGTTTTCTAATAATTTTAGATAGCAAAAAAACCCATAATAGCATTGCACCCGGAATAATAATCAACTTAAAGTGCCATGGAGTACCTGCAACTCCATCATCTAATTTTTTGGCGCCGGCCAATGCAAACCAGATAGAAAACACCAGGCCGATTAAGAGATAAATAAAAAATGCGTCTACACCTATGGAAATAAAATCAGTCATGCGGCTAAGCGTTAATGTCTTTATACATAAGCATGACTCATACTATTGGTTTAAGTTTTTCTAACCCGGTTCTGAAAAACTCGGTAACTGAGGCTTCCTTGGTACCGCTATTAATCTCAAAAGCTCTGAGTACAGCCCCCGTCCAACCTTCTGTATTCCAGATCGCAGGTGGTTTTATTTCGTACAGCTGATCCTTTGGCGGATAAGGCCAAGGTGTAAGATAAAAATAAGGTTCGTCATATCCGTTATCTCCCGGGGAAAAGCCGAAACCGATTGACTTCATTTGTTTGCGGTCCTCATGCGGCACAATAGTTACCAAAGTAGCCAGATCAAAGTGGTGCGGCCAGCAGCGAACCTCAGAGGGTCGAGTAGACAAGGGGAATTTCACCCCCAAGCCTCTCACAGAACCGTACGTGACAGTCTCCCGTCATACGGCTCTTGTTATACAAATCATAGATTTAAGTAACCTTTCTCCCAATGATAGAATAGTCCAGGGTTGCCTCTCTGCAACTGCTTTATATAAGTATAAGCGCGCTTAATACTACCTTTCAGACTTTTGTATCTATTGAGTACCCATTTGACTAGCCGCTGATGAAATACTCGAAACACGCTGAGTAATTCGTTCCTACCAAATTTACCAAAGTAGTTCACCCAACCTCGTAATTTCGGATTAAGTAGCTTGGAGAGGTCTTCTATTGTGGCTGTACTCCACCTGTGGAAGTTTGTTGACCTGAGATCAGACAATATCTTCTTTTTTGATGAAATACTAATCGCACAATTATAACCAAGAAACAGTCCACCTCCTTCTCTTCTTGACCTAAAGGTTCTCGGCTGAAAGCTAAAACCTAAGAAATCAAACTTCTTCCTGTAATGTTTCTTCTCCCTGCGATAATCCTGACAATAGACGATTTGGGTCTTCCCCTCGTGAAGCCTCAGTTTACAGTCTTTCAGCCTTTCTCTGACTGACTGTAATACTGACTTTGCCTTTTCTTCACTTTCACAATGGATAATTACATCATCCGCATATCTCACAAATGATACGCCTGGATGATTCTTACTCAACCATTGATCTAATGCATAATGAAGAAATAGGTTAGCTAGAAGTGGGCTGATTACACCACCTTGTGGGGTGCCTGAACCTTGCTTTACTCGTAGGTGTCCACTAGGCTCCAATACTGGAGCTTTCAGCCATCGTCTTACATAGAGCAAAACCCAGTTCTCATCAACATGTCTTTCCAGACCTTTCATTAGTAAATCGTGATCTACTTCATCGAAAAAGCCCTTAATATCCATGTCTACGACCCATGCATAGCGGTGTACATTCTGTTTCACTGCCTTTACGGCATCATGGGCACTCCTTAATGGACGGTAACCATACGAATCCTTGTGAAAAACTGCCTCAAGTTTAGGTTCCAGATAGGTTTTGACTACCTGTTGGGCAATCCTATCTCCTACCGTGGGAATACCTAGCTTCCTCTTACTACCATCTTTCTTGGGAATCTCTACTTCTCTTACTGAAGGAGGAAAGTAGCTACCAGAACTAAGTCTGTTCCAGATTTTATACAAGTTCTTTTCCAAGTGCTTATCAAAAACTGACAAACTAACCTGATCTACTCCTGCACTACCTCTGTTAAACTTAACCTTCTTGTACGCCTTCCATACCATTTCTTTGGTAATGGGTAATGATTTCGTCATCTCTTCTCTAGTCTTCCCCCGAAAGCTTCCGGGGTTGTTAAAGTTGATTAAACATGTATAACTGAACCCCTTCGCTCCACTTCCATTACAGAAGCTTCATCACTACTACGAGTCCATCCGCCAACCATAGGTAGTTAAATCTGATACAAGTGTGTGAGACCTCCATATTCCAATGGCTCGTTTCATGTCACAGCAGAACTATATATCCCATGGCCTTCCCGAGTTCCGTATATAAGCCTGTATAAAAGTCACGCCTCCTTTATGACGACAGCCGCATAGCCAGTAAACAGGGTTCCGCTATGCTTATCCCTTAGCCGCGCAAGACAGTTCGGTTTTGACTGTAGATAAACTTTCTCGACACTTCAGCAGAGGTTCATTCTCATTCGTCTCTTTTATACTTACCTGATCCGCTCGCTAGCGGACCTTTTCCCTGACCGCTCAATACCAGAAAATTACTTTTCCAGCACCGCAGGGTGGTTTACAGGCTACTCCTGCAAGTCGCCTGTGGTGGGCCATAAGATCCTGACCTATTGCGTCAGGGCCTACCACCATCTTATATACAGCATGTGAAAGAACTTATTCCCGAGCTTTCACTTCTCGGCACAC
>JBCDKO010000188.1:0-9548 GCA_038746525.1 Bacteroidota bacterium
GCAGGAAAAGTGTGTATATATGGGGCAGCAGCACGTGTTTGAACAAGGCATCGAAACCTTGAAAAGACTCACGGGTCAATCTGTTTGTTCCAAACAAATCGAGCGGATGTGTCACGCCTATGGCGAACTTATAGAAGGAGAGGCATGCTCCACCCCCACAGTGCCTCTTATCCAAGAAGAAGGTTATACTTATGGGATGATGGATGGTTCGATGATCTTCACCTGAGAAGATAGCTGGAAGGAACTGAAGTTGACTAGGGTATTCAAATCATTCAGTATAAATATTCAACTACAGTAAATCAATTACTTGAATTAACCTGCCATTATTTGCAGTGAATAATGCGAATTAAGTCAATGATGAGTTAGGATTTTTCAAATTACAGGTTTTAATAGAATAATTCCGCCTGCACCAAAGTAAGTTGGGCAGGCGGATAAAAAGTTGTTTGAGCATAACGGCTATAAGACAGCGCTACATATTACCAACGTAAATTACTATTAGATAAGCTATTCTCTTAACTATACAAGCTTGCAAATGCATATCTGAGTAAATGTTTGCATATCTCTTACTTTAACTTTTCAATACCGTTAAAAGTACCCTGCTCAAAAGTGAGAATTTCCCGGAATGCTTCAGGATTATCAACATCACCCAAACTGGCATCGTACTCATACAACACATTCGTGGAAACCGTAGACATCGGAAAATAAAACTTATCTTCATCCGGAAGAGCTACCTGAGACCAATAAGCGGTGTTATACCCAGGAACCGCCATTTCCACTGCGGTCTGAGAAATAAAATCCAATTTCCACCACTTATGGGAGGCTACCGTCCAGAAGCTACCGACCTCTTGGTAGTAAGCTTTAGTGAAAGCGGTACTACTCCCTCCATAATAAACGTGCAAAGTTTTGCGACCCCCACAAGCCTGGGACAGATCCCAGAAGTAATCATCAAACTGGCGGGATCCATTAGGTATGCGCACTAGAGCCGTAGGAATACCCATATCTGCAGCCCAGAAAGCATGTGCCTGGATATATATGTCGTCATTTTCGTCCAAAAACATTCCTCTCGCTCCATAATTATCACCACCTGTCGCTGCTCCCGGCCTGAAGGCCAAATCCAGTGGTTCGTTGGTGTTGGTATTCATAGACACGACTATCACACTATCCGGGGTATCATCCGATGTAAATTCAGAATTGACAACAAATACAGAAGTGTAGAGCTCGGTGCCTCGGACGATCATTTCGGTCATCCCCACTCTCAAACCTTGTTCTTGAAATTGCTCAAGGCCCTCCGTACCGCTAAAATCAATGACTTCTCCCAGGCTCATCGCGGAGGGATTGAACTCAATTACGAATGTACCGATCGATACGTACGCTTTAGAAGTGCTAAGAAACTCGACATCAGTGATGGTGCCGCCATAGGCTTCAAAGTCCAGGCTACCACTAGGTTGCAACTGGGCTTCTTCATCCAATACAAATTTGCTGAGAAGCGCATTACCGTAATGGTAAACATCTCCTTCGTAAGTTCTGATGGCACTGTATATTGGTAATTCAATCCCAGTTTCATTACTCTGCAAGGCAGGTTCATTCAGGTCATTTACCGTCATCAAATAATTGGCCCCAGTACCATCGCCACCAATAGTAAAGGTGGAAGGTAAAATGGCAAAATCGGGATCGTCTATGGGTGTTGAACTGCCATTGGGGTCATCATCACCACACCCCAAGAGCAGTATAAAGGACATCAGTACTACTACGATTTGTAGATTTAGGTTTTTCATTTTTGTAATTACTTTAAGTTTATATATTAATTCCTACAGAAGATTTCGGATGAAGTATCTAAATTTCAGAGAGTAGGCTCTACGAGGTTTGAGCAAGGCAAAATTGTCATAAATGAGATTATCGGTAATGTTACTTACTTCAAAAGTTACATTGTAGCGGCCATCCTCGAGCGAATAATTGATGCCTGCTCCATGATTCCACTGTGTGGGAATCGTATTTTTAAACTCTTCTCTTTCTGAGCCTGCCTGAGCCCAGGTTAAAAAGAACTCGTGAACATAATTCAGATTATAGTATAATGATAAAGCATCACCCTGTTTAAAGAAATTTTGCGACGAAAAGCTAACTTCGGTAAATGAGAAAAAGCGAGGGGTGTTGGGGAGAATTGCCCTGTAATTTGATCTAACCACACCTGAATTATCGTCTTCAAACTTTTTATTGTCCCTAAGGTCTTGAAAGGAAGACGTGTGGACCAGGTTCAACCAGTCTTTAAATTGATATTGAACCTCAATCTCTCCTCCCAATCCTCTCACTTCACGCACATTACGATTGATCAGAAAACGTATATCGAACCGGGTTGCCAGAATTTGATTGCTAATGTCCCTGTAAAAGCCATTTAAATTGACCAATAAATTATGAGAATTTTTTATTTCCCTGGAATATTGAAATCCAAAATTTGCATTCAAGCTAGTTTCAGGGACAAGATCCGGGTTTGGTCTAACCACCAAACCGTCTCCAAATAATTCGTCTTCAGCAGGAAGTCTCAATGTACGCTCGAAAGAGGTTTTAGCAGATAACCCTGGGAGTATACCGTACTTAACTGCAGCTCCTATGCCGTAATCTTGATCTTTGTAATCCTGCTGATTTTCAACATTTCCGTAAGGAGGAATAGCCAGTGAAGCATAATAGAAGTGTTTTACAGATACGTTTGTCTCAAGCCTACTTTTTAAACCTTTGAATTGGTATGAAATGCCGGATACCATCTTTGTAAGCGTGGCTGGTTCCTGGTAAAAATCATCAGATCTTTCAGGAAAACGAATGGGATCACGTCCTGTCCTTTCAGTAGTAGAACTCAATATATTGAATGCCAATTCATGATTAGCATTGATTTTATAAGAAACGTTACTCCTTCCCAATAGCGTTTCATCTGTAAATGAAGCCTTTGTTTTGTAAGAAAATACTTCGCCCACTCTTTGATTGGGAGCAGGTGTATAAAGCCCATTCCACGAATACACACGAGCAGCTGTGTCAATGACGATGAGGTCTAGAGAATTATATAAGCCGTATATATCTAATGATAACCCGGAAGAAAATTCTTTATCATACCTGAGAGATAATAGCTTGTTGGTTTCTTCTTCCCGAACATCACCAAATACTTCTTCCATGGTTACTCCATGCTGAGTTTCATCATTTAGACCAGAATAACTAGCCGACAATAGAAATCGATCTGCCCAGGCCTTATTTAAATAACCTAATTCAATTTGACCTAAGTATGCTGAATATTCGTCATGAAAACGACGGGCTGTAGTAGGCAAACGCTTACCTTGCTCTACAACAAATACGCCTTGCCCTTCAACCAAAAAGTCATTGTCGGCTCGATTGTAATAGCCATTAATTCCAACCGTAAATCCACTACTGTTAGGAGTGTACCTGGAATTTACGGCAGCTTTGTGTGTCCCGAAAGATCCTCTACTGTAAGAAGCATCTAGGTAATTGCTACGATATTGATTGGTTACTATATTCACAGCACCGCCCAATGCATCCGCACCTAGTGCTACCGGAATCATTCCTTTGTATACCTCGATACGATCAATTAATGTTACAGGTAAGTTATTTATTTGCAATGAACGGCCCAGATTTTCTAGCGGAACTCCGTCTATAAAATAACGCACCCCTCTACCGCCTATGCCGTTAATAGACAAATTAAATCCAGACCCTAATCCGCCTTCCTCACGAACTCTAACACCTGCTACCCGGTTTAAAGCTTGTTGCAAATCAAGATTACGATTTTGCAAGGGTTCTATATTAACCAGGGAAATTGCTAAGGGTGCCTCTATAATTTCCTGCTTTTCTGATTTTCCAGTGATCTCTATTTGATCTAGAAGCTCAGCTTCTTCAACCAATTGAATTAGAAGCTTTAATGGCTTATCGTATTTTACTGAAACATTTTGTTCAAAATTAATAAACCCTACGCTTGAAGCTTTAAGCACATAGTTCCCCTTCTTTAAATCTGTGAAGGTAAATGACCCATCTTTATCTGTAGCTCCACGGTATGATGTGCCTTCTAAAAACACATGTACTCCGGGCACAACATGGTTGTACTCGTCGGTAACTGTGCCCATTATTGAGGCATTCTGTTGAGTTAAGCCCTGGTGCGAACAACACACTATCAGTAAGAGCGAAAGCACATAAACTCTTCCGTAAAGTAAAGAATTAGGGCGTATTATAGTTTTGAGTAACATCATCAGGTATCATTTAGATCAAGCAACCACTAATAGATTAAGCAACTACTAACTGCGCTTTTTTCGCCTGGTAAACCAAAAAACTAACTCCACCGACGAGGAGTAAAAAAAAGCTTAAGACTAAGATTAGTTCACTATAGATATCGGGAACTTGCCTGGCCGAATACTGGTACCGTGGCAATTGAGGAATGTCTTCCGCCCGAAGTGATTCGCCGGCAAACATGCGAGGTTTGAAGTAGTCTTTCCAGATCTCAGTAAAGTCAATAACCTGCTTCCTGAAATCAGTATAATGAGCTGCTGTAGTGCCTGCCGTTTGGCTAAAGACTTGTTGCAGCAACAATGCAGGCGATAGCACCTTGAGCTGATTTACCCAGGCTTGCTGTCTGGCCAGTGCCTGATTGTAGGCATCCAGTACCGGGCCTACAGCTTTGTTGATAACACTTGCAGAAGCAAAATAACCAAACATAAATCCATAAGGATTTTCCTGCGATTCATTTTGTACAGCCAGTTCGGGGTGATCGCGGTAGTATGCATCCATAATTTTATCTGCATTTTCCCGGGCTTCGCTTTGAGCTTCCCGGTACTCGTGTATCATGTTCACTCGCGATGGAACTGGATTCAGCGTAGTGGTGGTTTGAGCTATTATCGCTGGAATAAACAATACAATACCCAACCAGAGGGCAACCAGGGTAATGGCGTTCGTACCCGAAGGTTTTCCCATTAAATTCACGGCAAAAGCCACTCCAAACCAGAATGCCATGTACACCAGTACGGCCACCATCAGCTTTAATAGCGAGGCTACGTTACCGATTAGGCTGACTCCTTGCAAGCCTAATCCGGCTAGAATAGCCACGGTAACAATGATACCTAGCAACAGGAAGCGGACCAACAGCTTTTGTAGTAACCACCGGTAAAGTGAAACCGGCTGGGAAGCCGTAAGTGAGAGAATCCCTAATTCTTTGTCGGATGATAAAACATTGTAACTTAATGCCAATACCAACAGGGGTAGCAAATAGATGCATACAAAGGCTAGGTCGAACGTTCCAAATAAGAGCTGGACGGGGTTAGCCAGTTCCGAAAAACCTAATCGATAAGATTCCCCATAAATTTTAGGTTTGATCACGTGCGGGAACAAATCACTTTGTCCTGTAGCTACCAGTGCCAGAGGCTGAGGTTGCATGGCAATCACACGGGGGGCATCGCGGGCCAGTACCCACAGCGAGCGTGGGTCTAGCCACGATTCTTTGGGTGGTGCCTTCCTGTTCTCTTCGATGGCCGTAATCTCAGCGGCCAGGGCAGTATCCAGGCTATCCATAAGGTGTAATTCCTTATCAATCGCATGTTGTCGTTCAACTACCATTTGCTCTCCATTTCGCAGGGCAAAAAAAGTAAGCCCAAAAAACAGGACGATAACCAGTAAGGCCCAGCGATCGCGCCGAAAAGCCATTAACTCATGCTGTAGGTTGTTCAAAAACATGGTTAAAAAACGGTTAGTTGTCGGGTAGCGAGTAATATTCCAAGAGTAGAGATAAGTAACCAGCATCCTAGCACGATAAAGTTCGAAGCGTGTAACTGCATTACTGAAGTTAAAACAGGTGGTTCGTAGGAAAAGTCAGATACCGAAGCCCAGACGGATTGATCTGCTTGATAATCCCAGTCTCCGGTTCTGGAATTTTCCATCAAGTCTCCATTCATAGCCCCAACCAACTCGATCCGGTATTTCTCGGCAGCATCGGCAAAATTCCAGTGGCTATGGTAGTCCGTTCTACTAATTGCCATGGAAAGAAATCGGGTTGGTAAAAACGGGGACAGCGTGGCGGCGGCCTGATATACGCCAGTTTGGCGCTGATAGATATTTTTCAACAGTTCGTAATGCTTAAAATAAATGTTGGCATCTGCCTTTTCGCCTTCCTGCATCAAAAAGCCATCCCAATTGAAAGGGAGCTCTTCAACTGAACTCACGTTGTACATTTTCAGCGTTTCAGCTTCCAGTTGTTTCGCCTTTTCGCTCCAAGGGTTATGTCCATCCAGTCCGGTTTTCTTCTCGGCTTTTATATTTTCAACAAATGCGGTTTGTGTAGGATAAGGGTGGAGTTGATTGGCCAGGCTACTGGTGAACTTAGGGATGGCCAAACAAGCAATCATCCAAATACCTAGCAGTGAAACGAACGCAACATTGGATCTTTTGGCAATGAGTGAAATCCATAAGGTTAGGTTAATGAATATCATAAAGTACATCAGATAAACCCCGAATAAACCGGTGAGAGCTCCTGCGCTGAATTGACCATAGTCTGAAAGGTTACTAAGCAGCAGAAAGGCCAGACCGTATATAGGTAGCACCAGTCCAAGCACCAGCAAGAACAGACCTAACCATTTGCCTAGGGCTAGTGAATAAAATGGCACTTGTTGACTTTTTAGTAATTTGAGCGTACCCGATTCTCTCTCACGTGTAAAACTATTGAAGCCTAAAAGGATAATGAGCAAGGGAATTACAAACAACAGGATAAAATCGGGTGTTAGATCACCAAAGCGGGAGAGGCCTGTCTGGTCTTGTGCAGCCATATATTGTGCTTCATTCCTGCGGTGTGCTTCCAGGTGGATACTCACACCTGCATATTTATCAACACCGTTGTCGATCAGTGATAGCGGATACCTGGGTTTGAAGGCATACGTACCGAAGTGTGCTGCTGAATGCGGATTCTTTTCACCTTGCCCCAGCCATTCCTGACGGGCATTATCCCGGGCTAGTTCATGTTGTTCTTTCACCGATTGATAATACTGATAGCTTAGCAATACCGCAGCAACAAGTAAGGTAACTACAATGGCCGCAGCCCACTGAAAACGACGTTCCCGTAAAATTTCTTTACATTCTTTTAAGGCTATGATGATAATGTGTTTCATACGTTTAGTTGATGTGTTTTAAGTATAAGGATTCCAGTTCCTGATGGCTTACTTCTTTGGATTCTAACGAAGCAACCAATTGCCCTTCGTTCATAATTCCAATGTGCGTACCGGTTTCACGCGCCCGGAACAAATCGTGTGTAGCCATAAGAGTGGCTATTCCCTTCTCTTGTAGTTGAAGCAATAATTTAGAGAATTCGTTGCTCGCTTTGGGGTCTAAACCAGAGACGGGTTCATCAAGCAACAGAGCGCGTGCATCTTTCGTTAGTGCCAGGGCAATGCCAACTTTTTGACGCATTCCCTTGGAGTATGAAGCTACTCGTTGATGGAAAGCAGTTTCCTGTAACCCCGCTCGCCTCAGAAACTCTTCATATTGTTCTTTATTATATTTTCTATCTGCCAGTCCACTGAAATAGACCAAATTTTCCAAACCGGTTAGGTTAGGGTATAACATCAGGTTTTCGGGAATGTAAGCAACGAACTTTTTGGTAGCGGAGGAGTCTTTTGCCACATTCATTCCATTAATATATGCTTCGCCAGCCGAGGGCTGAATGAAGTTCATAAAAAGGTTAATCGTAGTAGTTTTACCAGCTCCATTAGCCCCGAGGAGGCAATAGATGTGTCCTGGTTCAATTTTCAAGTTTAAGTTTTTTAAAGCCTGATGTTTGTGAAATGATTTAGATAAATTAAGTGCCTCTAGCATGTTATCTTAAGTAAGGTTAAAAATTAATTTGGCCTTAAAACTTTAGTGCTGCGTAGCTTAGGCAAAATATGAAATGAAAAGAAAAACTATAGAGTGAGGAAAATGAAATTTCAGCAAAAGTGTGCATAGCTTATTAAGTTATTAGGTTATATTGATATAGTAAAAATATTTACGCACTTGCCTAATTGCAATATTGTTGCGATTAAAAAATTCACAACTTTTTATGAAAGGGAATAATCTGTTGCATATGGATAAGCCTCTCCTTTTGTAAGCGTGCGGGGAGCCACCTCTAGATTTTAGAGCACGTGAGTTTTACCTTGGGCGGATGTTTACCTTATCTACAGAGCAAGATATCTACTATACGCCCAGTCGGTAGATATGCGCAAGAGTTCCGATTCCTTATCTGGTTTGATCAGGAATGAATTGTCGTTGAATCTACCCCTGACTGCCGTTTGTAACTTATGGTCTATTCAATAAGTAAAACGTCAATTAACCCTTTAATTCCCGAATAATCTCTTGCCGATGAATGTAGGGCACCTCTAAAACCCACTTTCAATTTTTGAGATGCTCTTTTTTCCTGATACTTCGTTATCAAAATACTTATTTAACGCGGCTAAACTCCGTTTTTGACGCTTTGTCTCAGAAAAAAAACGCTACCTCAAATTCTTGGACTGAGTTTTTAGAGTTGCTCTATAAATAGTCTTTGGGTTTATCTACAATTTCACTAACCACAGGATTCATATGCAAATAGTGTAATTTTTGTTAGTTGAAGTTTTCTTTCCGCACGCTCAAAAATCCAAAGCATCCATTCTTTTCTAGAATCCTTTGCAAAACTGGATTTTTGGCTCAAATCGAGGCTTTCAGAATTTCAAAACGTAGTTTACTGGTCGTAAATGAGGCTTTTGAAATTTTGAGTAACGAAGAGTTGGGCCAAAAGGCGGGTTTTTCAAAGGATTCTTCTACTTTCCTGAACATTATTTTGAATTTCTTCGACCCGCTTTTTCAACGTGTGCTTTTTAAAATCTCTTAGCCTATCCTGCATTTGATTTGAACCAATCATTAAATGAATGTGGCTAGACATGATACCCCACGCATATAGTTCTAAATCCTTCTCTTTTTGACAGAATTTTAAGTTTTTGATCACTCGCTCTTTGTAAGTTGGTCGGATAAAGACATCTATTCCAATAGACAACGGCAATAGACATAAAGTACAGTTTGGTCTGATCTATGATTTTATCATTTCTGCTCATTTAAACCAGGTAGGTGGGGGTAACACGCGCCAAGACTAGTCGATCATACCTTTCAAAAACACTCGCCTGCTTTTTTCGCTCTTCTCTCATCTCTGTCCTCCCCTGTCACTTCTTTTTCCCCTCCATCACTCCTTCCCCCCTTGTTACTCCTTTTCCTTCTCCTTCACTCCGACGTTAGGAGGAGTCTCCCTCACAGTTCTTTCCATAATCCATAATACCCACTCCTTTAATTTTTTGGCTTGATGTGCTGAAAAACGATTGGTGTAGTAAGTGTTATCACTACATCGGGAGCCTAAATTGATGAAAAAAAGCCATCCCTGATATCGTATCAAACTTAGTTGGAATTTAAGAGGGTTCTACTAATTCATTAACATAAGGAAATTAAAACCAAAAAAAGTAGCACCTATGATTAAAAGTAGTGAAATCAATCGAGAAAAGATGAGTTGGCTTATGACCCAA
>JBCDKO010000189.1:0-9495 GCA_038746525.1 Bacteroidota bacterium
ATAGCGGTTTAACACCTGATTATCAAATAATAAAGAGAGCACATCGCATTCATTTGAAACGTACACAAAACAAAGATAGCTACTCCAAATGGTGTTACTATTTTTTTGCTCATACTTTTCCGTTTCAACAACCTTCGGTTTTTTGCCCATCAAAAAAGGAGCTCACAGTACCTTTATAGATATTTAATGATGATCGTGAATAATGTCGCCAGTCCTCCTAACAAGCTCGCAAACCAGATCACTTGACGATTCATCGTTTTAAGTAGATTTGCTTCTATTGAATGAAGGTTCTTTTCTACTGAATGAATATCCTCTTTTGTGGTTTTAAGAAGGTTTGCTTCTATTGAATGAAGATTCTTTTCTACTGAATGAAGATCTTCTTTTGTGGTTTTAAGAAGGTTCGCTTCTATTGAATGAAGATTCTTTTCTACTGAATGAAGATCTTCTTTTGTGGTTTTAAGAAGGTTTGCTTCCACTGAGTGAATATCCTCTTTTGTGGCAAGATTTCTAGTCAGAAGTTCGGAGTATTTCATTACAAAATCCATCAGCAATTGAGCTTTCTTAGGTCCAAATTCTTCTTCTAATTTACGGAATTCTTCAATGACTGTTTTCTGTTCCATTATAAAATCATCTAAAGTTAAAAATTAACATGGAATGTTACTCCAGAAGATCTTTTCCCTAAGAAAATAAGGATTATTTTAATCCTTATTTTTACAAAAAGCTGAAGGATAATAAATATATTCTGAATTACTCAGATTAAAATTGGCGCAGTCTTCAAGCTTCCAACTGTATTTATCCGTTAATAATGATTTTTTCGTTACCTCTCGTAAGGCCATATTATATGTTTTTAGATTCAATGGTTACTTCAAAAAGTTTTGGCCAGTACTTACCGGTTACATAAATCTTTCCTGTCTTCGGATCTACTGCAATGCCATTCAATACATCTACGTTGTTGGATTCTGCCTCTGTCAATAGACCTGAAAAATCGATTCTTTGCAGCACTTCTCCAGTTTCAGGGCTGATAACTACTACAAAGTCTTCCTGGTAGACATTTGCAAATATTTTTCCTTCTATCACTTCCAATTCGTTAATGGAATCCACTTTTCCATCGTTGTCATAAACTTCTAATTCAGCTTGTTTTGTGAAGCTTTGTGGTTCCATAAAGTACAGTTTCTCTGTTTCATCCGTAAAGACAAACTGATTGCCCAATGTAGTAAGTCCCCAACCCTGAACCTCATAACTAAAAGTTCTGATTTGCTCCAGGTTTTGATTGTAAACAAACCCTTTTCCTGATGTCCATGTCAACTGATAAAATTCATCATTGAAAACGGTCAGTCCTTCTCCAAAAAGCTCAGAATCAAGATTGACGACTTTTATGGCTCTGCCCGTAGTGATCTCCTTTTTTTTTAATGTAGATCGTCCCCTTTGCCCACTGCTCTCAAAAAGATAACCATCTTTAATCAAGAGGCCTTGCGTGTAATCTTCAGTATCATGCGGATATGTATTCACAATTTTATAGGTCATTTCTTCAGGTGGACTTTCAGGTAATACAATCACTTTTCTGTAGTGAGTTTCAGATTCTTCTCCATAAAAAACTTTAGCTCTCATGTTTCGTGTTCCTACTTTCCTATCTTGAAATGAGAATTCAAATGAAGAGGAGGTATAAGTCGATTTACTATGATCGGTAATTATTTGCACTGAATCAATTTTGGCTGTGGAAGAGGAAAAACTAACTGGAATGGTAGTTCCACGAATAAAATTTTCGTTTTGGGTGGGGCTTTCAATTTTAGTGTTCTTTTTGACTCGCGGTGAGATGGGCTTATTAGTTTCTTTTTTACCATCGCTGCAGGAAAGCAAAAAAATACTGATTGTCATGAAAAAATAGCTTATACGAACCATGCCTTTAAAATTAGCCAATACCTGTTCAAGATGAGGAAGAAGAGTTGCTGGGTCTCATGAGAAGCGGTACGGTTAATCCCTGATAGAGTACTGAACAAACTACAACGATGTAGGTCATTGTGATGATAACATCTTTACCAACAAAATCGGTCAATGATAAAGATAATGCGATTGGCAAACCACCTCTTAGCGCACCCCATGTTAAAATTGAAATGGTATTTCTGTCAAAGTCATTCTTTACCGATAACATTTTAATTGGGACAAACACACTAACCCATCTTCCAAAGAGTACGATACATATTGCAAAAAAGCCTGCTGCGATGTAATCCATTCTCAGATCTAACACCAGCATCTCAAGTCCAATCAGAACAAAAAGCATGGCGCTGAATGTCTCTTCCAGTAGTTTCCAAAATTTAAAAACATAATCTCCGGCCGCATTCGCTACATGCATACTTTTTCCTTCATTTCCAACAACGAGTCCCATTACCACGGCTGCCTGCTTTGAAGAAACATGAATAAAATCTGCTAGTTGCGAGCCTGCCATTACTAAAGCAAGTGTGATCAAAACCTCTACTTCCACGGCATCATTATCAATGTATTTAAGTAGTCGATAGCCGATATATCCGAGTAAAAGGCCGATGAAAATACCACCCCCAATATCTGCTACTACGATATAAACGGTTTCGAAAAAGGTAAGCGTATGGTCGTCGCCTGCATGAGCGATATCCAATAACGTCAAAGCAAGCACTACGGCTATTCCGTCGTTAAACAGCGATTCTCCCGTGATTTTAATCTCCAGTTTTTCAGATAAATGAAATCTTTCAATAGTTCGAGTCACCGCAATGGGGTCCGTAGGAGAGATCAGAGCACCAAAAACCAGGCAATACATGTAAGCAAGATGAAGGCCTACAAAGTCCAGCATAAAATAAACGAGCGATCCAATAACAAAAGTCGATATTAGCACTCCGATGATAGCAAGAACCAAAACGGAACTTCTTTGATTGCTAAGTTTGCGGAAGTCGATATTTAGCGCGCCTGAGAAAAGCATAAAACTTAAGACAATCTGGTAAAGCACTTCCTCAAACTCATAATTTTTAACTGCTTCAGCAAGATGTAATTCGGGAAACAACTGACCCACGATGAAAACTAAAATAGAAAGGGCTAGCGCCATAATCATAAGACCAATTGAAGAAGGCAATCTCAAGAAATAAGTATTGATGAAAATGAAAGCTCCGGAGAGGAATATAAACAGTGCAATAATATCTAGAATACTCACTTTTGTGGAATTTTAAGGTGACTTAACGCAATAATAATCGAGAAAAACAAACGCAATCAAATAATTTTCTAATGCAAGATGAGTAAGTTGTAGGTTTAAGATTCAGTATTACCATCTTTGAAATCAAAATTACGTTAATGATTTGGTGCTGATTAACCCGAAAATCCGGGTGTTATTCATAGAGATGATGTAACACGTTGAATAGGAGATAATTGATTTCGAATGAGAGGACAACATCGTTCCCCAAATTTGAGGAATCAAAAATCATTCAGTATAAATATTCAGCTACTGCAAATCAATTACTTGAATCGACTTGCTACTATTTGTGGTGATTAATGCAGGTTCACTAAGTTGAAGTGAACCATCCATTGTTCTGGTGGTTAAAACTTAGATTATAGATCTCAAAATTGAAGAGAGTCTTTCGTAAAGGTTTAAAACAAAATAGGAAAGTGTGAAGCAAGAGATTATAAAAAAGCTAGAAAAACTTAATGAAGAGACATCTCAATTATATGATTCGTTGTGTGGTTTGAGCGAAAGGGAATTACACGACAATTCATATGGATGGTCTATTATCCAAGTTTTCAATCATTTGAAAATGGCTGAACTCGGCTCTGTAATGTATATGAAAAAGAAAATGAAGGCAGGTTCTAAAATCCCGAATTTTAATGTAATCAGGAGCATAAGATACTTTTTCATTAAAGGATTGTTATTAAGTCGTCTTAAGTGGAAGGCTCCCAGTGTAGTGGCTAACCCAAAGAGTGACTACTCCTTAGATGAGATTATGAGCGGATGGAAAAAGATCAGAGAATTAATCAAAAGTTATATAAGAGATTATCCGGAAGATTTACTTGGCAAAGCTGTTTACAAACATCCACTCGCCGGGAGACTTGATCTGGCACACGCCATCGATTCATTCATCCTTCACCAGCGACACCATGTGCACCAGGTTAGCAGGATTCGAAAAAAAATCAATCATTGATGGTACAAATTGAAAAATTAAAACATGCTTACGGTAAAACCTTGATTGGTTATCCTGATTGGAAAGTGGGGCAAGGCGATCATGCCATGATTGTTGGAAATTCAGGGTGTGGAAAAACGACCCTTTTGCATTTAATTGCGGGTCTAATGAAATCGGCCTCTGGAGAATTAGTGGTAGAAGGGAAGAATCTTGCGAAGTTGTCAACGTCAGGCTTAGATCGGTTTAGAGGTGAAAATATTGGTATTGTATTTCAAAGACCACACTTGGTGAGAGCACTCACTGTAGTTGAGAATTTGATTTTGGCACAGCAACTGGGTCGAAGAAAAAAGAACCTAACGAAGGTCAACCACATACTTGGAACGTTGGAAATTGAAGCATTAAAGAAAAGAAAAGTCTATCAGCTGAGTCAAGGGCAAGCCCAACGGGTTTCCATTGGTAGAGCAGTGGTTAATGAACCAAAGCTTTTACTTGCAGATGAACCAACGGCAAGTTTGGATGATCGGAATTGTGAGAGAGTGATTAAGCTGCTAAAGAGTCAAGCTGAAATGAATAAAGCTACTCTGATCGTAGCAACGCACGATCAACGCGTAAAAAATGAATTTGCTAATCGGTTGAGCTTATGAATTTGATACAACTCAGTCTCAAAAATGTATTGGATAAACCATTGAGCTCGCTATTGAGTGTTCTCTTGTTTGGATTTGGAGTTTCTATTATTGTTTCCATTCTACTTGTTGGTTCATTTTTGAAAAATGAGGTGACAAAAAATGCGCAAGGGATTGATCTCGTAGTTGGCGCGAAAGGAAGCCCACTCCAAATCATCCTTGCCAGTATCTTTCATATTGATTTTCCTACCGGGAATATCTCGTTGGAAGATGCAGATGATTTAACGAAAAATCGGCTCGTTGCTTCTGCAATTCCGCTGTCGCTTGGAGATAGCTATCAAGGTTACAGAATTGTTGGAACAACTAAACAATATCCATTGCTCTACCAGGCATCTCTGGAAGAGGGTAGATGGTTTGATGAAAACATGGTCGCAACTATTGGGGCATCTGTTGCAAAAGAGCTAAACATTAAACTAGGAGATGAACTCCAGAGCGCCCATGGACTAGCGGAAGGCGGCGAGGAACATGAAGACTATCCCTTCAGGGTAGTTGGAATCATGAAAGCAACAGGTTCTGCAATTGATCAACTTATTCTTGTTTCTGTCGCCAGTGTCTGGGAAGTTCACTCAGGACATGAGGAACATGAACATGAAGACGAGAGCTTACACGACATGGTCAATCTTGAAAAACTTGGATTGACAGTATCGCTTGAGCAACTGGAAAATGAGGACATTACTTCATTACTAATCACATATCGTTCGCCGATGGCTGCTGTGCAACTGCCTAGAATTGTGAATGAAACCAGCAACCTTCAGGCTGCATCACCTCCCTTTGAAACGGCTCGATTGTTTAACATCATTGGGATAGGAGTAGATGTGGTAACTATTCTGGGTATAATTATTGTCATCTTAAGCGCAACCAGTGTATTTATTGCTCTTTTTAACTCTCTTAAAGAGCGAAAATACGAGTTGGCCATTATGCGATCCATGGGAGCAAGTCAAAGAAAAATTGTGATCCTTATCATCTCGGAAGGCATTTTATTAACCTTTATTGGAACCATTTTTGGCTTTGGATTGGCACATTTCGGTTTTGCTGTTTTAAGTTCATCTTTAGAACAAATCCAAGCTGAAGGAATATTTTTTATTTATGAGGAATTTTACGTTGTGTTGGGAAGTTGGGTGATAGGTATTTTGGCTTCGGTAGTTCCAGCGCTACTCACGTATAGATCAGATATTTCTGAAACTTTATCGAAAGCATAAATGAAGTATTTATTGTTGTTAGGGCATCTGCTATTATTTACCTGTTCAATCTCAGCACAGTTCGAAGATTCTTCAAAGAATTGGAAGACCATGACAGAGGTGAAGTATGAGAAATCCCAAGACGAGTATGGAGAGATCTATGTCCCTAAATTTGGGGATGAATTAAAAAAAATGGAAGGTAAACAGGTGTCTTTAAAAGGGTTTATTATTCCTTTTGAAGGAATGTTTGCCCCTCAACATATTATTCTTTCTTCTTTGCCTATTGCTGCGTGCTTTTTCTGCGGTGGAAGTGGCCCCGAGACGGTAGCTGAGGCCTATCTTAAAGAAGAAATCCAGTATACCTCTAAGCCTGTAACAGTAATCGGGACGTTCACATTAAACAATACGGATTACAATCAGCTGATGTACATTTTAAAAGACGCTAAAGTTTCGTTTGAATGAATTATGAAAAATTCCTTGCACTCTCTTTAATCATTTTTGTTGCATGCCAACCTTCCAAAGAGTTCGATAGTGGGGCACTGAAGGAGGAGGTCATGGCTATTCACGATGAGGTTATGCCAAAAATGGGCGAGTTGCGAAAAGTACGAAAAGCTGTAATGCTTCTCGCAGATTCGTTGATGCAAATAAATCCGGACAGTGCAGCTATGCTTACAGCTTTAGCAGATAACATCGAAGGCGCAAATGAGGGAATGATGCAATGGATGAGAGAATATGAGCCTGATTATGAAGGTACTGAGGAAGAAATAAAAGTCTATTTAGAAAAGCAAAAGGAAGCCATCGAAAGGGTAAAAGCGGCTATGGACAGTTCTTTGGCGGAGGGATTAAAAGCGCTAGAACAAAATTGAAATTTATTCTTCACAATCTTTCAACCATTGATCTACATCTTTTACTCCGGTCAAGCCTGTTTCATTGCCCCAGGCGTTTGTTATATAAGTTAAGATTTCTGCAACTTCCAGATTGGTAATAGCATTTCCTGGCATCATCTGGTTATATGTTTTGCCATTTACAACAATCTCTCCCAACTGACCATTTTTAATGATGCAGGCGGCCCTGGAGAGGTCAGCAAGTAAATAATCCGATTTTGCAAGTGGAGGATAAAGAGAGGCTAAACCCTTGCCATCTTGCTGATGGCAGTTAGCACAGTAAGTGGCATAGAGTCTTGCTCCTTCCACCTGATATTGCTTTAATCTAATTTTATCCCTGGAGTCTAAGCTTTTGGAGTTCCCAGACTTTTCCGATCCTGAAGAACCCCCATCACAATTGATTAGAAAAAAGGTAATTAACAGAAATGAGATTGATTTTTTCACTTCTTGAAATATTTACGCTAAGAATCTGGTAGATATTCTTTCAGAAGCTTTTCTATGTCTTTCATCAGAATATCTACTTGTTCTGCTTCTGTGCCATCATACATCCCCCTAATTCTTCGGTCTTTGTCTACGAGTAAAAAGGCACCGGAGTGAACAAAACCCCCTGGCGCATCGCTGTCTTCATCTGCAATAGACATATAACTTGCTTCAGCTAATTCATAGATGTAATCCTGATCTCCCCAAAGAAATTTCCACTGATCTGAGTTCGCACCTAACCTATTAGCGTAATCATTCAATAAGGGGATGGTATCATAAACAGGATCGATTGTGTGTGACAGGATCGCTACCTCGTCATTTCCTTCAAAGTTTTCATAAATCCGAAGCATTTGGGCCTTCATTTGAGGACAAATGGTAGGGCATGAAGTAAAGAAAAAATCCGCCACATATACTTTGTCAGCCATAGATTCATTGGTGATGATTGTACTATCTTGATCCATCAGCACAAATTCCTGAATCGTATGATAGATCGTATCGTTTTCTTCATAAATGGTATTTCCATAGATAGGCAAAGTATCCGTCAGTTCTTTGGTGGAGCATGCCCACATCAATAGCCCAACTGCAATCAGGTGCTTCATTGTTTTTCTCTAAATCGTTTGTAAAGTTTTATAGCAATCATTAAAATGATGGCAAAGCTAACAAGTCCGAGAGTTCCCCATATCCAACTCAGCTGGTTCTTTAACACGATTAAAAAAACAACGGCAAAAAGAATGATTGTAGACACTTCATTAAATATTCTTAGCTGTGTAGAGGAATACTTGGAAACACTAGATTGTAGTTGTAGGTATATTTTATGACAGCCCATATGATAAAGATATAAGAGCGCTACAAAACTAAGTTTAATATGCATAAATGGCATTTTAAGCCAGGATGGCTGAGTTATGAGCAGAGAAGCCCCAAGGATTAAGGTGATGATTGCAGAAGGCCATGTAATAATATACCAAAGTCTTTTGCTCATAGAGGCTAGTTGATTGGCCAAAATACTTCGATCAGGTTCGTCTTTTGCCAAGGCCTCCGAGTGGTAGATGAACAATCTAACAATATAGAATAAACCGGCAAACCAAGTAATGACGAAAATGATATGAAGTGCTTTTAGATATAAGTAGCCCATCGAACCTTTTTATGTATAATTGTTGTTGGAAGCGTTTATTTACAAATATGTTTTAAGTGCAGGACACTGATTTAAAATGGATACAGAAACAAATCTCTGGTATTTTGAAGATTCAGATCTTTTTAAGGTGCTCTGTCCCAAAAAAACACCTGGTTTGGAAGATCGTCATGAACCAGGAGTTTACAAAAAAGACCAAATGATTTATTTTCAGGATCAATCATCCGAGAATATTTATATGGTATCTAACGGACGGGTCAAAATTGGAACCTATGCGCCTGATGGGAAAGAGATTGTAAAGGCTATATTGGGAAGAGGAGAAGTCTTTGGAGAGCTTGCTCTGGCAGGCGAAACCAAACGTCAGGATTTCGCGCAGGCAATGGATAACAATACGCGTGTGTGCGCCATGACCATACACCAGCTCAAAGATTTGATGATTGACAATAAAGAACTTTCCTTTAAAATTCTTAAGATCGTTGGCTTTCGCTTAAGGAAAATGGAGCGAAAAATTGAGTCTCTGGTTTTTAAAGATGCCCGCACCAGGATCGTGGAATTCCTGAAAGAAATGGCAGAAGAAAAGGGACAGAAAGTTGGATTTGAGACCATGATTAAAAATCATCTCACCCATAAAGATATTGCCAGTCTTACAGGCACTTCGCGACAGACCGTAACCACGGTAATGAATGAACTTAGAGAAAAGAACCTGATCAATTTTGATAGAAGAAGGATTTTGATTCGAGACTTGGCTATGCTTAAATAAATTAATTGAAGTAGGCTTTTAATAAATAGCTCCGAAGAGCTGCAAACGAAGAAAATGGATCATTCAGATAAAGCAAACATTAGGAATCAACAGATTTCTAAATCCAAATATTGAAGTAGGCACTTAGTAAATAGTCAAGTTTTTGCAGTAGACCGGGCTATGAGCCACCATTCTATCCATCAGACGGTCAAATATTTTACCCTTCATCAGATGGCGGTTAAATCGGTAACAATACTCGTCTAGATAGG
>JBCDKO010000190.1:0-9487 GCA_038746525.1 Bacteroidota bacterium
CTGAAAAAGCTCGATTTCGAGATTTTTCAACTAGTCACAGGTACATCAGCTACGTCGTTCGCTGCGGATCGAAGTATAAGCATACATCTTCACCTTGCTGCCTAGTATCTGATACACCTGTGACTTTCTCAGCAAGCCCTAAATAGTCATTTCAGGAATATCCCCGTCTACTACCAATCTGCCGGCAGTAGCTTTTTTTATTTCATCCACAGAGACACCAGGAGCTCTTTCTAAAAGTCTGAATCCTTGATCAATGATTTTCAGCACTGCTAGATTCGTAACAATTTTGCTTACACATCTAACTCCGGTGATAGGAAGGGTGCATTTTTTTAGAAGTTTCGATTCACCCGCCCGGTTCGTGTGCATCATGGCAACAATGATATTCCTTGCAGAAGCAACAAGGTCCATAGCGCCACCCATTCCCTTCACCATTTTTCCTGGAATCTTCCAATTAGCAATATCTCCATTGTCAGCTACTTCCATTGCTCCGAGTATGGTTAACTGTACATGCTGACCCCTTATCATAGCAAAGGAAGTAGAGGAGTCAAAAATGGAAGCTCCGGGAAGTGTGGTGATCGTTTGCTTTCCAGCATTGATCAGGTCTGCATCCACTTCTTTTTCAGCAGGGAAGGGGCCCATGCCAAGCAACCCATTTTCGGATTGAAACTCAATATTTATTCCTTCCGGAATGTAATTGGCAACCAAAGTTGGGATGCCAATTCCCAGATTTACATACCAGCCATCTCGAAGTTCTTGTGCAATTCTTTTAGCGATTCCATTTTTATCTAACATGTCAATTTTGAAGATTTAGCATTTAATTGATTTTATGATTTATATTTTATATCTTATTTTCTTTGATGATGCAATACGCCTAAAATGTAATTTCATCATTGAAGAATAGAATCTCTTCCTGGTTCTTCTGTATTTGGATTGCTTTCTGTAAGCTCGTCGATGAGTAACTGATAAAATCAGTTTATCGGCTTCTTTCAACGATCTTAAATTGATAAATGAGAGAAGCCTTATCCTTAGCATTTCCCACTTTTCTTATAATAGCTCCAAGAGAGTTACTGATCATAATAATTGTCTTGCGATTGCCTATTTTTTCCTCGTTAAGTTGCTCCGAGAATTTTACCACGTCCAATGCAAACTGAAAGGGTAAATCTACAATTGAGTTTCCTCCATCATTTCTCCTCTTGAATCATTTATTCATCATCCAATTCAAATGGAACGAATTGTTCGTTGTTCAATTCTTTTCTCGTAGTTTTCGCCCTGAAAAATGCGTTGCACAAAGATTCCGGGTGTGTGAATGAAATTGGGGTCTAACTCCCCCGGTTCGACCATTTCTTCTACTTCTGCAATGGTAATTTTTCCAGCCATTGCCATTACAGGGTTAAAGTTTCTGGCAGTTCCCTTGTAGATTAGGTTGCCTACTTTATCACCTTTCCATGCTTTCACAATGGCAAAATCAGCAGTCAGTGCAGATTCTAGAATGTGTGGTTTGCCATTAAATTTCCTAACTTCTTTTCCTTCTGCGATTTCTGTTCCATATCCTGCTGGAGTAAAAAATGCCGGTATGCCTGCACCTCCTGCTCTGCAACGTTCTGCCAAAGAGCCCTGAGGAATCAAATCTACCTCTAACTCACTGCTCAGCATCTGCCGCTCAAACTCGGCATTTTCACCAACGTAAGAAGAAATCATTTTTTTGATTTGCCTTTTTTGAAGGAGCAAACCCAACCCAAATTCATCCACACCTGCGTTATTAGAGATGCAGGTCAGGCCCTTAATGTCAGCTTCCACTAGCGCAGCGATACAGTTTTCGGGAATGCCACAGAGCCCAAACCCGCCAAGCATTAGCGTTATGTTATCTTCAATCCCTTGAATCGCTTTTTTTGCATCAGCAACCACTTTATTGATCATCACATCAAGTTTTAGAAAGCAAGAATAAATATAAAAAGCCATCCTTAACTTGCATTATTTATTAATGGGGCGGTCGATTTGAAATAAGCGATTGATTTACTGTATGTTTATGTTCCTGCGACTTAAAATAAGTCAGGCAGGTTAAAATTGGAAAGCTTTGATTTAGACCAAAAATTAAGTTTTGCAAAAGATCTCATTAAGTCATGTTCCTGATTGTTGATCAGTATATCCGGTTTTAAATGCTTTTTATTCATTCTTCAAGCAAGCTACAAGATTGACTTTTAAGTTCTTAACAGTTTGGTAAGAAATGATTAACAGAATCCTTTGAAAAACCCTCCTTTTGGCCTAACTCTTTATTACTCAAAATTTCAAAAGCCTCATTTATGACCAGTAAACTACGTTTTTGAAACTCTGAAAGCCTTGATTCAAACCAAAAAATCCGGTTTTGCAAAGGATTCCAGTAGAGTTAAACGGATCGTAATTTAGAAGGGGAATTGTAGAATTAGAGGACGGAAATATTGATTTTATTCATTGGCCTGTTTGAGAGTTTGTAGGGTCACGGCTAATAAAAGCTATTTTCTGAAACAAAACTTCCCAATTAGTTTTTAAAATACTTTTTGAATAATTTATTTCGATCAAACTCATAAAACAAAAACTTATACATCCTCATTATGCGCCACATATTATCTTATTATCGTTGTTTTGGTATTGCTCAAAAAATTACGTTTTCTAACGTTTTAGTAATTCTTCTTGCAACTGTAAGTGCCACAGCTAGCTTAGTAGCTTTTCGTTCAGCCAGACAAGTAGACCATTTAATTACCCATGAATACTACCCTTTGTTAACATATCTGAGAGACTTTCAAAACATGGTCAGTAATACTAATGATCTTGCTGCAAATTGGATGTATATTCCCAATTCTGAAGACAAAAAATCACTAATCGATATCAAGGAAGTTAACTATCCTCAATTAAGGAAGGTAGTTATAGGGCTTATCAATAATTGGCCTGATACAAGCGCCAACCTGTTACTATCCAGCTTTCAGGCCTACAATAGGATAATTCCAAAAATAGATGAATTAACTCGCCAATTAAATAATGAAACAGCGTATGAGGACGATTTTCTTCTATTAAAACTGATCCCACTATTAGATGAAGAAATATCTGCTCCCCTTGAAAATATCGAAACCACCTTAATGCAGGAGATTGAGAGACTGGAAGTCGAATCTCAAAATTTAGTCAATGAAAGATTTGCTTCTTTTGATCGTATAGAGAGAGTCATTATCCTCATGGGTATTCTTGCTGCAGCATTCGGAATAGGCGCTACGATTTTTGTCATGCGAGCTATTGTTAAACCAATATACAAGCTCAATAATGCTATTCAAAAGTTGAGTAAAGGGCAGTTTTCAGATGTTGAATTGAAAGAAAGAAGGGATGAGATTGGTGATATAAACCGCTTCGTTAAAAAAATAAAAGAAGGGCTTATTAGTACCTCTGCATTTGCTAAAGAAATAGGCAAAGGAAATTTGGACGTAGAACATCAACTGTTGAGCGAAGATGATGTCCTTGGCACATCCCTACTTTCCATGAAAGAAAACCTTAAGTCTGTAATAGAAGAAACCAACTCCATAGTTTCTGCGGCAGCCAGAGAAGGTGAATTTAGCAATAAGCTTTCACTAGAGAATAAAACGGGAGCATGGAAGGAACTTTCTTCCTTTATCAACAAGCTTTTCGAAGCTGTTACTGTTCCCTTTAAAACCATTGGGTCTATTCTTGCCAATATAGCTGATAGAGATCTTACTCATAGATATGAGGAGGATGCTAAAGGAGAGATATTGAATTTATCTACAAATATGAATTATGCCCTTGACACTCTCAATGAGCTGTTGAGCAATGTTTCTAAAATCGTTTTAATCATAGATGAATCTTCAACAGAGATGCTCGCCTCCGGTGAAGAAATGAACACAAATACCGGAGAAATAGCAAGTGCGATTGCACAAATGAGTAGTGGGGCGCAAAACCAGGTGGCCAAAGTAGATGAATCCTCACAACTAGTAGAAAATATTCTTTCAAGCGCAAGTGTAATGGCTTCAAACTCAGAGTCTATTTACGATGCGGCTAAGAAAGGGGTAAACGACAGTGAGCAAGGTACTAAAATAGTAGAAAATGTCACAAAGAGCATAAAGGAAATCAGAAGTGTATCAGATGCTACAAATGAGGCGATAATGAAACTTTCCAATAGTTCTAGTGAAATAGAAAGAGTTTTGGGAGTGATTACGGAAATTGCCGCTCAGACCAACCTTTTGGCATTGAATGCAGCAATTGAGGCAGTACAAGCAGGTGATGCAGGAAGAGGGTTTGCGGTGGTAGCAGAGGAAATTAGAAAGCTCGCCGAAGATTCTAGAAATTCAGCCAAAGAAATTGAGAAACTTATCAATGAAGTAAGCCAGGATACGGAAAAAACCATGACCATGATAACTTCTATGAGTAAGGAAGTAGAAAAAGGAGTAGAGGCTGCCACTAAAGCGTCCGAAGTTTTTGTGGATATTGCAAAGTCATCGTCTGAAACCCTTGACTTTTCTGAACAAATCCTTCAATCAAGTAAAGATCAAGCAGAAAAAATTAAAGATGTGGTCTCCATCACTGAATCCATAGTTGTGATCGCTGAACAAACAGCTTCGGGAACAGACGAAGTAGCATCTTCAGCGGCTGAAATGTCTGTCGGCATGACTAACTATATGGAAAAATCCAAAACCTTAAATAGCATTTCTTCTGAATTGAAATCGATACTCGAAAAATTTAAACTCGCAGAAAGAATAGAAGTAACCAATGACTTTCAATAATAGAATCCTTTTGAAAAACCCGCCTTTTGGCTCAACTCTTCGTTACTCAAAATTTCAAAAGCCTCATTTACGACCAGAAAACTACGTTTTTGAAATTCTGAAAGCCTCGATTCGAACCAAAAATCCAGTTTTGCAAAAGATTCTAATAATTTTTTATCCAAAAAGTGTCTGCTGGTCCTGTAACGAAGGTAGAGCTAGATCAAGCCCAAGCTCTTTATTTAAGTTAGTGATCAGGTAAGCAGATAAAACAGGAGATTCTTTTTCTAAATTTTGATGGACGAAGAAATAAAGATTTTCCATTCCATGCTTAGACCACTTCTTTATTCGCTTCAGCCAAGTATCCAATCTAAAATAATCACTTTCATGATTCGCTCCCACGTATCGAACAAAAACAGAAGGTGATGTGAGCCTCATGTGTAGTAAATCCCTTCTACCTGCAGTATCTGTCACAATGTTTGAAACCCTATGCTTTTCAAAAAGTGCATAAACATCATTGGCGATTGAGGCATCGTTAAACCACTCGGTATTTCTTAATTCAATGGCAAGTGGAATATCTTTTGGCCAAAATTCAACTGTGGTAACCAATCGTTTCATATTTATCGGTTTAAAATTGTCATGAAGCTGTAAAAAGCACATACCTAATTTATCACCGAAAGCCCTTATATTGAAAACGTATCGTTCTATCGATTCTTCCACGTTATTCAATCGCTTAATGTGGCTGATCATTTGATGTACCTTAGGAAAGAACTTAAAGTTATCGGGTGTTTTCTCCACCCATTTTTCTATCTGTTCAATTTTGAAGTGGTTATAAAATGTAGCGTTGAGTTCAATTGAATTGAATTGTGTCGCATAGTATTCAAGCTCATCCTTGGTGCCTCTAGGGTAAAATTTCTTTAAGTCCTGCCTATTCCATTTAGCACAACCTATAAATACATCTTTTAGTCCGGCACCCTTACTTAATACCTTCTCTGTATCATGATGATCCTCTGGAAGAGTGAAATCAATAGCTTCGGGATTATTTACACTGCCAAATTTCATACTATTTACTTTTTTGCTAAACCTAGTGCTTTCCAACAAACTTCTCAACATCCTGTCTGGAAGTATCCATAGTAGCAACCAGTTTTTTAGGAGCAATTAAAATAGCAAGTTTTAAATTTTTCTCATTCAAACATCTAAAATTCGTTTAGCAGCGGGTAAATCGAGCGGAGATGGTTTGAAGAGCTAGCCATCTTCAGTACTAAGGTCGGAAAATTTAACTTTCTTCACCATGCTTTTGCCTATTTGAAAAAAATGTCGCAGACTATACAGTAATTTTTGGGATTTCTTCTCCCAAAGACTTGCCATTGCAAACTCAGGTAGAGTCGTTTTCAATAAAAATAATCCGTAATGTTCCGGAAGCATACCATGTAATTTGATCGGAAACACCTTCCGTTACCGGAAAAATGAAAAAATCCTTCGTGATAATCTATGCAGCGTTAAAAGTAATCATGGAACTATTGGGCACCTCTAAAAACTCAGTTCAAGAATTTGAGGTAGCGTTTTTTTTGAGACAAGACGTCAAAAACGGAGATTAGCAGCGTTAAATAAGTATTTTGATAACGAAGTATCAGGAAAAAGATCATCTCAAAAATTGAAAGTGGGTTTTTAGAGATGCCCTATTAAGAGAACATGCAGAGGTTAGATTTTACATGTTCATCCATTGTATGGGACCATCGTCATCTTATCGGCAATTCATACGTCTTTTGCATAATTTAAAAGCACTACAGCAGTCTTCAAGAAAATAGCCGCAGATCTGCGGCTATTTAGTAGTTGAGTTGGGGCTAAAAAACCTTAGTTGGAGCTTGTCCTGCTACTTTCTTCCTCCATTCCGGTTGTTCTTTTTCGAGCGCCTTTTATTTGACTATTGCCTAAAGTATAGCTAAAATTAATCCTAACCTGCCTACTTTCCCAACGTCCTCTTCCTGTCATTTCTAATACACCGAAATTACTTTCTCCACTCCATGGGTTTGTCAGGAAGATATCACTAATTGATACTTTTAAGTTTCCTTTCTTTTTGAAGAGTTGCTTGGAAACTCCTGCAGATATGTCCCATTGCGAATCCGTAGTCCAGTTGCCCTCCCAGATAGCTGGCGCATCGTACCAGCCGGATATCTCCATCTGAAACCCTTTAGGTAGGGTAAACGTATTTTGTGCATATCCGTTCATGGAGACAGTGGTCAGGTCAATAACATCTCCTTCAATGTTGGCTTCATTATGAAGTCGGTATCCGGTAACTGTCGCATAGACATTCCACCATTCAGTGATGGAAAAAGGATAGCTAACTGTTAAACCAAGGTTAGTTTGTCTCGCCAGGTTTACAAAAATCAAACGCGCGGAGTTTTCCCCTGCTGCTTCTGTAATTTGGGTACTTACATCATCGATGACTGTATAGCTAAGCGAAGAGCTTAACGTTCCTTTGTAGGTATGGGTAAAGCCAAAGGTGTTGGAATATTGGGGCCTCAAAAAGGGGTTTCCTTTTTGAAAACTCAACTCATCGAGCCTGAACTCAAAAGGGTTTAAGTCCTGATAATTTGGGCGATCAATTCTTCTGGAATAGCTTATTCCTACGGTGTTTAATTTGTTCAAACTATAGGTAATGCCTGCAGATGGGAAGAAATCAGTATAATTCCTCACCACTTTATCGTCATCTTCTTCTCGTTCTTGTGCACTGTTGAGCTCACCATCAGAGTGCGTATGCTCTATCCGAATACCTGACGTGAGATTTACTTTTTCGCTCAGATTCTTTTGCCAAGATAAATAGGCAGCATTCACGCGTTCTTTGTACAAAAAATTATTGCTTCGATCCAGATCCTTGATTTCGATTCCGTCTTCAATATTGAAATAATCGAAGGTATTATCTGTAGTGATATTGGTAGACTTAATACCTGCTCCTAATTGCCCATCCAAGAACTTGGTTGCAAAATCTATCTTTGCAGTATAAATGGCTATATCTGTAGGAGTCACAATGCTAAACGTATTATTGTTTAGTTCAGTAGTGCCATCAGGTAGAAAGTAGATATTGGGTTGAAAAGAGTCTGTCCGGTTTTCAAAATCTCCATGATCCAGATCTAGGGAAAGTGATTTCCCTTCGCCTATTTGCCATTCAAAATTTAGATTGTAGTTGGTATTATCTCTAGTGCTGGACTGATCGTTTAAAGCAAACAGTAAACTATCTATTGCTAAGTCAGTGGTTTCAGAGATCTCTGTTTCAGAAGTACTGAAACCTTCATTTTCACTTCTATTGCCACTGACCAGGAAACCAATGGTAATATCTCTTTTGATGAAAAAGTCTGTTCCAAAGCGAAAGCCATGATTTACATCATCGCTAATAGAGGTATTTGCTTGATCGAAAAATGTTCCATTCTGATTTCTGGTCAGGAAAGATGAATCTTCATTTTTTCCGGTAAATAAGCTGTAAGATCCAAATGTATTTAGCTTCTTTCTACGGTTATTGAGATTGACAGAGCCATTATACTTAGGGTTGATCCCGTGTCGGAATCCTAGATTTACCGTACTGTTTGTGCCCAAATTTTTATCTTTCATTAAGCGAATATTTATGATTCCTGCATTGCCCTCTGCATCATACTTAGCCGATGGATTAGTAATGATCTCGATGGCTTCTACCTGGTCAGACTGAAGATTTTTTAGATAGATTGCTAAATCTTCCCCACCTAAAGGAGATTGTTTCCCGTCTATATATACCAGCACACCGCTCTTACCCTGGATTAGCAGGTTTTCGTTGTTATCTACAATAACGCCAGGTGATCTTCTAAGCAGCTCTAAGGCAGTGTTGCCTTTGGCATTGATACTACCTTCCACATTAAAAACCGTTTTGTCAGGCTGAACTTCTATGAGCTCTCGTTCTGTTTCTATCACCACTTCCTGAAGCTGTTCAGGACTAGCTTGCATGGTAAATATGGGTAATTCCATCTCTGACCTTCCATCAAAGTAAAAAGATTTGGAGGTTAGTTTTTCATATCCCACAAAGTTGGATTCCACAAAGTAGTTTCCTTCACTAATCTGAGAAAATGCAAATTTTCCATCAACGTTGGAAATTTGTCCTTTAACTAAAGTGCTATCGTTAGCGGCAAACAGCATAATTGTTGCAAAGGAAACTTTCTGATCTTCATCATCTATAATGCCTCCTGAGATGGTTCCTTGAGCCATCCCCAGGGAAGCAAAAAGTAAAATTGTGACTCCAGTTAGCGCTACTTTGAGTTTTTGCATGTTTGTCTTGAGACATAATAAATGCCATAATTGGTTACAATAATGATTGATTTTGATGATTTAGAATAAATGATACGCCTCGTTGCTAAAATCGAGGTTTAAAAGGCTTAGTCATTGACTAATGAGTAACCCGAAAATAATCAATTATCAAAGCAAGTGTCCATTATCGGATAATAAAGTGTTCGATTTAGAAACAGAATTCACGTTGTTTGATTGGAGAATTGCAATTAATAAGTTCCTAAGTAAGCAGATTGCATTTTGATCTGCCAACGGATAGGAATTTTTCTCCGGGAGGGTACTTCTGAGGTGGATGTTTAAGGGAAAATTCTGACTAACGTAAGCTAAGTATCTGATTATCAGGCATCATTTTTTTGGCGATTTCATCACGCTTAGCTCTTGAGAGGCCAAGGTCATCGGGATTGAGGCCAAGTTCTTTGATTTGTTTTCTCATCTTGCTTACGATC
>JBCDKO010000191.1:0-9482 GCA_038746525.1 Bacteroidota bacterium
AATACCCTTTCATGGCCGAATTTTGCACGGCCTCTGTAAGTTGATTCGTCGATCTCATAGTCAATATCGTTTGATAAATGTTCTCTGTATGAAGTAGTTTTAACGGAAAAATGGGAAGAAATACCCCCTTATACCTGAGTACTAAGAGTAGTGAAAAAAAAAATTAAAACACAGTTACTTATTACATATCCCTAACTAAAAGACATTGTATCTTTAACTAAAAGACATTGAATTAAATATATCCTTTTTGTAGAAGCCTATCATGGATTTCAATGCAAATCCAGGCGTCTGTTGCGGCATACCTTTTTTGTCCTTCTGTTAGCTCCTCATTTTCCCAATTGGATACTCGTTGATTTTTAGAAATGCGATGTTCTAAAAAAATAGCTGTTAGCTTTCGAACTCCAATATGTCTGATTCCAAGTTCTTTTGCAGTATGGTTTAAATCAATAAATCCTTGGGGAGTAAACGGACTCAACCTATTCAAGTCCTTAAGGTCATCTAAGATACTAATACCAAGCTTGGTAAGATTAGGATTTGCCAGAAGGTTGAAAAGTCTTTTTGGATAACCGATCTTATTGAGTCTGAAAAGAAATGCTTCTTTCTGTGTTGATAACTGAATCAAAGAAGTAGGATTATATTCTCCTTTATGAAAAGTGGGTTTTGTCTCCGTATCAAATCCTAGTAAAGACTCTTTCTCAAGAATGAGGAGTACTTCGTTGCACTCCTGGTGGGTATTTATCACCCGAATTTCTCCTTCAAAGGTAAGCAGTGGAAGTTGCTGAATATCCTCTTTGGTGATATTATGTGCTGGCGACCTGTTCACTTTTCACTAGTTTCTTAATTTTATAGCCACTGTATCCAATCAATATGGTCATAAAGGGACTAATGATGTTGAAGAAGCAAAATGGAAGATAAGTACCTGTAGCTACACCCAAAACTTGAGAATGGTATGCCCCACAGGTGTTCCAGGGGATGAGAACAGAAGTAACTGTCCCTGAATCTTCTAATGATCTACTCAAATTCTCCGGAGCAAGACCATTTTCTCTGTACGTATCGGCATACATTCTACCAGGAACAACGATGGCTAAATACTGATCGGATGCGGTTCCGTTGAAGAAGATACAAGTGCCAACAGTAGAAGCAATCAGAGATCCGATAGAATTTACTTTCGAAATGATGGCTGCGGCAATGCATTTCAACATACCGGATTTTTCCATCACTCCACCAAAAATCATAGCCGAAAGAATCAACCATATCGTATGGAGCATTCCAGACATACCCGAACTACTTAAAAGTCCCTGATCATCTAAAACATCATTACCGGTGATGAACGAAGAGTCTCCAAACATCGCTTGCATAATTCCGATAAATCCATTGGTCATACTAGGTGAAATTGAATTGAACCGCTCTAAAAGTGCGCCATCGTAGCTTGCAGAAGCGGCAGTCGTCGCTACGAGATCTGATTGAAAAATGAGCGCAAAAGCAGCACCCAAAAGGGTTCCTATCAAAATAGCTGGCAGAGCTGGCATTTTTTTGACAATTAGAATAACAACAACAATTGGAACAATAAATAGCCACCCGGTGATACGAAACGTACCAGAGATAGCGCTCAAAATCTCTTGCTTACCAGCTATCGCCCCATCAGATCCATTTGCAAATCCCAGAACAAGAAAAATGAGAAGCGAGATAGAAATAGAAGGAACGGTGGTGATAGTCATGTATCGGATGTGGGTGAAAAGATCTGTTCCGGCCATTGCTGGGGCTAGGTTAGTGGTATCAGATAGTGGTGACAATTTATCTCCAAAATAAGCTCCCGATAAGATCGCTCCAGCCACCAATCCTTCAGAGACACCTAAAGCTTTCCCTATTCCTATCAGCGCAATACCTACCGTAGCAGCAGTGGTCCAAGAACTTCCAGTAGCAATAGAGACAATCGCACACACAATGCAAGCGGCAAATAAGAAAATGGTAGGATTAAGTACCTGCAAACCATAGTAGATCATCGCTGGAACTACCCCGCTCAACATCCATGTTCCCGCTAGCGCACCAATCATCAAAAGAATAAGAATAGATGCCATTGCAGAACTGATACTTTTTACGATGCCGTTTTGGATCTCTTCCCATTCAAAACCTACGCGGATCGCTACGATGGTTGCGACTCCGGCGGAGAGAATAAGAACAATTTGATTGGAGCCACCTAAAGCCTCACTTCCGAAAATTCCAACATTCACCACCAATAATAGGATGAGAAAGAGAATAGGAATCAATGATTGTAAAAGGGAAGGTTGTGGTCTTTGTGTCATGCGCTATTTTCGTCAATTCTCGAAAATAGCTCTTTTCTATCAAATTTGGTTAAGATGCAAGCTTAACAAAGTCTATTTCGTTACAATCTATTCTAGCTTTCAACGCATGCAGGATATTATATAATCCAAAAAATGTTCTATTGAAATAGATAAAGTGTCTCGAACCCCTTGCCTGAAGCCTGTTCATTTCAGGATCTTTAGAGATCTGGTCTCCCTTTTCATAGATTTCTCTGAAAAACGATTGATTACTAAAATCGAATACTCCTTCATTAAAAGGTCTTGCTAAGAGATGGATAAGTTCTATGAACATCTTCTTCACAATAATGATATCTTTCTCAGGATCTGTTGGGCGAATGATCTCAAGTTGTTTGAAGAGTTCATGTACTCTTTTTTCATCTTTGAGAACCTCATGGTTTACTAGCTCAAAATATGAAGCATAAAAATCTTCAGGAATGTATTTAATACATCCAAAATCAATGACCCCCAAATTATTATTTTGATCAATGATAAAATTTCCCGGATGTGGGTCAGCATGCATCATTTTCAGAACGTGCATCTGATACATGTAAAAATCCCATAAAATTTGACCCAGTCTATCTCTGTGCTCTTGCGTTTGCTCACGTTTCATCCATGCTCCGATAGGTTTACCCTCAAGCCAGTTCATCGTCAAAATTTGCGGTGCGCAAAGCTCTGGATAATATTCCGCAAAGAAGACACCATTGAGCTTTTTGCATTTTTCAGCAAAATCCATGGACTGTTTAAGTTCAAGTATATAATCTGCTTCTTCCAACAGTTTTTCTTCTACCTCTTTCATGTAAGGATCTACATCCTTACCACGCACATTCATCAATCGTAGCGCAAAAGGTTTTGCAAGTTTCAGATCACTTTTGATACTATCTGCTACACCAGGATATTGCACCTTAACTGCCAATGTTTTTCCATTTTTTTCTGCTTTGTGTACCTGGCCCATGGAAGCAGCATTAGTAGCACTTCTGGTAAAGGAATCAAAAATCTCGCTAGGTTCTTTGCCCAAGTTTGCTTTGAACGTCTTTTTTACCAAAGGATAGGATAAGGGTGGTGCACTATATTGCGCCATAGCAAATTTGTCTGAATATGCTTTAGGTAAAACATTCTGATCCATACTTAAAAGCTGAGCCATTTTTAAAGCACTCCCTTTCAATTCACTGAGTGAGTCGTAGATATCTTTTGCATTCTCTTGATCAAGACTTTCTTTATCAAACTTTCCCTTAATCGCTGCTTTACCGTAAGCCTTCATGTAATTAGCTCCCACTTTTGCACCAGTACTTACAAACTTACTTGCTCTTTTTACCTTGGAAATAGGGATTCTATCCAGTTCTTTTTGCATCATACAGTTGATTTGGAATAACCCATTTTTTGAAGAAAAAATTTACTTAAATCAAATATCGAATCCAAAGCAGGAAGCTCTCCAATATCAAACACTGTTCTTGTTGATTTTTCAATAAAAATGTCTGTGTCTTTCCCTTCAGCGGAATCGTCTTGTACCCAGAATAAAAGCATAGCAATTGAGTGAGACCAGAGTACGCGACGATAAGCTGATTGTGTCGTTTCTTTTGCCCGGTCTGGTAAGAAATCAAAGGTCTTAGCCCAATAAATATCGGCTCCTGTTATGATTTGCCGTGTCTTTTGGAGTTCACTAGGCAAATTGTTTGGCTTCTTATCCTCCAGTCTGAAGAGAATGAACGACCGATCCGGCTTTAGTAATTCAAGCATGGTGTAGAGAAAAGAAAGATGCTTTTCTCTTGCACTCATCCCTTCAAAATCAGGGTCCTTTTTTATTACCTCAAGGGTACCGGCATAATAGTCATTCCAGATAGAAGATTCTATTTTTTTTAAAGTACCAAAATATTTATAAAATGATTCATCTGTTATTTCAAGATAATTGGTAAATACTCTTACCGTTTCCGGCACTTTCCCATTATCTAAAAGGTAATTTTGAAAACCCGTCTGGATTGATTTTTTGCTCGCACTTTTCTTAGTCATTACAATACTATTACGACAATTAAAACAGTCTTGCCAATAAATAGTTTTGATCAAAAATTTCTGATAAGCCTGCTATATGGTAGTTTTTTCTCATGGTTCAAGTATCGTACCAACTTCAAGTAACAGGCCAGGTCTAAGTCCTGTATATAATAGTTTACTTCAATCGCATACCTGGAATCCGCGATTAAACGCATCGCCAAGCTAAAAAGCGGACCTATTATCCGGCAGTTGATGCACATTCACATTTGAATTTTTACGCTTAAGTCTAGTGAATCAATACCAACTATTTGATTAACAAATTTCAAAATCTAAAGTAATAAGCTTACAGGCAGTAAATTTTCTATAGAATAAGGGCTATTTATTGTGAAAGAATAAGCTAAAGAAAACTGCTTAGTTGACCAATAATCCCGCTAATTCCTCACCTACCAAACTTCCTATGGCTACTCCCATACCTGCTAGCCTAACTCCTATGGCTACACGATCAGAAACTTTTCGAATGATGGGAGATTTGTTTTCTCCAAACGCCATAATTCCTGACCATTCATGCTCAATCTTGAATTTTTGATTAGGGAGGATGATCTGCTTTAAATCCTCCATCAGCTTTTTCTTTATTTTATGATTAATACCAAAATCCAACGTTGTTTCTTCCTTCAATGCAAGATTTCTAGCACCTCCAAAAATGAGTTTTCCGTAGTAATCACGGAAATAATAATACCCTTTATCGTAATGAAAAGTACCACTAATTTTAAGTTGTTTCTCCGGAAGAATACTCATGACCATTCCCCTTCCGGGTTTAAGATTTATGTTTTTATTGAGAAGCTTTTTTGAAAAGGCATTTGTACAAACACCAACTTTCTCGGCTTGGAAAACCAAATCATCACACAAAAGATCAACGCGTCGATCATTTTGGTGGATACTGGAAATCTCGCAGCCTGTAAAGATCTTAACTCCTAGGTGAGAACAGTAATCCCAGAGCGAGGAAAGAAGCTTTCCTGTATCTAATTGTCCCTCAAATTTATTTTCAATTAGATGGGAGGTGTTTCCAAAACCAAAAGTCTGGATTTTATCATCGGAGCATTGATAAATGAAATCGTTATAGATAAGGTGCAAAAGCCGGTTAATCTTTTTCATTTGATCAATAACCGCATCATCTTTCTCCAACAAAAGCTCATACCCTCCTTTTACTTGAAGGTCAACCGATTGTTTGCCTAATCGACTAGTAGTTTTTGCCAGGCCTTTAATTCTTTTTTCTACCAGTTGTACCATTCCGTCTTCACCAAGATCTTCGATATCTTTTTGGAGTTCAGAAATACTTCCAAAACAGGCAAATCCGGCATTTTTTGTGCTCGCTCCACTTGGCAGTACCCCACGCTCCAGCACCAGGATGTTTAGATCGGCTTTTAACTCTTTTAAAGAGGCAGCGGTAGATAACCCGGTGATGCCAGCTCCAACAATTATGATATCGGCTTTTAGGAATGATTGTCTCTCCCAGATACTAAACATTGCTGGCTTAACCTTCATTATTCATATGTATAGTGTTCGATTTGAAATAAGTAATTCATTCATCCTTAGGATTAAATCCTTGTAAATTAAGATCATAAAACGGCACTGACTGAAATGGTAAATATTTGATGACAAATGAGTTATAAAATCTGTCATAGCAGGATTAAATCCTTGTAAATCAGGATCACAAAACGGCGATGACTGAGATGGTAAATAATTTGATAATAAATGAGTTACAAAATCTGTCAGAATAAAATAATATTTAAGCGATCCAATGTTCAATTCTCCGAATTTAGGGCACCTCTAAAAACGTAGTTCAAGAATTTGAGGTAGCGTTTTTTTCTGAGACAAGACGTCAAAAACGGAGTTTAGCAGCATTAAATAAGTATTTTGATAACGAAGTATCAGAAAAAAAGATCATCTCAAAAATTGAAAGTGGGTTTTTAGAGGTGCCCTTTAGGAGAGAAATCTAGTTGTTTTATGTGAATCAATTACCTTCTATATAAGGAAGTTACACTTTCTCAATGATGAAGTCCCACATTAGGCTCATGTGAATATGAGACTCGTAATACATCCGCTTTAATTCTTGCTGAGGTAAGAAAATCTAACCAAAAAAGCTGTTGGGCGGATAAATGATCATTAGGAGATTTTATTTCGTAAAAATGATAGTCATCTTTTTTCCAAATAAATAAATCTGGAAAGCCTATACTGTTTTCCTTGGTTTGTTTAGCCATTTCTAATAAAACCAGCTTTATACTTTTTAATGGAAGCCGTTGAATCATGATTTCAAGAATGGGTAAAAGTTGATCGTGCCACGTCACAAATCGATTAGCGATACCGAAATTTTCATCATACGTTGAGCTTAAATGGTTAAAAAGTTGTTTGCGCGTCTTAAAGCCTTCAACTCTTTTTTCTAAAACTATCTTTCTGGTAGTAAAGAAAGCAGCCTCATCCAAGTCACTTGGTTCACGTTGCAGTGGGTGGTGAAAGGTACCGTGATCTTCATTGAAAAGTTCTTCCCAAAAAACGATCCCAAACATACTTCGCCAGATGAAATTTTCGGAGTGGACTCCTTGCCATCCTTTTTCTTTATAATAGTGGAGTACTTCTTGTTCTACTCTAGCTTGTTTTTCCGGCAGTTCCAGCTTTTTGGCTAAGTGTAAGCGCCTGGTCATGCTTCTATTTATCCGTATTCCAGATCTGTTTAAGTAATCAGAAGCAAAGGTTAGTTCTGAAGCATTTCCTGGTTGTTCCAGGATTTTTTTAGCCAAGTCAAGGGCTTTAATAGATTGATCAAGTTTTTCTAAAATACGTATTTGCCTTTCCCCTGAAGGAGGGAGAGCAGTGCGTTGATAACAGGATAAGGCCGATTCCAATTTTCCATTCTTTTCGAAATGAGTTCCAATTTCAAGAAGCAGCTTCTCAGCAGCCTCTTTTGATCTCGGATAAGTTCGCCATTCCTCCCATGGTATGTTTATCAGAAACTCTTCCAGCGGCAAATCAGCGACGATGATCTCCCGGATCATTTTTTTAAGCTGAGAAATGTGCATCACTCCCAGCGCCTCCGACCGGCTTTGAAACCAGGGCTGAAACTTAGACTCATCGAAAGATTTCAACTTTACGTTTCCTACATCCCGAATGACAAATTCGGTCATTTCATGGTATCGGTTACCAAAGAAAAGCAGTTTAAGAAACGCTACTTCTTGATTTTTTTTTACCTCTGCGATCTCCTCATTTTCATGTATTGATTGAATGTCCCATTCCGAAAGCTCCATCAACAAATTGGCTTTGCGCTCCTTCCTATCCAGAAAACTAAAATGGTTGATCAACTCCGCTTTGGTAAATAGGCTAAATTGGGCTGGATCTTTGCTTGCATTGATATCGATAAATTCATGGATCAGAAGTTCCTCTTTCGCAGCATTTAAATTTTTAATCTCAGAATAATTGATTTTGCTTAGGCGAAAAAAGTTTCCTTTTCTGTTGGAAAATCTTAAATATAGACACTGAGCATCCTCTGTTAAATTCTTAAAGTTTTGAATGAAGAAATACTCTTCATCTTCGAGAATGTGCTGATAATGTTCGGTGACAAAATTTAGGAGATAGTTAAAATAGTTTAAATAGTATTTTTCAGGTAATATGATGGGCTTCTTCTCTCTCATAAAGATAGATCTTCCGTGATAGTTAGGATACTTGTAATCATAATGTAACTGAAAATGCAATGATGGTATCAGGATGAAGAGTTGTTTGACAATCTTCTTTCTTCATCATGTATTGTCCCCTGTACTTCCAAAGTTAGATATCTTCGGTGATACAAAAATTATGATGTAGGAGCCAATGCAGAGGCCATGGTATATTTCAAAAAAGCTGAAAAAAAGAGACCATATTGACCCAGGGCAATCGCATTTAAAAATTGAGTAGTTTTTCTCTGTATTGACTACTGTAAGCTGCTCGCTGGATTTTCTGTGACTTGGGTATGTTGTCGGTGTTTCTTTCGATCAACGTGAGCGCCATTTTGCTGATGATACTAAAATTCTCCGCACGATATCCCTTTCGTTTTCTACTTGCATCTTCTTTAAAAAGGACATCCAGCATCCAGTGAAGATGGTTTTCTATGCACCAATGCGCACGAATGTTTGCATTGAAGACCCGCGCTTTTTCTTTTTTACTGCTGATGTAGTATCGGGTCGAGGTGGTGGTTTTGCCGGTTGGATTCTCCATTCTCTGGGCTTCTATACGAAGGAGGGTGGCTAAACCCGGCCACCCATGGTCGTCATCCAGCAAGGTGAGCTCCTCGATAACCGTACAGGTCTTTTGTTCCACTCGCCCCTGATCCAATTCCTGGGTTTGATGGACCTCTCCAGGGTGAGGCTAAAGACCTTCTCTATTTGCGCTAAAAGACCTTTTTGATTGTTTTTTTACCTGTTAAGATGTAATCAGCTTGTTTGGCGACTATTTTCTTGGAGATGTCTTTTTGACAACCCATGGCATCATGGTAATGGTGGCTCCTTCTAGGGTCAAGGTATCCAACAGTTTGGGAATAGCGGTGATCTCATTACAATCCTTCGAAAGAAGATGGCCAGGTCTGAGTCTTTGAGATTACCGATGGCATTGGCTGCATTACGTAGGGCTATCTTAAGTCGATTACTACCTTGTGGTATCCGATTGGATAGTGTTTTTCCACCACTGATTTTTGTTATTGGGTGCGAGTCTGAGCCAGGAAGCAAAATGCTGGGTAGGAGGGAATTTGCTAAATCCTTCAGGTCCCATTTCACTCATAATTGAGCGTACAGTAGAGTGACTTACACCAGGAATTGCCAATAGATCTACACCATCAAAATATTGGTAGGAAACGATGTTGAGATTGATTCCTTTGCTATCGTTTTTGTTTTGTCTTTTGTGTGGTTTAGGTTCTGGGATATCATCAACAACTTCTTCTTTTTCACTAATGGTCCTTTCAAGGAATTGAGTGATCTCCTTATCACATTCGCCAATTATAGAGGTGTAAAATTGATCTCTGGCAAACTCTTGCTTAAGTCCAAAGAGATAGTCTTCCCTTTTGTTGGATACCAGTGCTTTGGCGATTTCCTCTTCTGACTTTCGACAGTTGTGATATCGGTGTTCTGCCAGAGATTGGGGATCAAGATTTCCATTACA
>JBCDKO010000192.1:0-9466 GCA_038746525.1 Bacteroidota bacterium
ATATTACTACTGAGAAGCTTACTGTCCATGCGGATACGACTACCTCTGATTTCAAAAGCTACACGCTGATCTTTACTCATTTGTGTAAAGAGCTGATCAAAGAGATTTTCCCCTGTGGATTGAGCATGATTGGCTACCAGCAAATGAGTAAGGGGAAAAATTGAGTGGTATGCCATTGTAGAAAAAGCGGATTTGGTCGTCGGATAATCCATTAAGCGAAAAACGGATATTAGAGCCCAGGCCTCTAGTTCTCTGGACGTTTACACCTTCAGTTCCTGCTAATACTTCTCCCAAATCAGCAGACTTCAATTTGACTTCTCTAGTTTCAATAATCTGGACCGACTTAGCAGAAAGCTTTAATTTTTGGGTTTCTGACTTAGCGGTCACAATAACCTCATCTAGTTCAGAAGTGCTTTCTTTAAGTAGGATGACTTTTTAATCTGATCTCCTGCCTTGAAGGTCAGCTGTAATATTATGGCTGGATTCTTTGCCTTCCAAATAGCGGTAACAAATATGAAATACAAATTCACTATATCTTCCGTACAAGATCATGAATCCTGATTAAGTTCGGATATCGAGAGTTGGTTTACTGAAAATTCCTATGCTATGCCACGACCTATTGTAATTGTGTACTTGGCTTCATGTCATTTTCGACTATTTAAAGTGATTCAGTACAACAAATTCATTTGGGCTCAAATTGTTCAAATCGCATCTAAATTCACTATTAGTAGTGACGAGATCAGAAGGAGAATAAAGTGTACGCTAAGACAGGATCAAGCATGATATAAGCAGAATAGGGAATGTTAGCGATTGTTATTACTATAGAAACTAGAGGAACTTGATCACTACTATTCTTTTAGGATCAAGCCTTGGATTGTAATTACTCTTCTAATTCCAAAAATAAATTTTCACAAAATTTTATAGATGCACGAACAATATGACCATCGGTCAGTTTTAGACCTTAATTCATTAATTAAGAAAGTATCATGACACAAAACAAAACCAAACCTACCTCCGGATTTAGTCTTGCCGGAGAGAAATTGGCTCGCTGGATCATCGAGCGAAGGTGGTTGGTCTTAATCGGGACCTTTTTTCTAACCTTTGCTTTGGGATATGGCTTTCAGTTTTTAGGGTTTAACTCTGATTCGAAAGTATTCTTCAGTAAGGAGAATCCGCAGTTGCAAGCTTATGAACTGCTTGAAAGAGTTTATTCAGACGATGATAACGTACTCATAGCAGTAGAAGCAACGAACAGCACCATCTTCACAAAAGAACGGCTGCAAGCATTAAAAATCTTAGTAGATAGTGCCTGGAGAATTCCGTTTTCTTTTCGAGTAGATGCCGTCACTAATTATCAATATACTCGCGCAAGCGGTGATGACCTCTACGTAACGGATCTGGTAGAAGACCCTTTATCTCTATCAGAGGTGGACCCGGAGCTTATCAAAAAGGTTGCTGTAAACGACCCCATACTTGCGAATAGGTTGATCAATCCATCGGGGACTGTCACCGGTGTTAATATTACCGCTAAACTTCCTAACGATCCGGTGGCCTTGAATGAAATAGTTAATGCAGTTCGGAAAATGACAACCAGCTGGGAAGCCCAATATCCGGACTTAAAGGTGTACCTTTCTGGTAACGTCATGCTTTCTGCTGCCTTTAGTGAATCGGCACAAAGCGATCAGATGATGCTTGTACCCATGGTGTTTCTTATCTTTTTGATCATCATAGGAGTCACTACCCGGTCGGTATCCAGTACCATTAGTTCCTTTATTGTGATCTTCTTATCCATTTCATGTGGTCTAGGGCTTTCAGCTTTACTCGGGATGGATCTGACCGCTGCCTCGGCCAATGTTCCCATCGTGATCACCACACTCGCAATCGCGGACTGCATTCACATCTTAGTCACCATGATTCAAAACATACGAACAGGAATGGAAAAACGTGAGGCCATCGTACAAAGCATTCGGGTTAATTTGCTTCCCGTACTCCTTACCAGCATCACAACCATTATTGGGTTTCTTTCCTTGAATACGGGTGACGTGCCTCCCTATGTGGATTTTGGAAATATGTCTGCACTTGGGATGTTCTTTGCGCTTTTGTTTTCCATTTTCACATTACCGGCTTTGATGTCCATAATGCCGCTTAAGGTGAAGACCAAGAAAACAGAAGAAGTGAACAATCGCTTTTACAATAGATTGGCTATCTGGGTCATTGGCAACCGCGTACCGATCCTCATAAGCTCGGTAGTCTTCATTATTGCCTCTGGTTACTTCACCTTGCAAAATGCGCTTGGTGACGATGTGCTGAAGTACTTTGATGAGAAGATCCGGTTTCGGAATGATTCTGACTTTATCAATGCCAACCTTACAGGTATCTATAACCTTGAATTTTCTATCGGATCTGGCGAATCCGGAGGGGTCAATAACCCTGAATATATAAGTAGCCTGGAGGCTTTTAGGAAATACACAGAAGCGCAACCAGAAGTTGTTCATGTAAGCTCTTTTTCCGAGATCGCTAAAAAAGTGAACAAAGCAATGCATGGAGACAGTCTCTCCCACTATAAAGTACCTCAAACCAGAGAAGAGGCGGCTCAATATTTATTGATCTACGAACTCTCGCTTCCCTACGGTTTGGATTTAAACAACCAGATAAATGTTGACAAGTCAGAGACACGTTTTACGATCACGCTGGAGGATATTACCTCTGCTGAAATGCTAGCTTTTACTGCTCGATTAGAAAACTGGCTGGACCAAAATACACCTGAGTATATGAATGCAGTGGGTATTAGCTATCCTGTCATTTTCGCTTATTTATCCAAGCGTCAGATCGATAGTTTAATCTCAGGAGCCGGAATCTCCGCCTTATTGATTACTTTCATTCTGATCCTATCCTTCCGAAGTGTGAAATATGGATTCATCAGCATGATCCCAAATATAGCACCGGCTTTTATCGGCTTTGGGGTTTGGTACTTCGTTTTTGGAATGGTAAATCTGGGAATGACGGCCGTATTTGGCATGACGCTGGGGATCATTGTAGACGATACTGTTCATTTTCTGACTAAATACCTAAGAGCAAAAAGAGAGCAGGGACTATCTGCAGAGGAGGCCGTGAGATATGCGTATACAACGGTGGGAAAAGCTATTGTGGCCACTACGGTCGTACTATGTGCCGGATTTATCGTGCTGGCTCAATCTTCTTTTTTATTAAACTCTGCTTTAGCCAGCATCACAGTCATCATCATGATCGCTGCATTAGTCGTAGACTTTATTGCGCTTCCTGCACTGCTCGTCATGGTTGATAAATCAGCAAAGACAAATCCTTCCGAAAAAGTTGCAGAAGCTTCAGTCAGTTCATTGAAAACCACTTGAATAAATACTATCTATTATGAAAAATATATATCAATCGATTATTGTATTAACTATATCCATTTCATCCATTTTGGCACAATCTGCTGATCAGAAAGGATTGCAAATTGCCAAACAAGCTGATCTGGCCGATCAAGGATTTGAAAGTGCAGAGGTGGATTTAAAGATGAAACTTACAAACGCTCATGGTCAGGTTAGTGAACGAGACATGAGTAACAAAATTTTAGAGTTGACAGAAGACGGTGATAAATCATTGATTGCCTTTGAAAGTCCCAAAGACGTAGAGGGAACGAAAACCTTAACTTATTCACACAAAGAGGGACCTGATGATCAATGGCTCTATCTTCCTGCTCTAAAAAGAGTAAAACGTATTTCTTCTGACAATAAATCAGGACCATTTATGGGCAGTGAATTTTCCTACGAAGATCTGTCGTCAAGTGAGGTTGAAAAGTACACGTATAAGTTTATAAAAGAAACCACCTTGAATGGAGAGCAAGTGGCTGTGGTAGAGCAATATCCGGTGGACCCAAAGAGTGGTTATTCAAAAAGGATTGCCTATTATAACCTAAGTGGCGATTACCGAATGGAAAAGATTGAGTACTACGACCGCAAAGACTCGAAGCTTAAAACGCTTGAGTATGTTGACTACAAGCAATATCTGGACAAATACTGGAGAGCTGATTTATTGGTGATGACAAATCATCAGAATGGAAAGAAGACAGAATTGATCTTTTCTGATTATGCTTTCAAGGTTGGGCTTTCCGATGTTGATTTCACCCAAAATAGTCTCAGAAGGTAGGTACAAACACACCCAGACTGTCTCAAAAGTTGATCTTTGATTTCAATTCAAATGAATCCGAATATTTACAATTTGTGAAGTCAAAGCATAATAAGTAGGATTTCTCACATGAAAAGCATTCGCTCCTTGAGACAGCTCTCTTTATTCATATGAAGCAATTATTCACATTCATTTTTGTAGGTCTCGCGGGTAGCGTCTTAGGACAACCAAGAGAAAAAGAAGAATCGAAATGGGACAAGGATTTTAGTCTTGAAGCTCAGCTAGACTATCGCCTTTTCTCTAATGAAGGCCTCTATCCCAGACAAGAACAGTATTTTTTGTCAGGAGCACTCACTCCGTCTTTTTCCTTTGAAAGCAAAGATGGAAAGCATTTTTTGCAAGGGAAATTTTTTGGCAGGTTGGATCGATACGATGCCAATAGAACCCACCTGGATATTCGTGAGCTTTACTACCAACGTATTTTAGGGGATACAGAGATCAGCGTTGGTTTTAAGAAGATTTTCTGGGGAGTGACAGAGTCCGTTCACCTGGTGGACATCATCAATCAAGTCGACCAAGTAGAAACGTATGATGGAGAGTCAAAACTAGGGCAGCCTATGATGCATCTTTCAAGTTTTACAAAATGGGGAACTTTCGATTTCTTCTACCTTCCTTTTGCTCGTAAACGACAGTTTCCTGCGCAACGCGGTAGATTACGATTCCCGGAAGTTATTGAAAGAGATGATCTATCCATCGATGCGAACAGTGGAGTATGGCATCCTTCCCTGGCCGTGCGTTGGTCCAATTTCTTTGGACTGTTCGATGTGGGCTTATCGCATTTTTATGGTGTAGGTAGAGAACCCTTATTGTTTGGTATTGAGCAAGATGGTTCTTTTGAGCTTTTCTATCCTATCATTCATCAACCTGGGTTAGACGTGCAGGCTACCACAGGGCCTATCCTTTGGAAACTGGAAGCAATCTATCGATATGCTTCCCGGCAAGACTTTAGTGCTGTTGCCGCAGGTTTCGAATATACCTTTAGTAATATCAAATCCTCTGGCCTGGATATAGGATTGGTTGCAGAGTATCTTTTCGACAGTCGAGACGAACAGACGTTCAGTAGCCTGGATAATGACGTTTTCGTGGGAACACGATTTGCATTTAATGATGTTAAAAGCACCGAGTTTCTTACAGGTGGAATAATTGATCTTACCCGTAGCACGTATTTATACAGCTTTGAAGGAAATAGAAGAATCGGAAATAGTTGGAAAGTGGAATTAGAGGTCAGACTCTTTCAACAGGTGAGTAGGGAAGAGATTGTTTACGTCTTTCGGCAAGATGATTTTTTAGAAACTACTATTATTAAATATTTCTAAGTTGACCACATTATGAAAATCTCGGTTTCTTACAATCATCCAGAGAGCTTTCTTGGAAAATTTTCATCCATGCTAACTTTACGAAGGAATACCCGGGCATTTATGAGCGTAAAAGAACGGAGACAAAGAGAAAGAGAAGCACGGAAACAATTAATTTTAGATGCATCAGAACGATTAATAAAGTTGAAAGGTATTGACGTTATGACCATGACTGATGTTGCAAATGAAGCTGAACTGGCAAAAGGCACATTGTATCTATACTTCAAGAATAAAGATCAACTCCTTGCAGCACTGAGCTTAAGAGGGCTTCATATTCTTCTTGACTTATTCAAAAAAGCCGCCTCATCCCATGAAAATTGTAAGGAAAAGATCAAGGCGATGATCCGGGCAAATTTTGAGTATTTCAAAAAATATCCTGCCTATTATGAGCTAAATGCCTCTTTCGAATCTAAGTTCAGTGCAGTGGCGGTTGAAGAACTACAACCTATTAGCGATGAGATTTATTCCATGTTCAATGAGATCATCAAAAAAGGACTGGAAGAGGGCTCTATTCATTCATCTGTAAACTCCACTTATCTAGCTCACCTACTATGGTCAATGACCGTTGGCGTTATTCAGTTTATCAATGTCCGAGGCATGATTTTCGATCCTGAATCCGGAAATACTCCTGAAGATATGTTTGACCAATTTATTAAATTGATTGATACAGGTATGACTGGTAAAGTAATTGGATAGAGCTATTTCATTGTGAAAAGAATGCCACGTTTTTTGCATCGCAATCTTTCTTGTTCTCCAGAAAAATCTCCGATTAAAAAGTCCAAGATATTCACAACACTTGCAATAACACCAAAACGTTTAGGCCATTTTTTACCGCACTCCAGCATGATTATACACCTATGTTATTTGTTATTGCAACTATCCATTACCTGCTTTTGCTTCAATGAAGTCTACTATAATTGTTCTGTAAATGCTATTCTCAGAAAATGATAAATCTCTCCATAGTTCACCATGAGATAAATCATAAGCATATACTACCTGCATATTTCTGAATTCGGTTGCTCTTACTTTCTCCTCAAAAAGTTTTGAGTAGTTGTATACATTATTGTCACTGATCAAAAGAACAGGGATTGATAAATTCTGAAGATAATTTGTTGGTGATGCCTTTTTATGGTCTTCTGATTTACTCCCAAAAACAGCCTCCACATGTTGTTTTGCAAGTTCTGATCTTTCGCTGTTTAATAAAACCTTATGATAATTGACAATATCGTAGGTTCCGGAAATTGGTATCATTCCTTTCAATATTCTGTGTGTAAGACCTATTTGAGTTAGGTAAGTGCTGTCCAAATATATTAATGCTGCCAGATGACCCCCTGAGGAATAGCCACCTACGAACAAACCCTCTTCATCATACCCATACTTATCAGCATTTTGATACAACCATTTAATGGAAGCTGCTAAATCTTCGATATGTCTTGGGTGTTGGACCCCTTTATTCAGAGAAGGATCTCGCCATATTGCAGGACTTAGTCTATGTCCAATGCTTGCGACGCCTATTCCTTTTGTGGCAAGCTTTCTTGCAAAGTCCATCTCTTGATGTCTATCAACATAAGACCAGGCACCCCCTCCAATCCAGATAAGTAACGGATATTTATCGGTTCTCTCAGGTAAAACTAAGTTGAGCTTTTGAAGGCTATCAACTGAAATGTCTTCCTTGCTCAAATAAGAAAGGTCATTATAAATTCTGTATTGGTTTGTTTGGCAAATCAGAGTATGAATTAGGAGTACATTTATCATTGATACTATTAATTTTTTCATTGGTTGATAGTCATGATTTGTGTCTGTCAATTTTATTGGAAATTAACAAATCCCTCTTTAGGTAAGTATAAAAAATTATCCTGATTGTCGAGTTTACTGACAAAAAATACTTCCATTTACTAATTAGTTTAGTGCGATGAAAACATAAGCAGCTCTTTAAAAGAAAAAAGAACCACTCTTCATGGGTCAAGTGGGTAAAAGGAAGACTTTGAATTAGTAGAGGAATACCGGCCTTGCCTTTTTTAATTCGTGGGTTAGCTTGGGCAACTAGTTATTTTTGATGACTTCTTTGCGCTCTTCAATGCTTTTAAAAAGTCAATGCCTCGTAGAGGTAGAATGTCTTTTTGCATGCTTTTAAAGACTTCAATTGTTGTATAGCTCTAAGTCATCAATTATTTCAAGAATTTAAATTGAGCATGAGTGTACCTAGTGTCTCTAAGAAAACAGTACCTTTTAAAAGAAAAAAATGTTTTTAGCTCATAGAGCGTGTTTTTTGAGATTTCGATGTACCAATAGTCATTGAATCTATTTGAGAGATTCTAATGAAGACGCAATGAAAGCTAACCAGTAAAGGAAAAAGGTGTTAGATGCTAAGCTGAAATTATGGGGCAAGAGCTTCGCCAAGCAGAAAAGTAATGCGGTTGCAAGATAGAGGCCTAAACAGGCTCCTAAACAAATTGCTCCTATATTATGATGAAATCTGGCCTTTTTCGAATACGTTTTTTTTATCACGAGCAGTGAGCCAGATCATTATCCCTGGGATAATTATAAAACAGGTAAAAAGGAGCCATTAAGAAGTAGTGTATCTTGATTAGGTATCCTACATCTTCAAGCACAATCAGATTCAGAATAAACACAATCGTCAGCCATTGGTTGCCCACTTGAACTAAGCCCAATCAATAAAAAACAAAAACTACAAACAAAACTTGATGAAACCAGCGATCTTTTTATAGTCTTTCAGCCGTACTAATGCTTTTGATTCGTCCGGGAATGCTTTGTGAGAATCCCAGGGTTATCAATTATGAGAAATAGATGGAAGAATAGCCTGACCAACACATTCTCAATAATGAAAGCTCCTCCTGTAAGGTGGGACTGACTCTTCTTCCACAGCCATTCATGTTCAAGTGTCTCCATATCTATCTATACCGATCAGTTACCATATGTCAACTAACACGGGCATCATGCGCTGGTTGGATAATTCAGGAGATCAGATACTATTTTCTTACCTCCCTCTAGATCAAACACGATTTAGGGTTTGAAGCGTTGGTAGATAATACCATCTTCTTCCCATAGTTTCATATAGTCATTTTCCAAAAGGAGATTTACCATATTTTGGGGTGTTCATTTGGTTTCCGATTGATTTTGTGTTTATGATGATCTTGAAGCTTTTTCTACAGAAGTCCCGGAGCGCAGCTTTTTAATTCAATTGAATCTACTGTTTTGATCACTTTTCAAATTAATTCTATGCTTTATTTCAGGTTTCCTTTAGATTTTTTGGCGCAGCTCTCTAATGATGATGTCAAATTCCTCAATCTAAGGGTATAATCAATGGAAGGGACTTTAAAAAATCCATCCGAGTTCAAGTTTTCCAAAAGGGATGTTTTTGTTTTTACCAGATATTGTGTTGAACGATAGTCGTTTATCAAGTAACCTTTGTTGATAGGTCTGCCCATAAAATTTGCTGACGCACGTGCCATTCCAGCATAAACACTAGCAAACCCCCATAATGAAGTTTCAGCGCCATCTAGAATAATAGAGAGTCCATAGTAGCTGGCTAGTGTAATGATTTTTAAGTTAGGTTACTATTTGGCGCATAATTCCATACAAAAGGTTTTGCTCTGGTTTCATTGTAGGTTTTGACATATTGAAGAAGTTGATCGATCAATTGTTGTTTGGAATGCCAAATACCTCCTTTAAGCACATCTTTGCTTAGAATATTGAACCAGATTTCAAATTTGATGGAGCCATGAAGCATACGTAGGGGTGAAATGTAGGGTCACCCCTTTTTTGCTATCTACCCATTCTTCAACCTTTTTATGTTTGTGGACATTGAGGTTATCCACGATAATATGCAGGGCTTTCTTCGGGTATTTTCTGTACAGTTTTTTAAGAAATTTAAGAAAATTCTC
>JBCDKO010000193.1:0-9442 GCA_038746525.1 Bacteroidota bacterium
CGAAAGTGCAGCGATCAGGGATACCGTGCCATGTCTCTTGTAAATGGCGGTCAATCTTTTGGGTTTTCCTGTCTGTAAGGGCAACTCAGGCTGGCTACGATCCAACGCTTGTATTTGTGTTTTTTCATCGTCCACTTTATGGGGTTTTAAATCATGTGATTTTAAGATACTGTGAACCGTACTTTGACTCATTCCTAAGTCTTTGGCTGTCCTTCTCTGGCTCCAATTTGCATATCCTTCTTCTGGTTTTGAACCTGCTTTTTGGATGACTCTTGCTTTGTCTGCTTCAGTATAAATTGCCTTTCTTCCCGGTCTTGGTGCATCTTTGAGCCCTTCCAGCCCTAAGGTCAGATAGCGCTTTTCCCACTTGGCGATGGCCTCACGTCCAACTTTTAATTCACTCCTTATCGTATCATAACTACTTCCTTAGTGAAGCATGAGTAAAATTTTAGATCGCATCACGTGTTTATGACCCATACAATGCGCCCTCGAAGTAGCAATGAGTGTTTTTTCATCTTCTGGACTCAAGATCAATTTTCTTCCTTTTCTTGCCGTAGAGTAAAAATAATATTAATTCGTTTATTAACAAATCTTCACACTAGAGTATGTCCCTGTCCTAAAAATTCCCTAAAAATAGTGTCATTACCTGCTTTAGTTAGTGTCTCTAAGAAAAGACGAAAAACACGCTAGTGACACCTAAAGCATAGTTTTTTAGTAAAAGAATGAATCGAATCTATTTTACACTTTAGAATCAATTTCTTAATTCCTCAAAAATTCATCTGTATTTTAAACGAATTGGAGGTAACCCTATGGTTTTATTACGTTTTCATTAAAACCTCAAAAATAGATTCAATGACTATTTGTTATCGAAATCTCAAAAAACACGCTCTACGAGCTAGAGATATCGTTTTCTTTCAAAAAACACTGTTTCTTAGAGACACTAGTTATCAGACGATCTTTGAATTCGTTTTGAGAAATAGGCTATTTTTTTCTTTTGCAAGCTCAACAGTTAATTTTTTTGCATAAAATGGAATAATATTTTCATGAAAGGTGATTAATCCATCAAGGCAGTCCTGATGGTAATGACTAATAATGACAGCTTTGACAATGGCTTTTTTGTATTGATGAATCCAATTAAGTAATTGAGTAGAGGCCGCATCTGTAGTGGGTGTATCAAACACAAACGAATCTTTTCCATTAAAATAGACAAGTCCATTACAGGAAACTCTGCCAAAACCTTGAGCTTTTAAGTAGGAGATATGAACGTAAGAGCTATCAGTTAATCTTGAAATTTCTAGAGTTTCTGATTTAAATGGTTCCTGTGAAGATGAGCATCCTATCAAAAGACTGCTTGTAAGTAAATAGTGGCCTTATAAGATCCTATCCTATTTCATTTACCAACTGTGTTGTTTACGACAAACTCCTTTTACTATAGAAATCCCGATTGATTCCATCCGGTTCATGAACTAAGTCTATCAATTTTCAATGATTGGTATCAGATACTTCATAAGTATTACGAAAGGTAGCTTTCCTCTCCAGTTACCATAGTTGCTTCCTGTGAATACGATTACAGCGTTCAAATCATCCAGTATCATCATATATTGACCACCATTTCCAGATGCAAATACAACTTTAGTATTAATATCCCTGTATTTCAAAACTTCTTGATACCAATAATAGCCGAATCTGGCGGCGGAATACTTTGCATTTTTTAGCCTTGAAAATCTCACGAATGACATTTCAACATCCGTTTGGCAGTCCGTAGATTTCTTAATCCATTCCTGGCTAATGATTTGCTGATCATCCCAAAGACCTTGATATTGTACTAATTGTGCTATTTTGATCATATCTATAGGTCTCATATAGAATGATCCTGCTGACATTCCCTTCCCTTTTGGGGAGATCGTCCACTTGTAATCCTCAACTTCCAAGGGATCAAAAAGATATTTTGCTGCAAAATCCATAATAGACATTTTGCTCATTCGAGATATTATTTCTCCAACCAGCATAGGTTCAACAGAGGTATAAGCCCAATTTAATCCCGGATCGTGCCGAATTGGTATATCCATTATGAAGCCTATCCAATCATCCGTTTCGCACATCGCTGATTCACAATCCGGGCCAATCCCGAAAAAGCCTTCGCAGGCCAGTCCTGATTTCATTTCCAGTAAATCTTTAACTGTTATTTTACCTCGAGGATCATTTTTCCATTCGATGAAAAACTTATCAAGGCTATCATCAATAGTAAATAATCCTTGATCTACCGCAATTCCTGCTAATAAGCTTGTTATTGATTTAAACGAAGATCGAGTATCGTGAAGACGATCTCTGTCAAAACCATTAAAATATTCTTCAATCAATATCTTATCATTCTGCATGACTATGATTCCATCAATGTTTGGATATATCTTTTGGCTAATATCTTGCTTTAACTGTTCCATAGGACTTTGACCTAAACAAAAGGTTATGAATAGTGAAGCGAGAAGAATTGCGAATATATGATATTGCATGTGCTAAATTTGGTTTAGCAATTTTACATCCAATATTTTTCACGAACTATTTCATCTTTGATTTCAATGATACATAATGAATAAATACACGTTGTTTACTAAATTTACTTATTTTACTTGATCCATTATCATATCATCCTAGGTTACATTTGTATGAATGAATATCTCTTATAATTATTTTATTTAACTAAGTATTCATTATCTTTTCGATTACCAGATTGATTTCATAGATTATATGATTTCCTGTTAATACCGTATGAGAATTAAACAAATCAAAAATTATGGCGTCAAAAGCGATTATGGAAAAATCAGATCTTAAAATTGAGGATGACCGAACAGGCCTGGAATCCGAAACCATTCAACGAGCTTTCTTGGATAATCTTTTTTATGTTCAAGGAAAAAGACCGGAAAATGCTACGAAAAATGACCTGTATCTTGCAATATCTTATACGATTCGCGATCGAATCATGCATCGGTGGCTTAATTCAAATAAATACTACACCGATAATGACGCGCGTGCAGTAGGATATCTTTCGGCAGAATTTCTGATGGGGCCACAACTAGGGAATAACCTTATCAATCTAGGCCTATTTGACCAGATGGGGAAGATATTTGACTCCTTCGGCCTTGATATAAACGAAATACTAGATCAAGAGGAAGAACCAGGACTCGGGAATGGTGGACTTGGTAGGCTAGCGGCATGTTTTCTTGACTCGATGGCGACGCTAAACATTCCTTCAGTGGGTTACGGTATTCGTTACGAGTTTGGAATATTTGATCAAGAAATAAGAGACGGGTGGCAAGTGGAGATTACCGACAAGTGGCTAAAGTTTGGAAATCCATGGGAGATCCCAAGAAATGAAGCTTCAGTAGAGGTCAAATTTGGAGGACACACAGGTGTATATCACGATGAAGAAGGTAACCATCGTGTAGCCTGGCATCCTGATCAGGTGGTATTAGCCATACCTTACGATACACTAATTCTCGGTTATCTAACAGATAATACAGCCGTTTTGAGGCTTTGGAAGTCAGAAGCCTCAGAGTCTTTTTATTTTCAGGAGTACAATCGCGGAAATTATTATGGTGCAGTGGAAGAAAAAGTCACTTCTGAAAACATCACCAAAGTATTGTATCCAAATGATGAACAAGAGAGCGGAAAGACCTTACGCTTAATGCAACAGTACTTTTTTGTATCCGCTACCTTGCAAGATACCATCCGCTTTCACTGTAAGGTCCGTAAACATTCACTTGAGATTTTTCATGAAAAGATTACGCTCCAGCTCAATGACACCCATCCTGCTATAGCTGTTGCTGAGATGATGCGTCTACTGATAGACGAACACCTCATGGATTGGGACAAAGCATGGTATGTCACTACAAATACTTTTGGCTATACCAATCATACCCTCCTTCCAGAGGCATTAGAAACCTGGCCTGTGGCGAAGATGGAGCATACATTGCCAAGATTGATGGAAATCATTTTAGAAATAAACCACCATTTTTTAGAAGAAGTACGTCAAAAATTTCCAAATGATGCTGCGCGCATTACACGTATGTCCATTATTGGGGAAGGTGGAGTTCGTCATGTTCGAATGGCTCATCTCGCTATAGTTGGAAGTTACGCTGTAAATGGTGTAGCGCAATTGCATACCGAATTACTGACCTCAAAAGTTTTAGTGAACTTTTTTGAAATGTGGCCCGAAAAGTTTAGCAATAAAACGAACGGCATCACACCACGGAGATGGCTTTTATTGAATAACCCAAGTTTAGCAGAACTTATAAATTCCAAAATAGGTATCGACTGGGCCATTGATCTCTATGAGCTTAAAAAACTGGAGCAATATATAGAAAATGAGACCTTTCAAAAGCAGTGGCAAAAGGCAAAGCATGCCGCAAAAGATCGGCTTGCTAAAAAAATAAAAAAGAACCTGGGTATTGATGTAGATCCAAAAACACTGTTTGATATTCAGGTGAAGCGTATTCATGAGTACAAACGTCAGCATCTAAATGTGCTACATATTATCACGCTATACAACCGAATCAAAGCAAATCCAGCAATTGACATAGTACCTAGAACATTCATTTTCGGAGGTAAAGCAGCTCCGGCATATCACATGGCTAAGTTGATTATTAAGCTCATCAATGCAGTGGGAGACGTGGTAAACCATGACCCTGACGTTGACGGTCGGATTAAGGTTGTTTTCATACCAGACTATAATGTAAAAAACAGTCAGGAAGTGTATCCCGCGGCAGATCTTTCCGAACAAATATCTACTGCAGGTAAAGAGGCCAGCGGTACAGGAAACATGAAATTTACAATGAATGGAGCATTGACCATTGGAACTATGGATGGCGCTAATATCGAAATCCGGGAAGAAGTAGGAGAAGAAAATTTTTTCCTCTTTGGTTTGAATGCTCAAGAGGTTTTCGACCTTAAATCAGGATTTTATGACACCATTGCGATTTATCATGAGAATGAAGCGTTAAAGCAGTGTCTGGATATGATCAGTTCGGGTCATTTCTCCCCTGATCAACCCGATCGTTTCCAATCATTAGTAGATGCACTAAAATATCATGATCCTTACCTATTGTTAGCAGACTATCAAAGTTACATTGACTGTCAGGATCGTGTAAGTGAATGCTTCCGAGACCAAGTAAAGTGGACCAAGATGTCGATATTAAATACCGCTCGTTGTGGAAAGTTTTCAAGTGATAGAACGATCAAAGAATATTGTGAAGAAATATGGAAAGTCAATCCTGTAAAAGTTGAGATACCAGCATATGACCCTAAGAATATAGAGAATGTAGCATTTGAAAATCAATAAAGGTTTTCTTAGATTAACCGAATAAAGTTTTAAATCTTCATATGCGATTCCCTATCGTACTCATCCTCATATTGTTTCTTTTTAAGGCTTATCCACAAAAAGGATATAAAATTACGTGGTTCAATAAAGATCTAAGTCCCTACTCCACTTATATGATCAAAGAATACAAGGTTAATCATCGAATCATAGACTATAAAGAGGATGCAGACTATAGAGGAGCAGCAAGATTTGTGGAATCCTTTAACAAAAATATGTCCAAGCTTGGATTAGATGTACAGGAAAAAGCCGCCCTTGGATTCCTTTTTGATATTAAACTTGACACACTCCCTCAAGGATTTCAACGTCTGGAAGGAGCTAGCCCAGAAGATCGAATTGTTGATCTAAAATTAACCATTGAGGATAATGAAGTGAATGAAATTTTAATGGAAGCTTCTTTTAATACATTAACAAAGGACCCTAAAAAATTGAATAAAGAAGTAAAAGGTATGATTTATGAATTCTTTAAAGAAGCAAAAATCAATTGATGATTAAAGTTATTGGACTAGGCATTTAGTAAATATGAAAAATAGAGGTTAGCATGCATATGAGCACATTTCAATTTAGAAATCTGTTGATTCGCGGTGTTTGCTTTATCTGAATGATCCATTTTCTTTGTTTACAGCTCGTCAGAGCTATTTATTAAAAGCCTACTTCATAGAATTTACGTTGCTTATCAGAAACTCTAAGAGCTCATTCGGAAAAGACACTTAGTAAATTATCATATCTTATTTTCTTTAGATCTTTTGAGATCTAACAGTATTAAAATAGCATAAGCAGACCCGCTACAGACTCTTTTTAAATTTCAACTAAGTTTAAGATCATATCATCCTCAGTTTAAGACCAATCGTCGAAAACAAATACTCCATTAACTGTAATCCATTAGTTCGACAGTATGTTTGGAGAGATTATCAAAAAATTATTGGTCATGAAAAACAAAAATTGCCCGTTATTTAGTTTTAAAACTTTTATTGCATTAGTTCCATTGATATTAGCTTCTTGTTCAGGAGAAGACGAAGAAATTGGTCTTACAGGGACGGATGGGCAAAACGAGGCCATAATCAACCCAGAATATGAGGATTCGGTAAAAAAAAAGTTGTCAGATGTATGTGATCCTTCAAGGTATACTATGCGTGGCCCTGAATCCGGTTGCACCTTTGATAGTGGCTTAGAACCCCCAAAATTTAAAGATTACGTTTTTTCATTGAGAAATTCAGTTTCTCTACCTATCGCATTTGTTACATGGCAATATAGCAAACCTAATTCTACCTGGCACACCTTTGATTATACCACATCTAATGAATCTGCAATCTTAAGCAATAAGAATTTTCTTCAGGAAGGGACATATAACGTTAAAGCGATCATTTCTGGTTGTAATGGTAAAACCATCACTAAAAGCATGGAAATTGTACAGTGCAGCGGAGATAATCATGATGATAATCCTGAATACGGAAAGGAAGAAAATACTCCAACATGTGTAATTAATACTTCTGTAGCTGAATTGTCTTTTCCTGAGAACGGAGGGACCAAGAATTTTACTTTAACAGGTATCACTTACTCTAGCATTACTGATAATCGGGGCTGGATAAATACAAATCGATCTGGTGGAATCGTTACAGTGACATGTAGTGCTTTTACAGGTAATCCCAATACGGCTAGCGATAGCGATAAAACAGGGATTATAACCATAACTGGGAATAGTGGATGTGAAGATACAGTAATGGTATCTCGAACTATTTCTGTTAGCGACCAGGGAGCTGATCGAGATTGCGATGAAGAAGGTTGCTAGTTGCTGCAGCATACATAATGTTTATCTTTTATATTCCGTCGATTATTTGCAATCATTATATTTAATTGAATCTAGTGTTAGAAAGAAAAGGTTCAAGGCAATGTAAGATTAGTATACTCGGTGATAACACCTATGAGGATTAACAAAACATTTGTCAATGAATATCAGAATTGTTTAAAGCGATGACAACCAGATAAAGGATTAACAAATAAGAGTACAACTCAAAGAAGGTCTATACTTAGTCTGTCTACTTTACTTTACCCAGAATTAAAGTAATGCTGGTGAAGCACAATTAGGATGATCTATTACTATTGTAAGTGACAATCAGAATTAATGTAAAATCTGTCAACTTATTTTAGTTAGTGTCTCTAAGAAAAGACGAAAAACACGCTTATTGACACCTGCAGCGTAGTTTTTTAGCAAAAGAATGAATTGAATCTGTTTTATACCTTGGAATCTATTTTTCAATTTTTTAAAAATCCATCTAAATTTTGGATGAACGAAAATGAACCTGTGATTTTGTTGCTTTATTGTTAAAATCTCACAAATAGATTCAATGACTATTTGCATATCGAAATCTCACAAAAACATACTCTATGAGCTAAAAAACATCGTTTTCTTTCAAAAGATACTATTTCTTAGAGACACTAGTTATGACAGTATAAAGCTTCGCAATCAACCACGAAACTCCGCAAAACATTGCTAAAACTTCTCGACTGCAATTCACTGCTAAAACTCCCTAGCCTCTGATTGGTGGTTGTGCTAGATCAACTTCGTGTAATTAATCACATGAAAAAAGAGTTGTAAAAAAAAGTCCTTGACTTGAAATTAATAACTAAATCATTAATTGAAATAGTCAATTACACAGAGATTGGATCTTCACTTTTATTAAATTAAAGATCCGTCATAGAAATTGAGAATATTAAAAAGATGATCTTAAATTAAGATATTCTCTATTAAATACTATTCAGAATAAAAGTAAGTGGTAGAAGAACATCGCTTAGCTAGACATTGAAAACAAGTCTTAATCGAATAAATATTTAACAATGGAAAATATAACAATTGATGAATTGTATGACCATAAACGATTCAAGAAATCAACCATTTCCAATTACCTTCTACTGGTTATATATTTTCCTTTTGGGATTTTATGCGTGATTTTCAGAATTATTTTTCTCACTTTTATTTTGCTACTATCCAAATTAATAAAATTAAAAAAAAGGTTAATTAATTCATTACTTATTAAAGCCTTTGGAATAAAAGCTTATTTTTATAATATATCTAATTTTGATTTTAACGGAAACTCTATCATTGTTGCCAATCATATAGTGCTTGGAGATTTCTTGCCATTTTTATTAATGAAGCGAAAGATCATTGTGGTTGGTAGTGGTACAATGAATAGGTTCTGGAAGTTTCTTGAGAACCTCGTAAGAAAAATAGTAATACATGATGAAGGTCTAAGAGGATTGAGAAAAGCCAGAATTGAAATAAAAAACGCACTGGAAAATAACGAAGAGAACGTGTCACTACTTATGTTTCCAGAAGGAACAATTGGAAGCGGCAAAGCTCTTCATAAATTCAATAGACTTGCATTCACATTTAATGTAGAAATTCAACCAGTATACATAAGATTAAAGCATCATTTCCCCATAAGTTTACACCCGATCAACTCTTCTCATACCATGAATGTATTATACTCTTTATTTGTGCCGAGATTAGTATATCACATTACTTTTATTCCTAAACAAAAAAAGAAATTAAATGAAAAACCAAAAGATTTTGCTGTAAGAGTACAGTTATTAATGGCGGATTCAGCTAAAGTTATACCTTCAAATTTCACCATTACAGATAAGAATAATTACAAAAAACAATTGTGAAAGATTTCTTGGAAGCGTACAGATACAAAAATTTGTATCTTATGTATGATAAGCATTTAATTCAAAAACTTGGAATCCTTTAGTTTTAGTCTCTACCTTTTCTACATAGGATCTTCCACAATTCCACAAATAACTAGTGTTTAATTGCAGTAATAATATATATTACTATTTATCTTTGTACGTATGGGAAGACGTGCGCCAACCATCAAAATACGAGAAGAAGATCGAGCCACTCCGGAGAGATGATCAAGATCAAAGACTGTGAGTGCCTACCAGCATGAAAGAGCAATCATGATCTTGGAAAGTGCTGCGGGAGTTGCGGTCAATGAGATCGCTAAGCAATGGAATACCTATCCAAATAAAGTGATCGTGTGGAGAAATCGCTATCAGAAAGACGGATTATCA
>JBCDKO010000194.1:0-9402 GCA_038746525.1 Bacteroidota bacterium
CCATTGACTCACCGTATCGCAGCTGGTATAAAAACGGTCTACTGCTACTTCATTGAGCCGTTGAAAAGCCCAGGGATCAAGTTTGGCTCTGGCTTGACTCAGGGCACCTTTGGTGACCGCTCGTATATTGAAATCCTCTCGGTAGAGTTGTTTGTATAAGCGGTCAAGGTCACGTTGTAAAGCAGACTTAAAGGTCATAATAGAAAGTAACAGGCGGCGTAAGGTCAGCTTTCTCTCTCTAGTGAATACCCTTTCATGGCCGAATTTTGCACGGCCTCTGTAAGTTGATTCGTCGATCTCATAGTCAATATCGTTTGATAAATGTTCTCTATATGAAGTAGTTTTAACGGAAAAATAGGAAGAAATACCCTCCTTATACCTGAGTACTAAAAGTAGTGAAAAAAAATTAAAACACAGTTACTTATTACATATCCTTAACTAAACGACATTGGATCAGGTATATTAAAAAAGATGGTCTAATTCTGACTGTGGGAAAGGACAACCCGCTCAACTTGGTAAGTTATTCTCAAACAAATACTTTATGTGTTTTATAAAAATTACAGTTAGTGTAAGATTTACTTTCTCACCTCAAAATTTCTAATCTAAAAGGAGAAAGAGAGTGTTTTAAAGCAAGATGAAAAAGCTCGTTAAACAGCCTTTAAAGCCATTTTTTAAACTAATTAAAATTAGTTGGATGACATAGTTTTATTTCAGGAAGCGTATAGTCACTTATGTAATGAAAAGGTTAGTGCATTCTAGCCTTCATTACCACACTATCCGCCATTATTAATCATGTTGTTCTAACATGAGCTCAAAAGGGAGTATAAATTGAATCTGCCTCAATAGATGCAATATGTCTTTTAACAGAGTATTTTAAAGAAGATAAAACAGTTGGACCAATTCCACTTCTAGCCATAATTCCTGTAGGTCCACCACCAGGATACAACGATGCTGCATCTAATACCCCAAACAAGGCGGCTCCTGGCTTATTAGCCAAATAAGGCTGACTTTGATGTAATGAAACATTCCCGTTCTCATCTGATAATACAGAAAACTCGGTTCTAACAATGTAAGGGTTATAAGTTTTACTTCTCAAAAATCCAGCAATCGTACTGGCGAGATTCTTTCTAGTTGCAACAAACTGTAAATAGAGTGTTGCTAAAACTTGATCATCAGCTACAGTCTGAGTGCCATCACAACAATCTCCTATCATATCCAAAGGAGCCATACCTGTTGGATCCGTATAGCTCGCTGGGTTGTTTTTAAACAGCGAATACGGGGATTGATCCGGGAACTGATCGGCTAATATGTCTTGCGCATTGGTTCGCCAGGTGAGTGGGTCCCAGCTTCTTGGACCAAAATCATAAACTCGCAGCTCTGGTAACCATTCTTTACTCTGGAACTTCCATTTATTCTCTACTGAAGCAGTTCTTTGATGCTCATTGAAGGTAAATCCACCTGGATATCAATCTGTCCGCCATATCAAGTCTTCTTCAATGCAATGAGCCCAAAGAGCGGCCCAATCGCCAGCGATAAATAGGTGTACTTCTGTTCCATGAACTGAGCCAAATAGCCTAAAAGCTCAATACTTATGATGGTAATAGCAAAGCCAATACTTGTCACCAGCGTCAAGGCGCTTCCCTTTATTTCCGGTCTTGCATTTTTAGTCACCAGCGTGCTGAAAAGAGGAGAGTCAGCAATGACTACCAGTCCCCAAAAAAACATAAACACATAAAATAAATTTTCATTGAAATCAAAAGCGAAAGGAGAAATTAAACAGCATATTCCTGAAGCGAAGAGAAACAAAACAGCCATTCTTTGGGTACCAAAACTATCAGATAAAAAACCTCCTATAAAGCATGCGAGAGAACCTATACCTATGATTAGAAACGACTGAAAAGAAATGCGCTCAACATCCCATTGGGGATGACCAACACTTTTCAACATGATTGGCACAAAGGCCCAAAAGGCATATAACTCCCACATATGACCGAAATAGCCAAAAGCAGCTCCTCTGAAAGAATTATTTTTGAAAGCCATACCCATCGCGCTAATTTTTGGCTGCTCTCCTTTTTTCTTATGAGGGCCTTCACCCACAAACAATTTCATCAATAAACCACCGACAGCTGCCAAAATAGATGTAACATAAATTACCATTTTCCAATCAAAAGAATGATTTAAAGATGCGATCAGATGCGGTAACGCAGTTCCGATAACCAAGGCTCCAACCAAAAAACTCATTGCTTTTCCTAGACCTCTTTCAAAATGATCCGAGGCAATCTTCATCCCCACTGGATAAATCCCTGCCAAGAAAAAACCAGTAAGAAACCGGAATAACAGTACGCCTTTATAACCTGACTGTAGGGTAATGAATATATTAGCTGTAGCGCCAAGAAATGCACTTGTGAGAAAAACACTGGCAGAATCCATACGATCAACGATTGTAAGAAAAGCATAGAATAGCGTACCAGCGATAAATCCGAACTGGACAGAGGAAGTCATCCAACCCTGGTTTTCTGCAGAAATTTTTAATAAAGGTATGAGTTGATGAAGGACCCCATTTCCAGCAAACCATAATGAGGTACAAAGAAATTGTGCCAGGACAATGACGATTAAGACACCTTTTTCTTTTCTACTCATAAGAAAAACCAGTAGTCTCTAACAGGTTCTTTTTCCCAACTATACAGTTTTTGCTTAATCTTTTCCTTTTCGTCGGGTGACGTCACGGCGATTATTATTTGAGGATTTTGAATATCAGATATTATTTTAAAATGCTCCATTTTGATGCCATACACATCCTTGCCGATCTTACGCTCATTATCACAAACCCAATGAAAAACATCCTCCTCTTCAAATAGCAACTTTGCCAGATCTTTTCCGTTCTTGCCAGCGCCCCATAAGATTAAGGGTCTTTTTCGATCTTTATCAAGTCGATAAAAATACCTTATTTTCATTTCGAAATAGCGGTTATCTTCATATTCTTTCCAGGTTCGGGAAATACGATTTGAACGGTCTCTCCAGTAGTGAAGAACCTTATCAATCCCTACCACTTTTAAGCGAGACCGATAAAACCGAAAACATAAATCATAATCTTCAGGATAAACCTCTGGATTGAATGCACCGGCTGCATCAAAATCTTCTTTATGGATGATCCATGAATGCGATGGAATGACACACTCCTGATAGATTTGTTGATAATGAGTGGCTGTTCTGGCTACTTGATTGAGCCATCTTTCATACCTTCTAAAACCGTCTCCTACTTCTCCTTCATCTACAAAATGCTCAGTTCCTCCTGCTATTATGTGACCTTTACCATATTTAGTCCATTCATTCACTAAGACTTCCAACTTATCCTGAGGCATTTTATCATCCGAGTCCATTCGATTGATCAGCATGCCATTTGCATATTTGTATCCTTCTTTTAATGCGGGGATTAATTTGTGGCGGATATTATGGAATACGTTTATCCTTTCATCTCTACTCGCATATTCATATAATATTTCAGGGGTTCTATCCGAAGAATGATCATTAATGGCAATTAACTCCCAATTTTTATACGTTTGAGCCAGAATTGAATCAAGGCACGTGGGAAGGTATGGCTCAGTATCTTTAGCTGCCATAATAATCGATACAAGCATGTTATCCATTTTCGAGATGTATCTTCCAGTAACCTTTAGCTTTATTTTTCAAGCTCTGTCTGAAAATAAACCTGATCCATATTTTTACATCAAACCATACTACCCTCCAAAAACCTTCTTCATTAAAGCGTCTAGGAGATGTTTCGACTGGCTGATTTATAAGATACAAATTCCCTCGTTTTTTCATGGACCTGCAAAAATAAGCCGCCTCCATTAGCGTATCAGAAAATCCACCCACCGAAATCGCCACTTCTCGTTTGCAGAAAATAGCTTGGTCTCCATAAAATGTTTTCCAAATTCGATAGCGCAGCGCATTAAGTCTTGATAAAAGTGATAATTTAAAATCGGGTTCTATAAAGTTCATTTCAAATGCTCCACCGACTGAGTGTTTTTTTTTCATTACGCTGAAAATAAGTCTATCAAAATGTTTTGGGACTAATGTGTCAGCGTCCAGGAAGACCAATATCTCTCCCCTACTCTTTTTTATTCCAAAATTGAGGCTTTTGTGTTTCTGAAGCTTAAAACTCGGTTCCACAAAGACCTGAATAGGAAGATCTTGGACAGATGCGATAGTTTTATCGCTACTACCAGCGTCTATAACAAGTATTTCTAGCTTTTCTATGTGGCAAGTATTTACAATAAGGTGCTCAATAGTAGTCCTCAGAAAGTTTTCTTCATTGAGCGTTGATATAATGACAGATAGATTCAGAGCGGTAAAATTTCCCTTTAGATATATTTAAAGTTATTCGGATACTTCGGAATTCTGTTATAAATATTGTGAACTCCTTTTGTTTCTAAGGTTTTGAAATATGTATACTATAGTTTAAAGTTAGCTACCGCTCAATTCCTAAAAAGTCTTTTGCTAGGTATTATCGTTATTTTTAAACAAGCTTTATTAAGAGCTTCGGTGTTTAGAGAACCTAACAGAACTGGTTTTTAATTCCTCTACTTTGTTTGGTTTTTTTGGATTCAAGAAAAGAAAAACTCCTAGGCCTAGGCAATCTAAAAGGAAGTTTTTACATCCTAATAGAGAAATAGTATTTACGTGTATTTATGATGATGGCAATGAAGTATACGTTTTAACAAAGGTTAAAAAATCATAAATACTAGAAATATGTTACATTAATCAAGAAATTTGAAGAATGAAGCTTTTTTGTTGCATAATAGCTTTAATTTTTTACTTCATTTCTTATGGTCAACGTACCTATGTTTTTGGGATAGTGATAGATAGTACTACCCAGGAAGAAATAACAGGGGCTCATGTGAAAAACATGAATGCAGGTTTACTTACTTCGGCTAATATTAAGGGTAAGTTTAAGATTCCTGCTCAAATAGGCGATACACTCGTATTAAGTAGCGTAGGTTATAAAACACTCGCATGGGTTGTAAAAGAGAACTGGTTCAATGTAGAGTCCACAACGTTTTTTCTTCCAATTAATACGATTTATTTAGATGAGGTAGTAGTCGATAAATATCCAGAGTATGAACGTTTTAAAGAACAGATTACGCAGATGGACATAGAGGATTCTACTTTTGAAGTTTACGGAGTTCCTAGAGTGGTCATTCCAAAAAATGCGAGTCTTAATGCTTCTTTGTCTATTTCAGGTCCATTCTCAGCGATGCATAATGCATTTAGCAAAAAGGCTAAAGAGCAGCGTAAGGTGCGTCAGTTACTTCAGGAGCGAGACACTCAAGATAAGGTTAGACAAAAATTTACAAGAGATTGGATAGCGGAATTGACTAAACTTGAAGGAGATAAACTCACTAGCTTCATCGCTTATTGCAATTTCTCACAAGAATATTTGAAGGATACGCCAAAGTATATCATCCACGAAGATATGATGGCATTACTTCCTCATTTTTTGGAAGAGTATAAAAACAAGTATTGAGTTTATTTTGAATTTTCTGTAGAAGTCACCTATTTCCTTCTCTTGAGTTTTTTCTAAATCGTAAGCATTTATTTTGCATGATGACTTGCTTGAAAAGATTAGGAAATACGATAAAGATCAGGTTCATTTCATTTGAATGTTCGGATCCACAATTTCATAATTCTGCTTTTCAAGCATATGATGAGGAATGTTGTTTTTTATATGACGGCCCAAGACTTTGATGTATCTTTCTTTATTGAAGTTGTTGGTAACAATGAGACTAATCTCTCTTACCTTCGTTTTTCCACTTATTTTCTTTAAGTTGTCTTCTTGATATTCATTTAGCGCTAATGATGTCAGTTCTGGTAAGATTGTCAATCCTCCTTTTGCATCCACAATTCTGATCAATGCGTCTATTGAATTACTTTGATAAATGAAGTTCCTTCCTTCTCGAATAGATTTAAGATCACAAAAATTATTCACTTGATCTCTAAAACAATTTCCTTCATCCAAAAGCCAAATTCTGTAGGACTTGATATCCTCTAAAGGAAGCTCAGATTTTGAACTTATGTTCTTTTCTGTGTAGACAAAAAATTGCTCATAAAAAAGAGGGATTGATTGGATGCCATACACGTCTATAGGAGTAGAAATAATTCCGACGTCTAGTTCGCCACTCCGAACATTATGCACGATCAATTCAGTGATTTGTTCTTGAATGATAAGTTGAAGATTCGGGTACTCACTTTCTAGAGATTCAATAAAAAGCGGAACCAGGAATGGCGCTAAAGTAGGTATAATGCCCACTTTTAAACGACCAGAATAATCTTCCCTTATTTCAGTTGTAAAATTTTGCAATTGTATCACACCTGCAATCACCTCTTGAGCTTTGATGAGAAAGAGTTTGCCATCTTCCGTGACATGTATAGGATTTGTATTTCTATTAAAAAGTTTAAACCCTATTTCATCTTCCAACTTTTGAATTTGCAAACTCAAAGCCGGTTGGCTAATTTCAAGCTTCTCTGCAGCACGTTTAAAATTCCCATGTTTGTTTAGTGAAAGTGCATATTGAAGTTGGTTAATAGTCATAGGTTTTACTTATGAATTAATTTGATTGATTAAACATAATTATCATAATTTTGTTTCAGCTTGTTATGAAATCAAAAATCAAATAACCCGATTAATCATAACATTATGGAGCAAAAAAACAGTAACAGCATTATCACAGGGGACATCAGTAAATGTCCTTATTTTGGAGGTTCTCTTAAAGCTACTGCAGGCAAAGGCACGACTAATAATGATTGGTGGCCAAACTCACTTAAACTTAACATTCTAAGACAGCACACTTCAAAGTCTAACCCTATGGGTGAGGGCTTTAGCTATGCGAAAGCATTTAAAAAGTTGGATTACGAAGCATTAAAGAAAGATCTACATGATTTAATGACTGATTCTCAGGACTGGTGGCCTGCTGATTATGGTCACTATGGCCCCTTTTTTATAAGGATGACCTGGCATGCGGCAGGAACCTATCGACAAACAGATGGTCGTGGTGGTGGAAGTACCGGAGCCCAGCGTTTTGCTCCGCTCAATAGCTGGCCAGATAATACCAACTTAGATAAAGCTAGATTGCTTTTATGGCCAATCAAACAGAAATACGGTAACAAGATATCTTGGGCAGACTTGTTGATTTTAACGGGAAATGTGGCGCTTGAATCTATGGGGTTCAAAACATTTGGTTTCGGCGGAGGCCGGGAAGACATTTGGGAAACCGAGCAAGACGTCTACTGGGGATCAGAAAATGAAATGCTTGGAGTAAACAGATATACCGGAAAGAGGGAATTAGAAAATCCGCTGGCAGCATCTCACATGGGGTTAATTTATGTTAATCCGGAAGGTCCTGACGGGAAACCTGATCCCGTAGCCGCAGCCTATGATATAAGGGAAACATTTGGTCGTATGGCAATGAACGATGAAGAAACAGTAGCATTGATCGCAGGAGGTCATACGTTTGGAAAGACGCATGGTGCAGCACCTGATGCAGCTTTAGAAGCTGAACCCGCCGGCGCTCCATTAGAGATGCAAGGACTCGGATGGAGGAGTAATCATAGATCAGGTAAAGGAGGTGATACTATTACAAGTGGCTTAGAAGGTGCTTGGACAGAAACCCCAACTAGATGGAGTAATAAATATTTTGAAAATTTATTTAAGTACAATTGGGAACTTACTAAAAGTCCGGGTGGCGCTTACCAATGGCAACCGAAAAATGGAGAAGGGGCAGGCACCATTCCTGATGCGCATGATTCAAGTAAATCTCACGCCCCCTTTATGCTTACTACAGATCTTTCATTAAGAATGGATCCCTCATATGAGAAAATCTCAAGAAGATTTCTTGAAAATCCGAAGGAGTTCGAAGATGCTTTCGCAAGAGCCTGGTTTAAATTGCTCCACAGAGATATGGGACCTAAATCAAGATACCTTGGTCCAGAAGTTCCCAAAGAGGATTTGATCTGGCAAGAGCCACTACCAATAGCAGATTACGAGATTATTGATGAGAAAGACATTGCATACTTAAAAGACAACATCCTTACATCAGATCTAACTGTTTCTGAATTGATAGTAACTGCATGGGCTGCTGCTTCGACCTATAGAGATTCAGATAAAAAGGGAGGGGCGAATGGCGCTCGTATCAGATTGTCTCCTCAGAGAAATTGGGAAGTAAATAACCCGACTCAACTTAAAAAAGTCTTAGATCTACTTATCAATATTCAGGAAGAATTCAATGATGCACAATCAGGAAATAAGAAGGTTTCTCTTGCAGATCTCATTGTACTAGGTGGATGTGCCGCAATTGAGAAAGCAGCAAAAGACGCGGGAAGTGAAGTATCTGTACCGTTTAAACCGGGTAGAGTAGACGCTGCGCAAGAGCAAACTGAAGTCTCTGCTTATGAGATAATGGAACCTAATGCCGATGGATTCAGAAATTACAAAAATGATAAGCATGCAGCCAAAGCTGAGGACATGCTGATAGATAAAGCACAGCTATTAACTCTAACTGTTCCTGAAATGACAGTACTAGTTGGTGGTATGAGAGTGCTTAATGCCAACTGGGATTGCTCTGAGCACGGAATTTTTACGGATAAGCCGGGTACACTGACCAATGATTTCTTTGTGAACTTATTAGATCTCAATATTGAATGGTCAACAGTAGATGGAACTGATGACTTCTTCGAAGGCAAGGACCGAAAGAGTGGTGAAGTAAAATGGACAACAGGAACACGTATGGATTTGGTTTTTGGATCCCATGCAGAGCTAAGAGCCTTGTCAGAAGTGTATGCGCAAAGCGATAACCAGGAAAAATTCATAAACGATTTCATCGCCGCATGGAATAAGGTAATGAACTTAGACCGTTTTGATCTGAACTAATCGTCATTTATTTAAATACAGAGAGCAATTTATTGCCACCTGTGTGAAGAAGATTTTATTCATTGGATATAAAAATTATCAAATATAAGAGCATACTTAATAGTGGGCCTTCTTATCAGCGTTATTACAGGTAATTCTGTATGGTAGGTCAGTGTTTCAATTCCAAATTATCCATTAAATAATATGTTTATTAAAATAAAAAATATTGAACTAGTGTAATGATTTTATAATAAGGTTACTATCTATGATATATGTTCTATGGCAAGCATAGGTAAGTTAGAACTATCTCCAGAAGACAAAAATGAGCTCCTACTCAGGTCAAGGTCTCATACACCAGGAAGTCGGGACGTTCTTCGTTCGCGAATCATATTGTTATGTTCAGAAGGAAAGAGCTATGATTCGATTCAGGATGCGCTTAAAATCAGCAGACCGGTGATCAATAAATGGAAAGGTCGTTACAAGCAACATGGAATAGA
>JBCDKO010000195.1:0-9357 GCA_038746525.1 Bacteroidota bacterium
ACTAAAAGGCGCAGTATGGCACAGTAAAGAACAACTGGCCAAACAAATCATCCAATACGTGGACACCTACAACAAAGAAAGAGCTAAACCTTTTGAATGGACTTATGATGGAACAAAAAATAGTTCGATAAATAACAAATCTTCACATTGGACACAGATCATTCAATAATTTTATCACTAATCTAATCGCTGGACTTATCGCATATTCATTCTTTGATAAGAAACCTCAGATCAAGTACTCCCTCGAAAAATCAACCCAACTAGCCGCTTTTTAAAATCGAACTGAGGTTACAACATAAATACATATTTGAATCTATATACATCCGAAGTTTTAGAAATAAAGGATGTGACATCCGATTTTTTTCAAACCATTTTTGCTATTAATTGGAGCTTATTTCTTAAGGAAGATATAGGTCAAACGATAGTGGGTTTCGCGACCCTGCTTTTCGTCATCATGCTCATCACCAGCCTTGTCCTCTGGTGGCCACAGAATAAAAAGGCTTTTAAAGTCAACACTTGGTTTCGCTGGAAATCAGACACCAAGTGGAAACGTAAGAATTACGACCTGCACAATATCGTCGGCTTTTATAGCATGTTTCTGGTCATCTTCATCGCCTTAAAACAGGATTGATGTGGGCATTTACCTGGTTTAGCGATGGTGTGGAGTGGGTAGCCAATGGTGGTAAGGCCATTGAGAAAGAAAATGTAGAAGTAGTTAGCACACCAGCTCCACCATCTGATGCCCATCCCCTTGGATGTCGTCCATCACAGCTTAAAAACCGATCCCAGTGAGGCGAAGGTATTTTATATTGACCTTCCTCAGGATTCTGCCGGTACAATCGGTGCTTATGTGGACTACAAAGACAATATCTGAGATGTATATCTTCAATTCGACCAGTACAGTGGAGTGCTTTTACACACTGGAGACAAATGGGAGCACAAAATCAATGGAGAGAAAGTCTGGGCGTATAATTATGATATCCATACCGGAGCTATCGGAGGTCTGGTTGGTAAGATTATGGCCTTTTTTCAGCCAGCCTTCCGGTCACAGGTTTTATTAACTGGTGTAGCAGAAACAAGAAGAAAAGGAAGCTCAAGAAGAAGAATCAATCAGGCATACTAACAATCAGTAATACCAATAGGCAAATGAAAAGAAAACGTTCGGTCATCAAGGCTCAGAAGAAAAATAGAACCCCTGCTTTGACTATCAAATCCTCTACCTATGACTATTGAATCAGGTCAGATAGAGACGAAAGAAAGCTATGACCACATCATTGCCGGATTGAAGCAACAAATACAGGAAAACCCAGGATGCAAACACAGAACCATCTTAAAAGCTATTAAGACGGCAGATTCCATTGGATTGAGAGCGGCACTTCGGAATTTCTGTAGAAAGACATTTAAAGAACTATGAGTAAGCTCTAACCTGAATCCTGAAAGCATTTGAAACAATCCTTTATCGAAAATGACTATGTGGAATTGTGGGAACAAGATGGTATCGTATACCAGAAGTTCAAGTACCAAACTGATGTTGATTTTGAAGGGAGTAAAACAGATAGTGGCTGACCGAATGAAAATATCAAGGGGCGCATGATGCCCATGTTAGTTGACATGTGCCAGTTGATACGTTTTGACCGAGAGGAAAGAATCTGGCTGGCCAATAGTGAAGCACTCACCTATTTAATTGCAAGCGCCTTTGTTTTTGATAATGCCTTCGGAGGACTGTTCTATCATCTTCTATAAAAGTGTCGAGAACCCATCTATCCCTATTGAGTCGTTCAGAGAGGAACCAAAAGCACTAGCATGGCTAGAAGATTATAAACTGGACTGTTAGTGTCATCGAGTTTAGTTTATCTCATTTTATCACTTAGTAAGCAGCATCGGCAACAAATGGCTGTCGATGCTTTTTTACTAAAGCATCTATGCTAACATATAACAAATGGTAAAAATATATAACCAAGAGTTCACAGCATTATTCATTCGTCTGTGTGATTGCCTTGATTCGAGTTTCGTTTATTGGTCATCTTACCCTTTCAGTGCCGAAAAAGGTTAATTTCTTAGCATTTGATATTATCACTAGGACTAGTGATTGCTTTATTGGCATTCAAGGTTGATTTTTGCAGGTCATTAGAATGATTCTAAATAAATGTGAACGACAGCATAGAGTAAGATGGGCATTTTCAGTAAACCAAGGCTTGATATTAGAGGTGAGGCAGGTTTCACAGTCTTATATAAGCGATATGCTCCCCTGGTATTTAATGTCTGCTATGATTACTTGCGTGACAAGGCACTGAGTGATAATCTTACTGCCGATATATTCATATCCGTTTGGGATAGAAGAGAAACATTGTACCACAATTCTCTATCAAAGCAAATGGAGTGGAAGCACTATCTAAATAGAGCTGCTAAAAACAAAGTAGTTGATCACATTCGCAATACTGAACGGCTTGAGGGCATAAAAGAAGTTATTATGAGAGAAATAATAACCTTTGAAAATACTACCGAAGATCAGGTTGATTTCCATGAGCTAATTAACGAGTTGTCATTGGCAATTGAACAACTACCTTCTAAATGCCAGGAGATTTTTAGAATGAGTCGTGAAGATGGCTTACCTAATAAAGAGATTGCAACAATGATGAGGATTTCGGAGCACTCAGTCAAAAAGCAAATTGCTATTGCTTTAAAAAAGCTCAGAGACCAACTATCCGACTACAACACACCAAAAAGGGCTTCAAATCTTTAGAGTTACAGGTAGTACCCTCAAAAAGTCAATGTTATCTGAAGGCAGTACTTCACTATGCAAAACATTTAGTGATTAATCTCAAAGTTCATTGCATTTATCGATGCATTGGCTCTAAGATCATTTTGATTTTTTTCTCTGGGCTCTTAACCCACAGCCATTTCCCAATCGATTATACTAATAGAAGGATGAACTAAATCATCGAAAGGTACTAATCGACAACTGAAATTAAAATTTATCATGAAAGTAACTAGAGAGCTTCTAAAGCGATATGGTTTAGGCCTTTGTACGGAGCAAGAAAGAAAAGAAATAGAGAAATGGTTCGACACCCTAGATGACCCCTCTTCCAGATTGAGCAAATCTTTTAGACCGACCTTTGATGATGAACTTATCTGGTCAAAGATGAGTAAAAAACGTCCTCAGTTGTCAAAAACTTTGAATTTTAAAAAAGCAAAAAACCTGTTGGTTTTTAATAGTGTGGTGAGATATGCTGCCGCAGCTTGCTTTGCATTAGTTGTTTTCTTTGGTGGAAGATTTTCTGTTGGTACTGCTACAGCCAGTCCTACCCCGAAAGATCCAACCGCTAATCATTTATTTATCTATGGTGGCGATGGAGCAAAAGGTAACCTGCCAGGAGATGCTTTTGAAATAGACTTTGACGGTACTATCAAATTGTACAATAATGGGCTTTCCAATAAGACCATTATTGTAGGCGATTCCTCGTTCATCTTAGAATCTAATAGGTACTATTATCTAACAGGAAATATTGAAAATGCTAATCTGAAAGGTTACTCCTTTTCTAAAAGCGATTTTGAACAACCTCTTAAAGGTGGTTTCCTTCTCAGCAGAATTAGAGATTGATTAATTAAAATTTCCAAACCTCTAGTCATTAAACAAACCCTAATCATATCTATTATGCTCAGCTATTCAAACGCTTTTGCTCAGATCAATGGATCATTATCAGGTACAGTCGCTGATGAGCGAAAGGAAGGTATTCCCGGAATAACGATAGTACTGAAGGGCATGAGTCAAGGCGGAATAACACCAAGAGCGATCACAGACTTTGAAGGTAAATATGAGGTAATAGATATCAAATCTGGTTCATACACTGTTGAAGTATCGGGGGTAAGTTACCAAAAGCAAATTTTTCAATTAACATTCAATGAAGGACAAAAACTTACTCTTTCCATTACCTTTCAAGTAAGCACCTCCGAATTAGAAGAGGTGGTGGTAACTGCTGAATCAGAAGCGCAAGCACTCAAGCTTTCTGCCAAGTCTGTACAGGTGATCGAGACGAGAGAAGTAAAACTTAAATCTGCTGACCTGGGTGAGGTAATGGCAAAAACGGAAGGAGTAAACGTGCAACGCGCCGGTGGTTTAGGCTCAAATACGCGTTTTTCACTTAATGGCCTTTCTGACGACCAGATCCGCTTTTTCTATGATGGTATTCTGCTCAACTTCACGCCTTATGCTTTTGGCGTTGCCAATGTGCCTGTGAATGCAATCGATCGCGTGGAGATATACAAAGGAGTAGTACCCATACAAGTTGGAGCAGATGCATTGAGCGGGGCAGTAAATCTGGCCTCACCGGAAATCTACGACGGTCTTAACGGGTCTGCCTCTTACCAGGTAGGATCTTTCAATACGCATCGGATCACTGGAAACATCAATTATGCTCATGAAAAAACCGGATTATTTGTAGTTGCAGGAGGCTTCTACGACTACACAGATAACAATTACAAAACAGATGTCGCCATCCCCGACGAAAAGGGGCAGCTTAAACAACAAACCATCAGACGCTTTCATGATGGATACCGTGCCTATGGAGCCAATGTTCGAATAGGCATCCGAGATAGAAAGTGGTCCGATGAACTAAGCATTGAGGGTTATTATGGTGACTATGATAATGAAGTGCAAAACAGTCAGGTGCCTGGCTTAATTGACCAGCTGAGCTTAGGGATTGACCAAGCAGTGGCCGGAAGCCCATTTGGAGAGGTGCGTTTTACGAGCTTTTCTCAGGGGGTCAACCTACACTACAATGTCGGCAGCTCGTCTCCCCCTCTCGGAGGGGGACTAAGGGGGAGGTTGGAACTAGACCTAAAAGCAGGCTACCATTACAACAAACGAATCTCCATTGATACCGCCAAAAACTTATACAACTGGCTGGGCAAAGTAGTCCGAATACAAAACCAACCCGGAGAGTTTGGAGAAGCCGATCATCCGATCACGAAAAGTGAAAGCGTATTTTCCCGTCAGCAACTGACCTACAGGCTTTCTGAAAAACACACTTTCAAACTTTCGGTAGCACCCACTTACCAAAACCGAACTGGAGATGACCTCTTACTTGAGGGGGAATTTGATCCGGCTTTAGATGATGGCTATTTACTCGATGTAGTAACCGGACTGGAATACACTTCTGATTTTCTGGACAAACGCTTACAAAACATCGCCTTTGTAAAAAACTATCGCCAGAACATTCGCATTGAGTCGCTGGATCAGAGTGTAGAAGAAATTATCGTAGATGAACGCTCAGTAAGCAATTACGGAGTGGGTAATGGACTAAAGTACACCTGGTCTACTCGCTTCTCCACCAAGCTGAGCTACGAGTTTGCCTATCGCTTACCCAGACAAGACGAAATTTTTGGAGACGGTCAACTCGTCCAGGAAAATCTGGAGCTCCGTCCGGAGAGCAGCCACAATGTGAACCTGCAGTGGAACCATGTTAGCAAAACTGGTTCAAATAAAGGCTGGCAACTACAAGCTAATTTCTTCCTACGAAGGATAGATGACCTAATTTTCTTATTAGTGGATGCCGAGGAGTTTGGCTCTTTTCAGAACGTTTGGAGTGCTACTTCACAAGGCTTTGAACTGAGTGGAAGATGGAAAGACTTGATCAAAGGCTTAACCATCTCCGCTAATACCACTTATCAGGAGTATCTGAACACTTCAGAGAACGGCCCTTTTGAGAGCTTTAAAGGAGATCGCATTCCCAACACCCCATACTTTTTTACGAATGGATCGGCAGAATATGAATTAACAGATCTGATCAAAAAGCAAGACAAGCTCTCCATTTTCTGGAACGTACGCTACGTTAATTCCTTTTTCGTAGGTTGGGAAAGTGCAGGGTTGCAGCAGTTCAAAGCAGAAGTACCTGATCAAATCATTTATACGGCTGGGCTTACCCACCGGATGAACATTAAAAAAATTCAAAATGCACTAACGCTAGAAGCCCAAAACCTAACCAATGCCAAGATTTTCGACCTCTTCGGAGTTCAACGACCCGGCAGGGCTTTTTACATCAAATCAACCACTCAATTTTAAGAGCATAATAAATGAAAAAAACAATAGATAAAATTTACAATTCCGGCCTCTCCCCTCCATGTAATCCCCTTTTGAAGTGGTTCGACATTTCGAGGGTTAGGGGCGGTCCGGCGATGCGGATGTTTTATTCCCGGAATCTCGTTCTTTAACCAATACCGTATGAACAAAAAAATGAGATAAACCAAAAAAACCTGCAGGGAAATGCATCGGTTCAGGACACACTTCCACTTAGGCAGGCCACCCACCAAAGCACTTGGCCGAGGTGAATTACAACAAAAATTGATAACACTAATTAAGAAAAATGAAATTTAATAAGCTAACAAATAAAAAACAGACATTGGCATCCATGCTACTCATCGCAGTAATCTCCTTTGGTATATTCTCCTGCAGTGATGATAATAATGAGGTGAACCCTGACGGCGAAGAAAAAGAAAATGGATGGTTCGTACATTTCGAAATAGACAATCCAAATAATAGTATTCATTATATGGGTGTATACGAGCAAATACCTGAAAAAATGGAACCTTCAAATGCCGTTGAAATTGGTTTAGGAGCATCTACAATGACATACGGTGATAACATATATACTGTTAACGCCAGCGCAAACACCTTAACAAAATGGGAGGTGAACAAGGCAAGCCTAGAGTTAAATCCAATTCAAATCTTAAGTATTGCTAGTGCTGGATTTTCAAATTTTAATGAGCCAATAATTTTGTCAGAAAATCAAGCCTTTATGATTGATTTAGAAGAAGGTTCTGTGGTAGAATGGAATCCAACAACCATGAAGATTATTGAAACTTACAACGTTACGCCAAATCCATTAGTGGACTTTGAAGAGGGATCATGGACACAAACTAATACATTTTATCCGTCCAATGACAAGATTTTCATACCAATTAGGTTTGGTGTAACAGATGATTGTTGTGATTTTACATATCCAGGAGGAATGATGGTAGGAGTATTTGATCCCGCATCAAAAACAATTACATATGTTTCAGACTCGAGATCGTTCGCAGCGCATGTGGGATTTATTTTAAACGAGCGAGGCGATATGTACCAAACACCTTCGATTTACAATCAAATTACCAACGATTTTTATAATCATGATGACCCTGGCTTTTTTACAATATTAAAATTCAATCCTGATGGTAATTATGATCCTAATTTTGAATTAAAATTAAATGAAATACTTCCAATAAAAATGCTTAGGGATGTTGCATTTATATCTGGCGATAAAATTGTTTTGGCTTATATAGATACAACTCATGCAACGCCTACATGGGATGATAGGTGGAGTTTTAGAAATCAAGAAACTGAAAAAGTTGTCCTTGATATGAATACCTTAGAAGTTACTCCCTTTACAGGATTAGATAAATATCAAAGTGGCGGAGAATGGGAAGTTATTAATGGAGTCAACTATCATCTTGGAATCAATCAAATTGATGGTTTATGGTATGCAACAATATTGTTGGAAAATTCTTTTGGTAACTACACAGAAGTTTCAAATATAGAAGGTGGTTTCTATATCAGTCTTGATAAAATTTGGTAGATCAAAATAACTATTATTCGTGAAATTTTAAGAATTCAATAAGTCTTTAACACACGGATTAAAGTAACGAGTGTTTCTTCAAAACACTCGTCACTACATATATTATCTATATATGAACTTGAAAAAACTTATCCGAAAAGTTCACCTCTGGCTTGGACTTACCTCTGGGCTAGTTGTGTTTGTTCTCGGTACCACCGGTTGCTTGTGGGTATTTCAGGAAGAGCTTTGGCCAATTGTTCATAATGACCTTTTATTGGTTAAAGAACCAGCATCAGGCAATCCTTTGCCTATCAGTCAAAATCTGCAAGCGGCCCAGCAAGCGGTTGGAAGTGAGATTCCCCTAAATCAAGTTACTGTTATCAATCAAAAGAATCGCTCCTACCAACTTAGTAACCGTACGCACATTGAACAGCCTGATGCTATCTGGTACTGGGAAGAAATAGAACGCAATCTCTGGGTATATGTCAATCCATATACCTCTGAAATACTCGGCATTCAGGATGAAACACTTCATTTTTTTGAGGTTATCCGATTCTTGCATATGAGCCTTCTGCTCCGTTACGAAATGGGCCATAAAATAACTGGTTGGGCAACGCTCATCTTCATCATCATGCTTACCACCGGACTGGTCCTCTGGTGGCCAAGGAATAATAAAGCATTCAAAGTTAGAACGTGGTTTCGCTGGAAATCAGATACTAAGTGGAAGCGAAAGAATTACGATCTCCACAATATTATTGGTTTTTACAGCATGTTTCTGGTCATCTTCATCGCCTTAACAGGATTGATGTGGGCTTTTTCTTGGTTTAGCGATGGTGTGGAATGGATCGCCAATGGTGGTAAGACTATTAAGGAAGAAGCTATCAATGTAGAATCTACTATCACCCAACATAACTCAACACATCCTTTGGATATGGTCCATCACAGCTTAAAAACCGATCACAGTGAAGCGAAGGTATATTACATCAACCTCCCTCAAGATTCCGCAGGTACCATTGGCACTTATGTGGCTTATGAAGACCGCACTAAGAACGTTTACCTCCAATTCGACCGGTATAGCGGAGCGCTTTTGCACACTGGAGATAAATGGGAAGACAAAACCAATGGCGAAAAAGTCTGGGCGTATAATTTTGATATCCATACTGGAGCTATTGGAGGTATTGTAGGAAAGACGATCGCCTTTTTCTTAAGCCTGTTTTCAGCCAGCCTGCCTGTCACAGGTTTTATCATCTGGTTCGGCAGAAACAAGAAGAAAAGAAGACTTAAGCGCACGGGTGGTACTGGAGGGGCGAAGAAAGTGGTGGAAGCTAAAGAGGGTGAGAAACTGAAAATGAACCGGATCGCCGGACCGCCAAAGCCTACATTAAAACCAGTGATTAAGAAGTCTGAACAGGGTCGCCTGCCGGTCATACCTGTTCAAGACAAAAGAGGTTAATGCTATCAGAATCAAAATACCACCAAAAAACACACACTCAGGATCATGAACTGATCCTGGCTCATCTGGAAGAGGAAATTAGAAATAATCCATTCGCCAAACACCGCATCATCCTCAAAGCTATCAAGATGGCAGCATCCCGGGAGATTCAGAAGACGATCCTGGAGTATTTTAACCCACCTTATACCCACCTTAAGCAGCCTTCTTTAGGGCAGCCAGTTGTTGTTCAAGGCTTTTAATTCGTTTTTCTTTTAATTTGGTTTGGTTTAGCCGAAATATTTCGGGATTAAACGCTTCTTTTTTAGTCATCATATG